>NZ_JAWVPQ010000012.1:0-50923 GCF_046592795.1 Streptococcus sp. TATVAM-FAB8
CCGGAAGAAAAATCCAATTTTAGACATAAAACATGAATATTTGTTTTAAATATTCTAAAATAATTCGTTATTAGCGAATTATTTTGCTAATTAAATGGAATTTTTCAGAAAATTGTGGTAAAATTGAACAAATATTAGTTTTGGAGGCTTCTCATGAAAGCAATTATTACTGTTGTCGGAAAAGATAAAGCAGGTATTGTAGCAGGTGTTTCAGCAAAAATTGCTGAGTTTGGTTTGAATATTGATGATATTTCTCAAACTGTTTTGGATGATTTTTTCACAATGATGGCTGTTGTTTCATCTGATGAAAAACAAGATTTCACAAAATTACGCTCTGAATTTGAAGCTTATGGGGACACACTTAACGTCAAAATTAACATTCAAAGCGCAGCGATTTTTGACGCTATGTACAATATTTAAGGAGGCTAGCTGTGGATATTAGACAAGTTACTGAAACAATTGCAATGATTGAAGAGCAAAATTTCGATGTTCGTACTATTACTATGGGGATTTCTCTTCTTGATTGTATCGATCCTGATATTAACAAAGCTGCTGATAAAATTTATAAAAAAGTAGTCGAAAAAGCTGGTTCTCTTGTTGAAGTTGGAGATGAAATTGCTGCTGAGCTTGGTATTCCGATTGTCAATAAACGTGTGTCTGTGACACCAATTTCAATCATCGGTGCTGCAACTGATGCGACAGATTATCTTCCACTTGCACATGCTTTAGATAAAGCTGCACATAAAATTGGTATTGATTTCATCGGTGGTTTTTCTGCATTGGTTCAAAAAGGTTACCAAAAAGGCGATGAAATTTTGATTAATTCAATTCCTCGTGCACTTTCTGAGACTGAAAAAGTATGTTCATCAGTAAATATTGGTTCAACAAAATCTGGTATCAATATGACTGCCGTTGCTGACATGGGACGTGTGATTAAAGAAACTGCTCAATTGTCTGATTTAGGCGCCGCGAAATTAGTTGTGTTTGCCAATGCGGTTGAGGATAATCCTTTCATGGCTGGTGCTTTCCATGGTGTTGGTGAAGCGGATGTTGTCATTAATGTCGGTGTTTCTGGTCCTGGTGTTGTCAAACGTGCTCTTGAAAAAGTTCGCGGTGAAAGTTTCGATGTTGTTGCAGAAACTGTTAAGAAAACAGCCTTCAAAATTACTCGTATCGGTCAATTAGTTGGTCAAATGGCTAGTGAACGTTTAGGGGTTAAATTTGGTATTGTTGACCTTTCACTTGCTCCTACACCAGCTGTTGGGGATTCTGTCGCTCGTGTTCTTGAAGAAATGGGACTTGAAGCAGTTGGTACTCACGGTACAACTGCAGCACTTGCGCTTTTGAATGACCAAGTTAAAAAAGGTGGAATCATGGCTTGTAACCAAGTCGGTGGTCTATCAGGTGCTTTTATTCCAGTTTCTGAAGATGAAGGAATGATTGCTGCTGTTCAAAATGGTTCTCTTAATTTAGAAAAACTTGAAGCTATGACAGCTATCTGTTCAGTTGGTTTGGATATGATTGCTATTCCTGAGGATACTCCGCACGAAACAATTGCTGCTATGATTGCTGATGAAGCTGCTATTGGTGTTATTAATCAAAAAACAACAGCTGTTCGTATCATTCCTAAAGGTAAAGAAGGCGATATGATTGAATTTGGTGGACTTCTTGGTGCTGCACCAGTGATGCGTGTTAACCATAATTCGTCTGCTGATTTCATTCACCGTGGAGGTCAAATTCCTGCGCCTGTCCATAGCTTTAAAAACTAATCTGTTAATCATTTTTAGTCATAAAATATCTAGGGTGAAAGTAATTTTTGCCCTAGATTTTTGTTTGAAATCCTTCTTTAAAAACTTGTCTTTTTCCTAATTAAGATTGTGTTTTGGACGAAGGAGCAAAGCGAAAAATATGTTATAATAAAGTGGCATTAAAGTCTTAAATTACTATTTATTTTGTTATCACTATTTCTGTTTGTTTCTAGTTTATAGGAGGAAGCCAATGGTAAAAACAAGGTTGTATATTGCTCGTCATGGTAAGACAATGTTTAACACAATCGGTCGTGCACAGGGTTGGAGTGATACTCCGTTGACTGCTGAGGGTGAACGTGGTATTCAGGAACTTGGTGTTGGCTTAAAGGCTGCGGGTTTGACATTTAAGGAAGCTTTTTCAAGTGATAGTGGGCGGACTTTGCAAACAATGGAAATTATATTGCGAGAATGTCAGCAAGAGGATATTCCTTACACGCGTGATAAACGTATTCGTGAGTGGTGCTTTGGTAGTCTAGATGGAGGATATGACGGTGAGCTCTTCAACGGTGTTCTTCCTCGAGTTTTTGATAAGGATATGACAAAGCTGTCTTACGAAGAATTAGCCAAGGGCATTTACAAAGTTGATACCGCTGGTTGGGCTGAGACTTGGGAAGAGCTAAGTAGCCGGATTTTAGAAGGATTTACTGCTATTGCTAAAAAGATTGAAGCATCAGGTGGTGGCAATGCCATTGTTGTGAGTCATGGTATGACTATTGGTACGTTTTTGTGGTTAATTGACCCTACGACCCCAAGAGGTCTTGGACTAGATAATGGTAGTGTAACAGTTGTTAGTTTTGAGAATGGCAAATTTATTATTGAATCGATTGGAGATGTTAGTTATCGTCTCAAAGGTCGACAATTATTAGAAGAAAGAAAAGATGAGAAAAAAGCGTAGTTTACCAACCTTAATATTAGGGTTATTAGTTATTATCATTTTTATTGTTGGAATTTTTGTTTTCGTTCAAGGAAATCGATTGACTTTAAAGGGAAATGCAAGAAATGCTTCTACTTCGGTGAGTCAAAATTCATCAGCTAAGTCCCCTTCAGTAGCTGCTAAGAAAAAAGTAGCGAATTTACCTGATGTTTCAACCAAAGATTGGCAATTGGTCTTGGTAAATCGTGACCACATCACGCCAGAAATGAATCCGGATTTGACGCAAATTGATAATATTACGGTTGATTCACGTATTGCTGATGATGCTCGTAATTTCTTGGCTGCAGCGCAAGCTATTGACGCTAGTGAACACTTGATTTCTGGTTACCGAAGCGTTGCGTACCAGGAAGAATTGTTTAATTCATATGTATCGCAGGAAATGGCTGCTGACCCAAGTTTGACACAGTCTGCGGCAGAAGATTTGGTTAAGACGTATTCACAACCGGCTGGGGCTAGTGAACACCAAACTGGTTTAGCCATGGATATGAGTACTGTTAATTACCTCAATCAAAGTGATGTTGATGTTGTGGAAAAAGTAAAAGCTATTGCACCTGAATATGGATTTGTTCTTCGTTTTCCAAAAGGAAAAAGTGAGTCAACAGGAGTTGATTATGAAGATTGGCACTTCCGTTATGTTGGTAAAGAATCAGCAAAATACATGACTGATAATAATCTTAGCCTTGAAGAATACATTGCTTTGTTGAAGGAGAATAAACGATGAAATCTCGATTCTCTTTTGTTCAATTTCTTGTATTTTTGGCTGTTTTGGTTCTAGGTATTTTTTCACCGCTGTATGCTCACCGAGCAACACCTAGTGCAAATAAAACAGAAAAAGTTTCCTATAATAAGTCGGAATTTTTTGCTGACATTGCACCAACGGTTCAAGAAGTGGCAGAAGCTTATGGCGTGCGTCCGTCATTGGTGATGGCACAAGCAGCGTTAGAATCTGATTATGGTCAAAATTTGCTAGCTGTGAAATATCATAATCTCTTTGCTGTTTCTGCGCAGCCAGGAAATAAACCTGTGACTTTGAAATACAAACGTTATTTTGTCAATGAGTGGCAAACTGAAATTGGCCAATTTGCTGTTTATAAATCTTGGGATGATGCTATTTACGATTATTTTGATTTGCTGAAATCAGGTAAAATTCGTAATAGCGAAGGTGCTTATGACGTTATGGTTTCTAACAAAGGGTACAAGAAACCAGCACAAGCACTGCAAGATATGGGCTTTAGTTCAGACCCCAATTATGCGAGTAAATTGATTGCTATTATTGAAGAAAATGACTTAACAACATATGATAAATAAGGAATTAGCACTCTAGTAAAAAGAGTGCTAATTTTTTATGCTTTTTCCTTGACACTGCTTTTTAGAGGAGTATAATAGAACTATAAATTAGCAGTCGAGGTAAATGAGTGCTAAAAGTTGAAAGGGGCGAGGTTATGATTACACAACGTCAAAGTGAAATTCTGAATTTAATCGTTGAATTGTTTACACAGACGCATGAACCTATTGGCTCTAAAACTTTGCAAGCAACTATCGATTCAAGTAGTGCTACCATTCGTAATGACATGGCTAAACTTGAAAAGCTAGGGTTGCTTGAGAAAGCTCACACGTCTAGTGGACGGATGCCAAGTGCTGCTGGATTTAAGTACTTTGTTGAGCATTCATTGAGTCTTGATAGTATCGATGAACGTGATATTTACCAAGTGGTTAAGGCTTTTGATTTTGAAGCTTTTAAGCTTGATGATATTTTACAAAAGGCAAGTCAAGTCTTGGCTGATATGACTGGTTATACATCAGTGATTTTGGATGTTGAACCAGCCCGCCAGAAATTAACTGCCTTTGATATTGTTCAACTATCAAGTCATGACGCTTTAGCTGTTTTAACTTTGGATGAATCTAAGCCAGCAACTATTCAATTTGCCATTCCGAAAAACTTTATGTTGAAAGATTTGGTGACTTTGAAAGAAATCGTTGATGAACGTTTGCTTGGTCGCACGGTGATGGATATCCATTATAAGTTACGAACAGAAATTCCACAGGTTTTGCAAAAGTATTTCACAGTGACAGATAATGTTTTGGATTTGTTTGATTATATTTTTGCAGAATTGTTCAGAGAATTGGTTTTCGTAGCTGGTAAAGTTAATTCGCTTGATTATGCTGATTTGGAAACTTACCGTTTCTTGGATAATGACCAACGAGTGGCGGTTGCGCTTCGCTCTTCAATGAAAGAAGATGAAATTGCCAATGTTCAGGTTGCAGATAGTCAAGAGCCAGCTTTAGCAAATGTGACTGTTTTAACACATAAGTTTCTGATTCCTTATCGTGGATTTGGGCTCCTTAGCTTGATTGGTCCCATTGATATGGATTATCGCCGAAGCGTTAGCTTGGTTAATGTTATCGGGCGAGTTTTAGCGATGAAACTTGGTGATTACTACCGATACCTTAATAGTAATCACTACGAGGTCAACTAAGTTTAGTAATTGAATTAAATTGATAAAAAGATAGGGAGGGACACAGTGTCAGAAGAAATTAAAAACGAAGAACTTCAAGAAGAAGTTGAAGCCACTGATGTTGTGACTGAAGAAAAAGTAGAAGAGCAGCCTCAAGAAGATGCTCAAAACGAAGAATTGCAAAAAGCACTTGAGCGTGCTGAAGATTTTGAAAACAAATACCTTCGTGCTCATGCTGAAATGCAAAATATTCAACGTCGTGCTAACGAAGAACGTCAACAATTGCAAAAATACCGTTCACAAGATTTAGCAAAAGCTATTTTACCAAGTTTGGATAACTTGGAACGAGCTCTTGCTGTTGAAGGTTTGACTGACGATGTAAAAAAAGGTCTTGAAATGACACGCGATAGCCTAGTTCGTGCACTTAATGAAGAAGGTGTTGAAGAAGTGGTTGTTGAAAACTTTGACCACAACTTGCACATGGCAGTTCAAACACTTCCAGCGGATGATGAACATCCAGTGGATAGCATTGCACAAGTTCTTCAAAAAGGTTATAAACTTCATGAACGCTTGTTGCGTCCTGCAATGGTTGTTGTTTACAACTAAATGCAAATGACCTGACCGCAATGTCATTAAACTATAACAGAAAGTATAAAAAAGATAAATTCATATAAAAAAGAGGGGTAGAACATGTCTAAAATTATTGGTATTGACTTAGGTACAACAAACTCAGCTGTTGCAGTTCTTGAAGGAACTGAATCAAAAATTATCGCAAATCCAGAAGGTAACCGTACAACTCCATCAGTTGTTTCATTCAAAAATGGTGAAATCATTGTTGGTGATGCTGCAAAACGTCAAGCAGTAACTAACCCAGATACAGTAATCTCTATCAAATCTAAAATGGGTACTTCTGAAAAAGTATCTGCAAACGGTAAAGAATACACTCCACAAGAAATCTCAGCAATGATTCTTCAATACCTTAAAGGTTACGCTGAAGATTACCTTGGTGAAAAAGTAACAAAAGCTGTTATCACAGTTCCTGCATACTTCAACGATGCTCAACGTCAAGCAACTAAAGACGCTGGTAAAATCGCTGGTCTTGAAGTAGAACGTATCGTTAACGAACCAACTGCAGCTGCACTTGCTTATGGTCTTGATAAAACTGATAAAGATGAAAAAATCTTGGTATTTGACCTTGGTGGTGGTACATTCGACGTATCTATCCTTGAACTTGGTGATGGTGTCTTTGACGTACTTGCTACAGCAGGTGATAACAAACTTGGTGGTGACGACTTCGACCAAAAAATTATTGATTGGTTAGTTGCTGACTTCAAGAACGAAAACGGAATTGACCTTAGCCAAGATAAAATGGCCCTTCAACGTTTGAAAGATGCTGCTGAAAAAGCTAAAAAAGATCTTTCAGGTGTTACTCAAACACAAATCTCACTTCCATTCATCACTGCAGGAGCTGCTGGACCTCTTCACTTGGAAACAAGCCTTTCACGTGCTAAATTCGATGATTTGACTCGTGACCTTGTTGAACGTACTAAAACTCCAGTTCGTCAAGCTCTTTCAGATGCAGGTCTTTCAATCTCTGAAATCGACGAAGTTATCCTTGTCGGTGGTTCAACTCGTATCCCTGCCGTTGTAGAAGCTGTTAAAGCTGAAACTGGCAAAGAACCAAACAAATCAGTTAACCCTGATGAAGTAGTTGCTATGGGTGCTGCTATCCAAGGTGGTGTTATCACTGGTGATGTTAAAGACGTCGTACTTCTTGACGTTACTCCATTGTCACTTGGTATCGAAACAATGGGTGGTGTATTTACAAAACTTATCGACCGTAACACTACTATCCCAACTTCTAAATCACAAGTCTTCTCAACAGCTGCTGATAACCAACCAGCTGTAGATATCCATGTTCTTCAAGGTGAACGTCCAATGGCTGCTGATAACAAAACTCTTGGTCGTTTCCAATTGACTGATATCCCAGCTGCACCTCGTGGTATCCCTCAAATCGAAGTAACATTTGATATTGATAAAAACGGTATCGTATCTGTTAAAGCTAAAGACCTTGGTACTCAAAAAGAACAACACATCGTTATCCAATCTAACTCAGGTTTGACTGATGAAGAAATTGAAAAAATGATGAAAGATGCAGAAGCTAACGCAGAAGCTGATGCTAAACGTAAAGAAGAAGTTGATCTTCGTAACGAAGTTGACCAAGCTATCTTTGCAACAGAAAAAACAATCAAAGAAACTGAAGGTAAAGGCTTCGATACAGAACGCGATGCTGCACAATCAGCTCTTGATGAATTGAAAGCTGCTCAAGAAGCTAACAATCTTGAAGATATGAAAGCTAAACTTGAAGCTCTTAACGAAAAAGCTCAAGCTCTTGCAGTTAAAATGTACGAACAAGCTGCCGCAGCACAACAAGCAGCACAAGGTGCTGAAGGTGCTCAATCAGCTGATTCATCAAACAACAATGGTGATGACGTTGTTGACGGTGAATTCACTGAAAAATAATTGAGTCTTCTAAACAGATTTACATTGGGTTTGAAACTCAGTATGTTGAAAATATAAATCTAAATGCAGAGGTTGCAACCCAGCCTCTGCTTTTGGGTAGATAGCATAAGTAGATAGCGACCGCAAGTCGCTTGAATGAACAAGTCTTTTATGACGAGAGTCAGATACGCTTGTTTCTAGAAAAACCTTCTAATCAAATAGAAAGGAAAAGTGTTCAGAAATGAACGCGAGCCATGGCTGGTGTCAAAAGGGAGGTGTAAACATCTTTTGTTCAATCTCTTATTTTGACGATGTCTAACGGCTTAATATCATAATTATGAACAATACAGAATTTTACGATCGTTTGGGTGTTTCTAAAGACGCTTCGCAAGCTGAAATTAAAAAAGCTTACCGCAAAATGTCTAAAAAGTATCACCCAGATATTAATAAAGAACCTGGTGCAGAAGAAAAATATAAGGAAGTTCAAGAAGCCTATGAAACTTTAGGTGATGAACAAAAACGTGCGGCTTATGACCAATATGGTCCTGCTGGTGCCAACGGTGGCTTCGGTGGTGGAGCTGGCGGCTTTGGCGGTTTTGATGGAGCTGGATTCGGTGGATTTGAAGATATCTTTTCAAGCTTCTTTGGTGGAGGCGGCGGAATGCGTAATCCAAACGCACCTCGTCAAGGGGATGACCTTCAATACCGTGTCAATTTGACATTCGAAGAAGCTATCTTTGGTGTTGAAAAAGAAGTAGCTTACAACCGAGAATCAACATGTTCAACTTGTCATGGCTCAGGTGCTAAACCAGGAACTAGCCCTGTAACATGTAGTCGTTGTCATGGTTCAGGTGTGATTAATGTTGATACACAAACACCACTTGGTATGATGCGTCGTCAAGTGACATGTGATGTCTGTCACGGTACAGGTAAAGAAATTAAAGAACCATGTCACACATGTCATGGAACAGGACACGAAAAGAAAACACATAAAGTGTCTGTTAAAATTCCGGCTGGTGTTGAAACTGGTCAACAAATTCGCTTGCAAGGACAAGGTGAGGCTGGCTTTAACGGCGGTCCTTATGGTGACCTCTTCGTTATCATCAATGTTTTGCCAAGCAATAAATTTGAACGTAAAGGTTCAACAATTTACTACACAATGAACATCAGTTTTGTTCAAGCTGCGCTCGGTGATACTGTTGAGGTGCCAACGGTTCATGGTGATGTTGAAATGACTATCCCAGCTGGAACTCAAACTGGTAAAACGTTCCGACTTCGCGGTAAAGGTGCTCCTAAATTGCGTGGTGGTGGTCAAGGTGACCAACACGTTACGGTTAATATTGTGACACCGACAAAACTTAACGATGCACAAGTTGAAGCACTTAAACAATTTGCGCAAGCTGGTGGCGATAAAGTTGGAAATCCTAAGAAAAAAGGTTTCTTCAACAAAGTTAAAGACGCCTTTGATGGTGAATAATTGAAAACTAAAAAGAGATTGGAATCTATTTTCCGATCTCTTTTTTTTATAGAAGGGGAGATTATGAAAGAATACTTTATTGACGACCAAAATGCTTATATGCGCTATCAAGATTTTTCAGGTGACGGTAGTCCGATTTTATTTATACATGGTTTAGGTTGTGCGGGCTCTTTTGATTACGGTGAAGTTGTTTCGCAGGAATGCTTAAAAAATCATCGCTGTTTGCTTGTTGATTTATTGGGAGCAGGGTACAGTGATAAGCCAGAAAGATTTGGCTATCGTATCAGTTCACATGTTACGTACTTGAAGGATTTTATTGAGACATTGAATTTAGCAAATCTGACAGTTTTTGGGCATAGCTTAGGTGGACCAATTGCTATTGAATTAGCCAGTATTTGCTCAGACAGAGTAGAAAAGTTAATTCTAAGTGAACCTAATTTAGATCCGAGTACTTTTGGAAGCTCGAGTTTTGAAATTGCAAGCTTTTCAGAAAAAGAATTCATTGATTTCGGATTTTGTAAAGTATTAGCAGAAAGCAAAAATTCAGGTAATAGTATGTGGGCAGTAACTTTGGCACAGTGGTCACCTTATGCAGTTCATCGAATGTCTGTCAATGCTGTTCAGGGTGGAAAAACATCTTGGCGCCAGATGTTATATGATTTGAATTTACCTAAAACAGTGATTTTTGGAAGAAAATCATTGCCAGATAATGACTATACAAGTTTAGCAGAGGCAGGCGTGTCTTTGAGAGTTGTTGAGGATGCAGGGCACTCGATGGCTTGGGAGAATCCTTCTGGGCTTGCTCAAGCAATTGTGGCTGGTTTGAAAGATTAATAGTATGCAGAGGTTGGAGTCTATTTTCCAATCTCTGTTTTTATGTTAAAATCTGTACGGGGACAGTCTGTTCTAAATTTTCTGGAAAGTCCTCTAGGAAGATGATAAAATACACACATGGTAAGATATAAAGCAACAATTTCATATGATGGTAGGCTTTTTGCCGGTTTTCAGCGTCAGCCGAGTGAGCGTTCGGTTCAGGAAGAGCTTGAAAAGACCTTACAGAGGCTAAATAGTGGTCAGCCTGTTAAAGTTCACGGTGCTGGTCGTACAGATTCTGGGGTTCATGCTTATGGGCAAGTGGTTCACTTTGATTTGCCACAGGCGCGTGATGTGGAGAAATTGCGTTTTGGTTTGGATACGCAGTCACCAGAAGATATTGATGTGGTGAAGGTTGAACAAGTCAGTGACGACTTTCATTCACGTTATAATAAGCATAGTAAAACTTATGAATTTTTAGTTGATGCAGGGCGTCCTAAGAATCCGATGATGCGCCATTATGCGACACATTATCCTTATCCACTGGATTTAGCTTTGATGCAAGAGGCTATTCAGGATTTGGTAGGAACTCATGATTTTACAGGTTTTACAGCTTCAGGTACATCTGTTGAAAATAAAGTTCGCACGATTACACGAGCAACGGTTGATATTGACGAAAAAACAGGCTTCTTTGTCTTTACCTTCAGTGGAAATGGTTTTCTTTATAAACAAGTCCGCAATATGGTGGGGACTTTACTGAAAATTGGAAATGGTCGTATGCCAGTTAGTCAGATTAAGACGGTGTTAGCGTCTAAAAATCGTGATTTGGCTGGACCTACGGCAGCAGGTAATGGGCTTTATTTGAAGGAGATTATTTATGACGAATAAGTACATTTTGGCAATTTCTGGCAATGATATTTTTAGTGGTGGTGGGCTTTATGCTGATTTAGCAACCTACACAACTAATCATTTGCATGGCTTTTTAGCAGTGACTTGTTTAACAGCTTTGACAGACAAAGGTTTTGAAGTTTTTGCGACAGATGACGAGGTGTTTGATCATCAATTAAACAGCTTAAAAGATGTTCCTTTTTCAGGAATTAAATTAGGTTTGTTGCCTAATGTTAGACTGGCTGATAAGGCGCTTGAATTTGTTAAAGAGCATAAAGAAATTCCGATTGTACTTGATCCGGTTTTAGTTTGTAAAGAAAAACATGATGTGGAAGTTTCGGCTTTGCGTGACGAGCTTTTGAAATTTTTCCCTTATGTGACTATTATTACTCCTAATTTGGTTGAGGCGGAGCTATTGACTCAAATGACTATCAAGACTTTGGACGATATGAAAGCAGCTGCTAAACGTTTAGTTGACTTGGGTGCTAAACATGTGGTCATCAAAGGCGGTAATCGATTGAGCAAAGAGCAAGCCATTGATGTCTTTTATGATGGCAAAGATTATGAAGTGTTTGAAACAGCTGTGCTTGATAGCAATAATATTGGTGCAGGTTGTACCTTTGCGTCAAGTATTGCGAGTCAATTGGTCCTTGGAAAATCAGCTAAGGAAGCTGTTGCGGTATCAAAAAAGTTTGTTTACCAAGCTATCCGCCATTCAGATAAATATGGAGTGAAACAAAATTATGACGAAAAATAAGACACGCGATTTAACGGTAATGGCGGTTTTGGCGGCGCTTTGCGTTGTGCTTGCCTATATACACATTCCAACGCCAACAGGTTATTTAACCCTTCTTGATGTTGGGATTTATTTCACAGCTTTCTATTTAGGGCCTAAGTCAGGAGCTGTTGTGGGTGGTTTATCAGGCTTTTTGATTGACCTTTTGTTGGCTTATCCACAGTATATGTTTCATAGTTTGATTGCCCACGGTGCACAAGGATTTTTTGCTGGTTGGACAGAGAAAAAACGTATTTTGGGATTAGTTCTTGCAAGTATTTCAATGGTTGCTTGGTACTTCTTAGCGGCATTACTTTTAGGATATGGTTGGGGTGCTGCTTGGGCTAGTATTCCAGGAAACTTACTCCAAAATATTTTTGGCATGTTTGCAGGTTATTTGATTTTTCTATCGTTTGAAAAAGGAATTAACAAAAAATAGATTAGTAAACCAGGGAGGCATAAGATGGATTTAGAAGCATTAGCAAAGGAAACACGAGCAATTGTTGTTGATATTGTGGAACGCTCAGCCATTAAAAAAGGACAAATTTTTGTCCTTGGGTTATCATCTAGCGAAGTAGCAGGTGGCTTGATTGGAAAAAATAGCAGCGCAGAAATTGGTGAAGTGATTGTAAAAACCATTCTCGATGAACTTAATGAGCGCGGTATTTATCTAGCTGTTCAGGGATGTGAACATTTGAATCGTGCTTTGACAGTTGAACGTGAATTAGCTGAAAAGAAAGATTTAGAAATCGTCAATGTTATTCCAAATTTGCACGCTGGTGGTAGTGGTCAAGTGGCTGCTTTTAAATTCATGAGCGACCCGGTTGAAGTGGAAGAAATTGTGGCACACGCAGGGCTTGATATCGGTGATACTTTTATAGGTATGCATGTCAAGCGCGTGCAAGTTCCTCTTGTTCCAGTTCAACGTGAACTTGGAGGCGCTCACGTCACAGCGCTTGCTAGCCGACCAAAACTTATCGGTGGTGCGCGTGCGACTTACACAGCAGACCCAATCCGTAAATTTTAAACAATTATAAAAAGGCTGAAGTGCTGAACTTCAACCTTTTTTTGCTTATTTAGAAAGTGTCGGATTAGCATACATTGTTGGCAAATGAATATCGTTTTCCAAGAGGGCTTCTTGGTAAAGGCGATAGAAGTTTGAGTAAATGTAGCTTTGCTTACCGTTTTGAACGAAGATATCAATTCGGAAAACAAGTTGAGCAGTGCTATTAGTACGTGGGCCAAGAATTGTCGGACTACCAACGATTTCAGGGAAACTTGGTAATTGTTCTTGGTTAACGGTTTTGATGATATTAGCTACTTTCTCAAGGTCAGTGTGAGCGTAGATTGGAATATCAATCTGAACACGCATATCACCACGAGATTTATTTGAAACAACAGTGATATTACGGTTAGGAATGAAATGCAAGGTTCCGTCAAAACCACGAATTTGTGTTGTACGGATACCAACGCTTGAGATGTTTCCTTCGACAGCTCCGATAACAACTGAGTCACCGACTTCGAATTGATTTTCAAGCAAGATGAAGAAACCATTGACGACATCAGTCAAGAAACCTTGTGCCCCAAGACCAAGGGCAACCCCAGCAAGTCCAGCACCTGCAAGAAGACTTGAAACAGGAACACCTAGAATGCTTAACACCCAGTAGATAAAGAAAAAGTAGAGGGTGTAATTCATAATATTGTGGAGCAGTTTCGTGATGGTTTTTTGACGTGCTTCAGTTTGACGTGAGAGTGCAATTGATTTTGCAACAGCATGTGTAAAAATGAAATTAACAACTCTTTTAGCAATGAGAAAAAGCACAAGAAGCAGGATAAGAGACACTGTTTTTGAGATAAGATCAATCGCAATCTCTTCTACCTGAAGTTGTTCGATATATTTTGAAATAATGTTCATACCCATAGTTTATTAAAAAAATACTTTGCAAGCAAGTTTTTATTAATTTGATTTGTTGACACAAAGTAATAATAGCCAAAACTGCTGAAATGATAAGAAAAAACTTAGCCTCTAAAACCCTTGATATAACACTATTCTTTGACAAAAAAGCCTGAAATATGTTAAACTAAACTGTATATAAAATTTTAAGGAGAAATGACTTCATGTCTGTATCATTTGAAAACAAAGCTACTAACCGTGGCGTGATTACATTCACAATCGGTCAAGATAAAATCAAACCAGCTCTTGATCAAGCATTCAACAAAGTTAAGAAAAATTTGAACGCACCTGGCTTCCGTAAAGGTCACATGCCACGTGCCGTATTTAACCAACAATTTGGTGAAGAAGCACTTTACGAAGATGCATTGAACGCACTTCTTCCAGCAGCTTACCAAGCAGCAGTTGCAGAACTTAGCCTTGATGTTGTTGCTCAACCAAAAATTGACATCCAATCAATGGAAAAAGGTCAAGAATGGACTTTGACTGCTGAAGTTGTTACAAAACCAGAAGTTAAACTTGGTGACTACAAAAACCTTGAAGTATCAGTAGAAGCTTCTAAAGAAGTAACTGACGCTGAAGTTGACGAAAAAGTTGAACGCGAACGCAACAACCTTGCTGAACTTATCGTTAAAGAAGGTGCAGCAGAACTTGGTGATACAGTTGTTATCGACTTTGTAGGTTCAGTTGACGGTGTTGAATTTGACGGTGGTAAAGGTGAAAACTTCTCACTTGAACTTGGTTCAGGTCAATTCATCCCTGGTTTCGAAGACCAATTAGTTGGTGCTAAAGCTGGTGAAACTGTAGAAGTTAACGTAACATTCCCAGAACAATACCAAGCTGAAGACCTTGCTGGTAAAGATGCTAAATTCGTTACAACTGTACACGAAGTTAAAGCTAAAGAAGTTCCAGCTCTTGACGACGAACTTGCTAAAGACATCGACGAAGAAGTTGAAACTCTTGACGAATTGAAAGCTAAATACCGTAAAGAACTTGAATCAGCTAAAGAAATCGCATTTGACGACGCTGTAGAAGGTGCTGCTCTTGAATTGGCTGTTGCTAACGCTGAAATCGTTGAATTGCCAGAGGAAATGGTTCACGACGAAGTTCACCGCGCTATGAACGAATTCATGGGTAACATGCAACGTCAAGGTATCTCTCCAGAAATGTACTTCCAATTGACTGGTACAACTGAAGAAGACCTTCACAAACAATACGAAGCTGACGCTGACAAACGTGTTAAAACTAACCTTGTTATCGAAGCTATCGCTAAAGCAGAAGGATTCGAAGCTTCTGACGAAGAAATCGAAAAAGAAATCAACGACCTTGCTTCAGAATACAACATGGAAGTTGAACAAGTTCGTAACCTTCTTTCAGCAGACATGCTTAAACACGACATCGCTATGAAGAAAGCTGTTGAAGTGGTAACAAGCACTGCAAAAGTAAAATAATTTATCCTTAGATAAATAGTTATAAAGTCAGGTAATCGATAGATTACTTGGCTTTTTATGCCCTTTCTCAGAAATTCTTATAAATCTTTTGACGAATTGACAAAATTAGCGTAAAATAGAGAGTAACGAAAATTAAGATAATAGGGTTATTGTGGCTGTTTGCTCACATCCTAAGATTAATAAGGAGAATTACCTTGGAATTAGAAGTATTTGCTGGACAAGAAAAAAGCGAACTTTCAATGATTGAAGTTGCACGTGCTATTCTGGAAGAACGTGGACGCGATCATGAAATGTATTTCAGCGATCTTGTAAATGAGATCCAAAACTACCTCGAAAAATCAGACGCAGAAATTCGTGAAGCTTTACCATATTTTTACTCTGCATTAAACGTTGATGGAAGCTTTATTCCACTTGGCGACAACAAATGGGGACTTCGTTCATGGTATGCTATCGACGAAATCGACGAAGAAATCATTACACTTGAAGAAGATGAAAATGGAGCACCAAAACGTAAACGCAAACGTGTAAATGCCTTTATGGATGGTGACGAAGATGCCATCGATTATTCAGATGATGATCCAGAAGATGACGATTACTCTGCAAAATCTTCTGATATGGAATACGATGACGAAAATCCAGATGATGAAAAATCTGAAGTTGAATCATACGATTCAGAAATCAACGAGATCATTCCAGATGATGATTTGGATGAAGAAGTTGATATCAACGAAGAAGATGATGAAGATGACGATTTGGACGAAGAATAATTAGTTTAAGTGTCTAAATTTAATTTAAAAAACTAATTCATATCATTTGACAAAAGTCTCAGGATAGTTTATAGTATTATTCGGGCACCTCTTTTTTAGAGGTCGGAGAAAAGCTCCCTAACTTTTTAGGGAGCTATTTTTGTTTTCCTAAAAGTAAATGGCCATTTGCTTTTTTTCATTTATCGAATAAATTTGCTAATTATTTGATATTCTTTCGCTTTCAATTTTCAAGCACTTATCGTTTGCTATCATTTTTATTTTAAAGGAGTTTTATTTAATGACTAAGTATATTTTTGTTACTGGTGGTGTTGTTTCTTCTATCGGTAAGGGAATCGTTGCTGCAAGTCTTGGTCGTCTTTTGAAAAATCGTGGTCTTAAAGTGACTATCCAAAAATTTGACCCATACATCAACATTGACCCAGGTACAATGAGTCCTTATCAACACGGTGAAGTTTATGTAACAGACGATGGTGCGGAAACTGACCTTGACCTTGGTCACTACGAACGTTTCATCGATATCAACCTTAACAAATATTCAAACGTTACAACTGGTAAAATCTACAGCGAAGTTCTTCGTAAAGAACGTAAAGGTGAATACCTTGGTGCAACTGTCCAAGTTATTCCACACATCACTGACGCTTTGAAAGAAAAAATCAAACGCGCTGCTACAACAACTGACTCTGATGTTATCATCACTGAAGTTGGTGGTACAGTTGGTGATATCGAAAGTCTTCCATTCCTTGAAGCTCTTCGTCAAATGAAAGCTGATGTTGGTGCGGATAACGTTATGTACATCCACACAACTCTTCTTCCATACCTTAAAGCTGCTGGTGAAATGAAAACTAAACCAACACAACACTCAGTTAAAGAATTACGTGGGCTTGGTATTCAACCAAACATGTTGGTTATCCGTACTGAAAAACCAGCTGGTCAAGGCATTAAAAATAAATTGGCACAATTCTGTGACGTTGCTCCAGAAGCTGTTATTGAGTCACTTGATGTGGATCACATTTACCAAATTCCACTTAACATGCAAGCTCAAAACATGGACCAAATCGTTTGTGATCACTTGAAACTTGATGTACCAAAAGCTGATATGTCAGAATGGTCAGCAATGGTTGATAAGATCATGAACCTTAAAAAATCAACTAAAATTGCTCTTGTTGGTAAATATGTTGAATTGCCAGATGCATACCTTTCAGTTGTTGAAGCACTTAAACACTCAGGTTACGTTAACGATGCAGCAATTGACCTTAAATGGGTTAACGCTAACGACTTGACTGCTGATAACGTTGAAGAAATGCTTGGTGATGCTGATGGTATCATCGTTCCTGGTGGATTCGGTCAACGTGGTACAGAAGGTAAAATCGAAGCTATCCGTTATGCGCGTGAAAAAGATGTGCCAATGCTAGGTATCTGTCTTGGTATGCAATTGACATGTGTGGAATTTGCTCGCCACGTCTTGAACATGGAAGGGGCAAACTCTGCTGAGCTTGATCCAGACACTAAATACCCAATCATCGACATCATGCGTGACCAAATCGACATCGAAGACATGGGTGGAACACTTCGTCTTGGACTTTACCCATGTAAATTGAAACCAGGTTCACGTGCAGCGCAAGCTTACAACAACCAAGAAGTTGTTCAACGCCGTCACCGTCACCGTTACGAATTTAACACTAAATTCCGTGAACAATTTGAAGCTGCTGGTTTCGTCTTCTCAGGTGTGTCACCAGATAACCGCTTGATGGAAGTTGTTGAATTGCCAGAGAAAAAATTCTTCGTGGCTGCTCAATATCACCCAGAACTTCAAAGCCGTCCAAACCGTCCAGAAGAGCTTTACACAGCGTTTGTGACTGCGGCAATTGAAAATAAAAACAGTAAATAATAGTAGAAATACGTAATGATAAACACCTTTTTAAGCCTTTCTAAGGTTTAGAAGGTGTTTTTTTATGTAATGGTATTGTTACATAGGAAGTCTTCACATTTTGATAAAAAATAGTATAATAGTGAGCATGAGAAAAATGAGAATAAGGAAACGTAGTATTTTGTTATGGATGATTGCTCTAGTGTTTATAGCAAGTGTCGGGGCAAGTTTTTATTTCTTTCATGTTGCCCAGGTTCGTGAAGATAAATCGTTTATTAACAATAAACCACGTCCCAAAGATAGTAGTTTATATGCCTATGAACAAAGTTTTGATCAGTTAAGTAAAGAAACACGTTGGATGACTAATCAAGGCCTTAAACAGGACGCTTGGTATGTTCCTGCAGCGGCTGAAACAAATAAAACAGCTATCGTTGTTCACGGTTTTACAAGTGAAAAAGAAGACATGAAGCCTTATGCTTGGATGTTCCATAAACTTGGATATAATGTTCTGATGCCAGATAACATGTCTCATGGTGATAGTCAGGGACAAATTATTGGTTATGGTTGGAATGATCGCCTAAACATCGTAAAATGGGCTCAACTATTAGCAGAAGAAAATTCGGATTGTCAAATCACTTTATTTGGTGTTTCGATGGGTGGAGCTACCGTCATGATGGCTTCAGGTGAAGAGACACTACCAAAACAAGTGGTTAATATTGTTGAAGATTGTGGTTATAGCAGCGTTTGGGATGAATTAAAATATCAAGCCAAAGCTATGTATAACTTACCAGCTTTCCCGATTCTTTATGAAGTGTCTGCAGTATCGAAAGTTCGAGCAGGTTTCTCTTACGGACAAGCCAGCTGTGTGAAACAATTAAAAAACAATATGCGCCCAATTCTTTTTATCCATGGAAGCGAAGATAAGTTCGTTCCAACAAGTATGGTTTATAAAAATTATCGTGCAACCAATAGTGAGAAAGACCTTTATATAGCTAAGGGTGCAGCGCATGCCAAATCTTTTGAAAGTGATCCTAAAACATACATTGAAAAAATTTCAGCTTTTTTGCAAAAAAATTGAAAAATAGTGTTGACAGAAATGTGAATGGCTGATATAATTATTTATGTTGTTAAGGAACAGCGGAAATGGCGGAATTGGCAGACGCGCAGGACTAAGGATCCTGTGATCGCTTTAGATCGTGAGGGTTCAAGTCCCTCTTTCCGCAGAGTGACAAGCCAGAGAGTGCTTGTCTTTTTTTGTGCTCAGAGGTCATTGAGTGAAAACAGAAATGAAAGAAGTGAGAAAGTTTGAAAAGACTTTCCTTTTTACACTGCTTTTTTCACAGAAAATTAACCAAATTGTAAGTAACGCTAGCAATCTTATTTATTTTGTGATAGAATGTACATATAAAAAGGGTATATCCCAAAAAATAAATAGGAGGCCTATATAATGGCAATCGTTTCAGCGGAAAAATTTATCAAAGCTGCCCGTGAAAACGGATATGCGGTTGGTGGATTTAACACAAACAACCTTGAATGGACTCAAGCAATCTTGCGTGCAGCAGAAGCTAAAAAAGCTCCAATTCTTATCCAAACTTCTATGGGTGCTGCAAAATACATGGGTGGTTACAAACTTTGTAAAACACTTATCGAAAACCTTGTAGAATCAATGGGTATCACTGTACCAGTTGCTATTCACCTTGACCACGGTCACTTTGAAGATGCATTGGAATGTATCGAAGTTGGTTACACTTCAGTTATGTTCGACGGTTCACACCTTCCACTTGAAGAAAACCTTGAAAAAGCTAAAGAAGTTGTAGCTAAAGCTCACGCTAAAGGCGTTTCAGTTGAAGCTGAAGTTGGTACTATCGGTGGTGAAGAAGACGGTATCGTTGGTGGCGGTGAATTGGCACCAATCGAAGATGCTAAAGCTATGGTTGCTACAGGAATCGACTTCCTTGCAGCAGGTATCGGTAACATCCACGGTCCTTACCCAGCTAACTGGCAAGGTCTTCACCTTGACCACCTTGAAAAATTGACTGCTGCTGTTCCAGGATTCCCAATCGTATTGCACGGTGGTTCAGGTATCCCTGATGATCAAATCAAAGCAGCTATCAAACTTGGTGTAGCTAAAGTTAACGTTAACACTGAATGCCAAATCGCATTCGCTAAAGCTACTCGTAAATTTGTTGCTGAATACGAAGCAAACGAAGAAGAATACGATAAGAAAAAACTCTTCGACCCACGTAAATTCTTGAAACCAGGTTTCGAAGCTATTACTGAAGCTGTTGAAGAACGTATCGACGTATTTGGTTCAGCTAACAAAGCTTAATCAGACTTCGTTTCGTTAAAAAAACTTCCCTTTTGGGAAGTTTTTTTATGCTTTTAAAAGTTTTTTGAGTAAACTTAGCTCTTTTGTTGACAATTATCTAGTGAGTGCTATAATGAACCTGTTAGCCGATTTAGCTCAGTCGGTAGAGCAACGCACTCGTAACGCGTAGGTCGTAGGTTCAATTCCTGCAATCGGCAGAAGAGGTAAAAAGCCCTAATTTTAGGGCTTTTTATGTTGTGATATTTTTGAGAGTTTAAACAGTTTCAGAAAATAGAAGGGTATTTTCTAAAAGTTTTTTAATGATTATTGGTTAAAAAGCTTGCTAAAATAGGCCCAATATGTTATCATTTTATGGTATGTGGTGTAAAACACCTATAATCTAAGTAGGAGGACGCAGATAAAATGGCTAAAGTTTGTTATTTCACAGGTCGTAAGACTGTATCAGGAAACAACCGTTCACACTCAATGAACAAAACTAAACGTGCAGTTAAACCAAATCTTCAAAAAGTTACTATTCTTGTAGATGGAAAACCTAAAAAAGTTTGGGCATCAGCTCGTGCGCTTAAATCTGGTAAAGTTGAACGCGTATAAAATAAAAGCCGAAAGGCTTTTTTCTTTGTTTTGTAGCCGTTAATTTTCCATAATTTTTTACAATACGGCTAATATATGGTAAAATAAACTGATAAAAACTTTTGAGGTAGTAAATATGACTGTGAAAATTAATACAAAAGATGGCCAAATTGAGTTATCTGACGACGTAATTGCAACTGTTGTTGGTGGTTCAGCAACAGAAATTTTTGGTGTTGTTGGTATGGCAAGTAAAAGTGCTCTTAAGGATAATTTTCAAGCGCTTCTGCGTAAAGAAAACTACGCAAAAGGTGTTGTTGTCAAATCAACAGAAAGTGGTATTTCAGTCGATGTTTACACTGTGATGTCATACGGTGTGAAAATTTCTGAAGTATCTAAGAACATTCAGGAACGTGTCAAGTTCAACCTCGAAAATCAACTTGGCCTTTCAGCAGACATGGTGAATGTTTACGTACAAAATATTAAAGTTGTAGGAGAAGATTAGTGTCAAATATTACAACAAGTTTATTCCAAGAAATGGTTCAAGCTGCTAGCACCCGTCTTGGAAATCAAGCAGAATATGTAAACTCCCTTAATGTTTTCCCTGTACCAGATGGTGATACAGGAACAAACATGGGAATGACAATTGAAAATGGTGCCAAAGAAGTTGCAGACAAACCTGCATCTACTGTTGGAGAAGTTGGACAAATCCTTTCAAAAGGTCTTTTGATGGGTGCACGTGGTAACTCAGGGGTTATTACATCTCAATTATTCCGTGGATTCGGTCAAGCAATCAAAGATAAAGAAGAATTGACTGGTAAAGACCTTGCACATGCCTTCCAATCAGGTGTTGAAGTTGCTTACAAAGCTGTTATGAAACCTGTTGAAGGTACTATTTTGACTGTTTCTCGTGGTGCTGCAACTGCTGCGCTTAAAAAAGCTGAAGAAACTGATGATGCTGTTGAAGTTATGCGTTCTGCACTTGATGGTGCAAAAGGCGCTTTGGCTAAAACACCAGAAATGCTTCCTGTTTTGAAAGAAGTTGGTGTTGTCGATTCAGGTGGTCAAGGTTTGGTCTTCATCTATGAAGGTTTCCTTGCTGCTTTGACTGGTGAATATATCGCTTCTGAAGATTTCAAAGCAACTCCAGCTGTTATGACAGAAATGATTAACGCTGAACACCACAAATCTGTAGCTGAACACGTTGCAACTGAAGATATCAAGTACGGTTACTGTACTGAAATCATGGTTGCTCTAAAACAAGGTCCTACTTACGTTAAAGAATTTAACTACGATGAGTTCCAAGGCTTTTTGAGTGGTTTAGGTGATTCACTTATTCTTGTTAACGACGATGAAATTGCTAAAGTTCACGTCCACACAGAAGACCCAGGATTGGTCCTTCAAGAAGGTCTTAAATACGGTGCTCTTAAAAAAGTTAAAGTTGATAACATGCGTAACCAGCACGATGCTGTTCTTGAAAAAGATCAAGCTCAATCAGCAGCTGCTAGCCAAGAAGCAAAAGATTTCGCAATCGTTGCGGTATGTGCTGGTGATGGATTAGCTGACATCTTCAAATCACAAGGTGTTGACTACGTTATCTCAGGTGGCCAAACAATGAACCCATCTACAGAAGACATCTTGAAAGCTATTGATGCTGTTAACGCTAAAAATGTTATCATCTTGCCAAATAACAAAAACATCTTCATGGCTGCTCAATCAGCAGCAGAAGTGTCTGAAGTTCCAGCTGCAGTTGTTGAAACACGTACTGTACCTCAAGGATTTACAAGCTTGTTAGCCTTCAATCCAACTCAATCATTGGAAGAAAACGTTGAAGCTATGACTGCAAGCCTTTCAGATGTTGTTAGTGGTAGCGTAACACTTGCTGTTCGTGATACTTCAATTGATGGTCTTGAAATCCACCAAGATGACAACCTAGGTATGGTTGATGGTAAAATCGTGGTTTCAAACCCAGACATGACAACTACTTTGAAAGAAACATTCGCTAAAATGATTGACGAAGATAGCGAAATTATCACTATCTACGTTGGTGAAGATGGAAGTCAAGAATTGGCTGAAGAAATGGCTGATTACCTAGAATCAACTTACGAAGATGTAGAAGTTGAAATTCACGAAGGTAAACAACCAGTTTATCCATACTTGATGAGTGTTGAATAATTTCTTATTTAATATAAAAGATAGAAGAAAGCATTTCGGTGCTTTCTTTTTTTGTGTAAAAAATTTTCTTTTCTCCATAAAAGGCGTCAATTCAATATCCAATAGAAAGAAAATTGTTAACTAACAAAATTTTCTGAAAATTGTCTTGACTTTATTTTTTAAAGTGTTAACATGGTGTGTAAGATTTAATTGATAGGAGAAAACAGATGAGAAGTGACATGATTAAGGTAGGTGTGGATAAAGCACCAGCCCGTGGTCTTCTTTATGCAACCGGGCAAGTAAAATCTGCTAAAGACATGCAAAAACCATTTATCGCAATTTGTAATTCTTACATTGATATTGTTCCTGGACATGTTCATTTGCGTGAATTAGCAGATGTCGCCAAGGAAGCTATCCGTGAAATGGGTGGTATTCCTTTTGAATTCAATACCATTGGGGTAGACGACGGAATTGCTATGGGGCATATTGGGATGCGTTATAGCCTTCCATCTCGTGAAATCATTGCGGATGCTGCTGAAACAGTCATTAATGCGCACTGGTTTGACGGTGTTTTCTATATTCCTAACTGTGACAAAATTACACCGGGTATGATTTTAGCTGCACTTCGTACCAATGTTCCTGCAGTCTTTTGTTCAGGTGGTCCGATGAAGGGCGGTATTGATATGACAGGTCACCAAGCAACCTTGTCAAGCCTTTTTGAAGCTGTCGGAACTTATCAAGCTGGTGATATGTCTAAGAAAGAATTGGATTATTTGGAACAAAATGCTTGTCCAACATGTGGTTCTTGTGCGGGTATGTTTACAGCTAATTCAATGAACTCTCTTATGGAAGTGCTAGGCCTTGCTCTTCCTGGAAATGGTACGGTTCTTGCGGTATCTGATCAACGTCGTGAATTGGTTCGTCAAGCAGCCAAACATTTGATGGACAATGTTAAAAATAACTTACGTCCAAGAGATATCATCACTAAAGAAGCTATTGATGATGCTTTTGCTCTTGATATGGCTATGGGTGGTTCTACCAATACCGTTCTTCATACGCTTGCTATCGCACGTGAAGCGGGTATCGATTATAATTTAACAGATATCAATGAAATTGCTAAGAAGACGCCATATTTGTCTAAAATTGCACCATCAAGTGTTTATACTATGCACGATGTCCAAGAAGCAGGTGGTATCTCAGCTATTATTAATCAATTGATTAAAAAAGGTACTATCAAGGGTGATCGTATTACAGTTACTGGTAAGACTTTGAAAGAAAATGTAGCTGGTGCAGAAATTAAGAATGAAGAAATCATTCACCCGATTGAACATCCAATTTCTCCAGTAGGTGGTTTGTCAGTTCTTTACGGTAATATCGCACAAGACGGAGCTGTTATTAAAGTTGGTGGTGTTGACCCTTCTGTTAAAACATTCCGTGGTAAAGCGATTTGCTGTGATTCACAAGATGAAGCACTTGAATTGATTGACAATGGTACTGTTAAAAAAGGCCATGTTGTTGTTATTCGTTACGAAGGTCCTCAAGGTGGTCCAGGTATGCCAGAAATGCTCGCACCAACTTCTAAAATCGTTGGACGTGGGCTTGGTAAAGATGTTGCCTTGATTACTGATGGTCGTTTCTCAGGGGCTACTCGTGGGATTGCTATTGGTCACGTGTCACCAGAAGCTGCAGAAGGTGGTAACATTGCCCTTATTGAAGATGGCGATGAAATTTATATTGATTTAACAAATCGAACAATTGATTTGCTTGTGGATGATGCCACATTAGAAGAACGTCGCAAACATTTGAAACCATTTAAATCAAAAATTTCAAGCGGTTGGTTACGTCGTTACACAGCTTTTGCGTCATCAGCAAACTTTGGTGGTTCAATGATGACTCAAGAAGAGTTTGAAGAACGTAAAGCAGAACGTGAAAAACAAGAAAATAAATAAGGCAGATTAAATATTTTTGGAAGTGTTCAAAATATTTGTTCACTTTCTCTTGCTTTATTTTTTTTAAATGTTATTATAGTAACAAGCTGTTAGAATTTTTAGATAATTCGGAATTTACATGAAAAGGAGGACTTTGTGAAACAGATTAGATTAAAAGAATCCAAGAATGGATCGGAATTATTATTGGAAACCTTGGCTAGTCTGGGGATTGATACGATTTTTGGCTACCCAGGTGGAGCCGTTCTGCCACTGTATGATGCGATTTATAACTTTGATGGTATTCGTCATATTTTGGCTCGTCATGAGCAAGGTGCCCTTCATGAAGCCGAAGGTTATGCTAAATCAACTGGTAAACTTGGTGTTGCTATTGTAACAAGTGGACCTGGTGCAACGAACGCCATTACTGGTATTGCAGATGGTATGAGTGATAGTGTTCCAATGCTTATCTTTACCGGTCAAGTCGGAATGTCTGGTATTGGTAAAGATGCTTTCCAAGAAGCTGATATTATCGGTATCACAATGCCAATCACGAAATACAATTATCAAATTCGTGATGTTGCAGATGTGCCACGCATTGTGACAGAAGCTGTTCATATTGCAACAACAGGTCGACCTGGTCCAGTTGTTATTGACCTTCCAAAAAATATTTCGGCTGCTAAAACAACAGTTTATAATGATCCTACTGTTGATCTTCCAAGTTACCAACCAACCTTGGAACCAAATGCTTTGCAGGTCAAGAAAATTTTGACTCAGTTGAAAAAGGCAAAACGTCCGCTGATTATCGCTGGTGGTGGTGTCAACTACTCAGGTGCTTCTAAGGAGTTAATTGCTTTTGCAGAACGCTATAACATTCCTGTTGTTTCAACCTTACTGAGTTTGGGTGTTATGCCAATTAGTCATCCACTTTCTCTGGGGATGGGTGGCATGCATGGTTCATATGCGTCAAATATGGCTTTGACACAATGTGACTTTATGATTAACTTCGGGTCGCGTTTTGCAGATCGTTTGACTGGTAATCCAGCTACTTTTGCTAAAAAAGCAGTGGTTGCTCATGTGGATATTGATCCTGCGGAAATCGGAAAAGTCGTCAAGACACAAATTCCAATCGTTGGTGATGCCAAGCGTACATTACAGATTCTTCTGGAAGAAGATGAAGTTAAAACACGTCACGATGATTGGACTGAATCAGTTCTTGCTAATAAAGCTAAAGCGCCGTTTAGTTATGACTTTGATGAAACAGTTATCAAACCACAACATGCCATTGCTACAATTGGTAAAGTAACAGATGGCGATGCTATCGTGGTTACAGACGTCGGACAACACCAAATGTGGGCAGCTCAATTTTATCCATATAAAAATGAGCGTCAATTGATTACATCTGGTGGTCTTGGAACAATGGGATTCGGAATTCCAGCTGCTATCGGTGCTAAGTTAGCGAATCCAGATAAAGAAGTTATTCTCTTTGTCGGTGATGGTGGTTTCCAAATGACAAACCAAGAGTTAGCATTGCTAAATGGTTATGGTGTTCCGATTAAAGTGGTTCTGATTAACAACCACTCACTTGGTATGGTTCGTCAATGGCAAGAATCTTTCTACGATGAACATCGCAGTGAGTCAACTTTTGATGATGAGCCAAACTTCCAAATGATGGCAGAAGCCTACGGCATTGCTCACCACAAATTTACTGATCCGAAAACATTGGAAGAAGACTTGAAAGTTATCACTGAGAATAAACCAATGTTGATTGAGGTTGCGATTTCTAATCGTGAACATGTTTATCCAATGGTTCCATCAGGTAAATCAAATAGTGAAATGTTGGGGGTGAAGTTTAATGCGTAGAATGTTGACAGCAAAGCTTCAAAATTCAACAGGTGTTCTTAATCGTTTCACAGGCGTCCTCTCACGCCGACAGGTTAACATTGAGTCTATTTCCGTTGGACAAACAATGGAAGACAATGTCTCTCGAATTACGATTATTATCGATGTTGAGAGTTTGGAAGAAGTTGAACAAATCATCAAACAATTGAACCGTTTGATTGATGTGCTTCGCGTTCGTGATATTACGGATATTCCACACTTGGAACGTGAAGTGATTTTAGTTAAATTGACAGCACCAACAAGCAAACGTGCCGAGATTTTAGCGGTTATTCAACCGTTTCGTGCAAGTGTTGTTGACGTAGCACCAAAATCAATTACTATTCAGGTAACTGGTGATGGTGATAAAATCGATGCTTTGCTTCGTGTTGTCAAACCTTATGGTATTCAGAATCTTGCCCGCACAGGTGCGACAGGATTCTCAAGAGATTTTTCTTGTTAAACAATTAATTTAGTTAACAGTTGCCTGGCCAGGCAGTTAAAATAAAAATAGAAAAGAGATATTTATTATGGCAGTAACAATGGAATACGAAAAAGACGTAAAAGTAGCAGCTCTTGATGGTAAAAAAATTGCCGTTATTGGTTATGGATCACAAGGTCATGCTCATGCTCAAAACTTGCGTGACTCAGGTCACGATGTTATCATTGGGGTTCGCCATGGTAAATCATTCGATAAAGCAAAAGAAGATGGATTTGATACTTATGAAGTAGCAGAAGCAACAAAACTTGCTGATGTTATCATGGTATTGGCTCCTGATGAAATCCAAGCTAAACTTTATGCTGAAGAAATCGCTCCAAACCTTGAAGCTGGTAACGCTCTTGGATTTGCACATGGTTTCAATATCCGTTTTGGATACATTAAAGCTCCAGAAACAGTAGATGTCTTCATGTGTGCTCCTAAAGGACCAGGTCACCTTGTTCGTCGTACTTACACAGAAGGATTTGGTGTACCAGCACTTTACGCTGTTTACCAAGATGCTACTGGTAATGCTAAAGACATCGCAATGGATTGGTCTAAAGGTATCGGTGCTGCACGTGTTGGACTTCTTGAAACAACATTTAAAGAAGAAACTGAAGAAGACCTCTTTGGTGAACAAGCAGTACTTTGTGGTGGTTTAACTGCTCTTATCGAAGCTGGTTTTGAAGTTCTTACTGAAGCTGGCTATGCTCCAGAATTGGCTTACTTTGAAGTTCTTCATGAAATGAAACTTATCGTTGACCTTATCTATGAAGGTGGATTTAAGAAAATGCGTCAATCAATTTCAAATACAGCTGAATTTGGTGACTACGTATCTGGACCACGTGTTATCACTAAAGATGTTAAAGAAAATATGAAAGCTGTTCTTGCTGATATCCAATCAGGTAAATTTGCTGAAGACTTTGTTAACGACTACCAAGCAGGTCGTCCAAAACTTGAAGCATACCGTAAAGAAGCTGCAGCTCTTGAAATTGAAAAAGTGGGTGCTGAACTTCGTAAAGCAATGCCTTTTGTTAACCAAAACGATGACGATGCATTCAAAATTTATAACTAATTTTTGAAGAAATCCACTTATAAAAGGCCGATGTTTGTCATCGGTTTTTTATCTATTAATCAGCAATTTGTCATATAAAATATTTAGATATTAGAAGAGGTAGTTTATGATCTTAGCTAAGGATGTTGTTGACGCCTATGACGTCTTGAAAGATGTTGTTGAGCGTACACCCCTAGATTTTGACCGCTATTTGTCGGAAAAATATGGTGCAACTGTTTATCTTAAACGTGAAAACATGCAGAAGGTCCGTTCTTTCAAAATTCGTGGAGCCTACTATGCTATTCACCGATTATCAGAGGATGAAAAAAAACGTGGTGTAGTATGTGCTTCAGCTGGTAACCACGCTCAAGGTGTTGCCTTTACGTGTCATGAAATGAAGATTCCAGCAACAATTTTTATGCCAGTAACAACTCCGCAACAAAAAATTGGGCAAGTGAGATTTTTTGGTGGTCCTTATGTGACGATTAAGCTTGTTGGAGATACTTTTGATGCATCAGCTCAAGCAGCACAAGATTTTACAAAATCAGAAGGAATGACTTTTATCGATCCTTTTGATGATGAAAATGTGCAGGCTGGTCAAGGAACGGTAGCTTACGAGATTTATGAACAAGCTCAAGAAGAAGGTGTAAATTTTGATCAAATCTTTGTGCCAGTTGGTGGTGGTGGTTTGATTGCAGGAGTTGCCACATACATTAAGGATGTAGCTCCAGAAATCCAAGTAGTTGGTGTCGAAGCCTCAGGTGCTCGTAGCATGCGTGCTGCTTTTGACAAAGGTCATCCTGTTAAATTGGAAGAAATCGATAAATTCGCTGATGGGATTGCCGTTCAAAAAGTCGGTGAAA
This sequence comes from Streptococcus sp. TATVAM-FAB8, assembly GCF_046592795.1. Lineage (NCBI taxonomy): Bacteria > Bacillati > Bacillota > Bacilli > Lactobacillales > Streptococcaceae > Streptococcus > Streptococcus sp. TATVAM-FAB8. Next base: position 28,938 of record NZ_JAWVPQ010000012.1, read on the forward strand.
AAACCTTTGAAGTTGCTCGTAAACATGTGGATAAATTAGTTGGTGTTGATGAAGGCTTGATTTCTGAAACACTTATCGACATGTATTCAAAACAAGGGATTATTGCTGAGCCTGCAGGAGCTTCTTCAATTGCAGCTCTTGAAGTGATGAAAGATGAGATTAAAGGGAAAACGGTCGTTTGTATCATTTCTGGTGGTAATAATGATATCAATCGTATGCAAGAGATGGAAGAACGTGCCCTTATCTATGATGGAGTGAAACATTACTTTGTGGTTAACTTCCCACAACGTCCAGGTGCCCTACGTGAATTTGTCAACAACATTCTTGGTCCAAACGATGACATTACGCGTTTTGAGTACATTAAACGTGCGAATAAAGGCACAGGCCCTGTTCTCATCGGTATTACCTTGGGTGATAAAAATGACTACAATGATTTTATTGATCGTTTGTCTGGTTTTGATCCTTCATACATCAATTTACACGGGAATGAAAGCCTCTATAATCTATTAGTTTGATGTTAAAATAAACTTCTGTTCTCTCTTAAAATTATTATATTGACAAGCAAGCCTAGTTGAACCTTACAGTTTGACTAGGTTTTTGCTTTATTTTTGCTTGACTTTTTAAAGAAATAAAATATAATTGTATTAAGTTTTAAGTACAAAAGGAGATTTTTATGTTTTTAGTTCTTTTGGCAATTATTGCCTTACTTATTTTGGGTGTTATTGCTAGTACACTTTATGTGGTACGTCAACAAACAGTTGTTATTATTGAACGTTTTGGGAAATATCTAACAACATCTGGTAGTGGGATTCATGTTCGTTTGCCATTTGGTATTGATAAAATTGCTGCGCGAATTCAATTACGTTTGTTGCAATCTGAAATTGTTGTGGAAACTAAGACTAAAGACAATGTTTTTGTGACTTTGAATGTTGCCACGCAATACCGTGTGAATGAACAAAATGTGACAGATGCTTATTACAAACTCATGCGTCCTGAAGCTCAAATCAAATCATACATCGAAGATGCTCTTCGTTCATCTGTTCCAAAATTGACTTTGGATGAATTATTTGAGAAAAAAGATGAAATTGCTCTTGAAGTGCAACACCAAGTGGCTGAAGAAATGTCAACTTACGGCTACATTATTGTTAAAACATTGATTACTAAAGTTGAGCCTGATGCTGAAGTTAAACAATCAATGAATGAAATCAATGCTGCGCAACGTAAACGTGTAGCGGCTCAAGAATTGGCTAATGCGGATAAAATTAAAATTGTAACAGCTGCGGAAGCTGAAGCTGAAAAAGATCGCCTTCATGGTGTTGGTATTGCCCAACAACGTAAAGCGATTGTCGATGGTCTAGCTGAGTCAATTCAAGAATTAAAAGATGCCAATGTCGGCATGACTGAAGAACAAATCATGTCTATTCTATTGACTAACCAATATCTTGATACCTTAAATACATTTGCGGCTAAGGGCAATCAAACATTGTTCTTGCCTAATCATCCAGAAGGTATTGAAGATATTCGCACACAAATTTTGTCATCATTGAAAGCTAAATAGTTAAAACTAAAAAAAGTCCCTATTGCAGACGGAAGGAATTGCAATAGGGACTTTTTGTCTGGCATTTTGTTAGGGATTGAAATAGGAGTTACATGTTTCTTTTATACCGTTTATATTCATGGATTATTTTCAGAGCACGTTTCCGTGTTTTGATATTGGGACTTTTAAGTCTGCGATATGCAGATGCTAAATCATTTTTTTCAGCCATACCAACCTCCTTAAATATAGATTTATTAACGTTAACATGAAGTAGTATAGCACAAATTACTTAACCAGTAAAGTGTTTACTGTGATTTGGCTTAAAATTAGTTTTTGGCACAAAAAAACACCCCTCCAAAAAAGGAAAGGTTGCTTTAAGTAATTATTTCAAGAAACGTTGTAAGAACTCTTTTGTACGTTCTTGTTGTGGGTGTTCGAAGATTTGTTCAGGTGTACCTTCTTCAGCGATAACACCTTTATCCATGAAGATGACACGGTCTGAAACATCTCTTGCGAATTCCATTTCGTGAGTGACGATAATCATTGTTAAACCTGATTTAGCGAGTTCTTGCATTGTTTTAAGAACTTCACCGACCATTTCTGGGTCAAGGGCAGAAGTTGGTTCGTCAAAGAGCATTGCTTCTGGGTTAACCGATAAGGCACGAGCGATTGCCACACGTTGTTTTTGACCACCAGAAAGTTGTTTTGGTTTAGCTTTCCAGTATTGCTCAGTCATACCAACTTTTGTAAGGTTTTCTTTAGCGATTTTTTCAGCTTCGCTTCGAGAACGTTTCAAAACAGTTGTTTGAGCAACAATGGCATTTTCAAGAACGTTTAAGTTTTCAAATAGGTTGAATGATTGGAAAACCATGCCAAGTTTTTCACGGTATTCTGTCAAGTTATAATCTTTTTCAAGAACGTTTTGTCCGTGGAAAAGAATTTCTCCAGCAGTTGGATCTTCTAAAAGATTGATAGAGCGGAGGAATGTTGATTTCCCTGAACCTGATGAACCAATGATAGAAATAACTTCACCTTTATTTACAGAAAGTGAAATATCTTTTAGGACCTCATTTTGTCCATAAGATTTTTTAAGGTGTTTAATTTCAATAATAGGTTGAGACATTATTTCACCTCTTTCGTTTGGTTTTGGTTAGCACCAGTTGTGTAAGTGTCCGCATCGAAACGACGTTCGATAAAGCGCAAGATGCGTGTCACTGTAAAGGTGAGAACAAAGTAGATAATAGCGATAATTGTAAATGTTTGGAAGTATTGATATGTTTGAGTTGCAACGGTATTACCTGAGAAGTAAAGTTCGACAACTGAGATAACATTCAATACTGAAGTATCTTTGATGTTGATGACAAATTCGTTACCAGTTGCTGGCAAGATGTTGCGGACAACTTGTGGAAGAACGATTTTGCGCATTGTTTGACCGTGTGTAAATCCAAGTGCTGTAGCAGCTTCGAATTGACCTTTATCAACAGCAAAGATACCACCGCGAACGATTTCACTCATGTAAGCACCAGTATTGATTGAAACAATAAAGATGGCTGCAAGAGTACGGTCGATTGAAATACCAAAGGCTTGAGCAGTACCGTAGTAGATAACCATTGCTTGTACAATCATCGGTGTACCACGGAAGATTTCGATATAAACGCTAAGTAACCAACCAAATACTTTTTGAAGACCAGCAAGGAATTTATTGGCAGCTTTTGGAGCTGTGCGGTAAACACCAATCAAAAGACCGATAAAGAGACCAACAACTGTACCGATGATAGAGATGAGAAGTGTAACTCCCGCACCACGTAGGAATTGGTTCCAGTTTTTCTCGAAGATTCCCCACATATCAGTGAAGAAATTACTCTTTTGATCTTTTTCAGACTTGTCAGCTGGTTGTTTTTCAATCATGTCATCCATGAGTTGCAAACGGTCATTATCAGAGATGCCAGCTAAAACGGCATTTACTTTAGCAAGTGTGTCAGTGTCATCTTTACGAAGACCAACGGCAATGGCTGTGTCTGCTTTAGATGTCGCAAAACCTTTGCCATCTTCAAAAGCAATCATCTTGAAGTCGCTATTTGCATTTTCAGCAGAGATAGCATCAGGACGTTCAGAAACATAACCATCAATAATACCAGATTCAAGTGCTTGACGCATTTGGTTGAAGTCACCCATAGCAGTTTCTTTTGAAGCGTCTTTGATTTGGTCAATCAAGTTATAAAGGTAGACACCTTGTTGAGATGTTAATTTTGCACCAGCAAAATCTTTAAGTGATGTAGCTTGTGCAAAGTCACCTTTTTTAGAAACAACGATAACTGGGTAGCTTGTATAGTAACTATCTGAGAATGCAATTTCTTTCTTACGTTCAGCAGTAGGACTCATTCCGGCAGCAATCATGTCAATCTTTCCAGAAGTAAGTGCTGGAATTAATCCTGTCCAAGTAGTTTTGACAACGAGGAGTTCCTTGCCTAAGCTATCTGCTATTTTCTTAGCTATTTGGACATCGTATCCGTTAGCATACTGGCTAGTTCCTTCGATAGGAACAGCTCCATTAGAATCATCATCTTGTGTCCAGTTAAATGGGGCATAGGCTGCTTCCATACCGACACGAAGATATTCGTCAGCGTTTGCGCTAGTCATTCCTCCAAAGAGAAGAAGAAGGGCTGCGAAACAACTTAAAAGTAACTTTTTCATTTAAGACTCCTGTCTATTCTTGTACCTTACTATTTTACAGGAAATAGGGTCTGATTTCAACACGATAGACCCAAAAATAGAATATTTATACAATATATTATGATAAAATAGGGATATAAGAAAGGAGTAGGAGATCATGAAAAAATTAAGAATATTTTTACTAGCAATCGCTACTGTTTTAGGATTATCAGTTCCAGTTTTTGCTGATAGCGATGTTGACTATAGTATCAGCAATTATGATGGTGTTTTAGCGATACATGATGATAATGCTGCTGATTTTTATCAGACTATTACTTATCGCTTTGATTCCTCGTACAATGGGCAGGTGGTGACTTTGGGAGAAGCCGGTCACATGCCAGAAGGTTTTTCGGTTAATAATCAACCTGAAGTTTCAGCTGAGGTTAACGGTGTTAGTCGGACGGTTAGACCGGTGGTAAATGACCTTGGTGATGGTTACCAAGTGAAAATCTACAATTCTGGTTCCAGCGGGGACATTGTAACTGTTAAGCTACACTGGAAACTATCGCATTTACTATTTCCTTATCAAGATGTCGCAGAGCTTAATTGGGTACCGATTAGTGACTGGGATGAAACATTGCGCCATGTTACTTTTACAGTCTTAACAGATAAAACAACTGCTAATCGCAAACTTTGGGCTCATAGAGGTTACTTGAAATCGGTAAATGTTGAAAAATTACCTGATGGTTACCGAATTACGGCTGAAAATGTTGATGGAAAGTTAGAGTTGCACGCTTACTGGGATAAAGCTATTTTGACAAATCCTACAACCATCGCAAGTAAACGTAAGGCAGCAATTATCAAGCAAGAAGCTAAAATTGCTCGTAAAAGTCAGTTGCTTAAAGTGGTATTGTTTTACCTTGTGCCAGCTCTTGTTATTATTTTGATTGTTTTGGCTTGGATTTTCTTCTTTACAGGTAAAAAATTGGCTAAGAAATATGAAAAATTTAGTCATGATAGTCGTTCTTATGAAGCGCCAGAAGATTGGTCACCTTTGCTAATCATGCAGTATATCTATGATGTTGATTTGCAAGATACAGATACCAAAGGAAGTCCAATTTCACAAAAATTTAAATTTGAAACTGCCATGCAGGCGACTTTGCTTGATTTGATTGATCGTCATGTGATTACTGCAAGCGATGAGGAATTAACTTGTCATCTGGATAAGCCAATGACAAGTTATGAAGCAGAAGTAATTGATATGGCATTTGGTGGAAAAGAGACCATAAAAATTGAAGACTTGTTTGCAGATTATCGTTTTGATGATGATTTGGTAGATAACTATAAGAAAAAATACAAAGGTCATACTTTAGAAACAAAATTAAACAGTCTTGGTGAAGCTTTCAATGATCGCTATCTTGCTAAACTTGAACAAATTACTGACTTAGTTAATCAAGAAATTTCACAAAAAGCTTTACCAGAAATTCGTGAGAACTTAAGTGATGGTATCGCTAAGAAATTTGAATATGCAAAAGGTCTCCTATTCCTTACCTTGATACCTGTTGGTATTGGGTTAATCTATCTTTTGTTTAATCTAAATCTAGTTTTTCTTGCTTATGGTCTTTTGTTAGCTTTGGTTGTTTTGAGTTTGGTCATTATCATGGTTAAATCTCATTATTACAAAGTTCATGGTATGATAACTGCTGAAGGACAACAACGTATTCAAGCTTGGGTTAGCTTTACTAATATGATGCGAGACATTAACAAATTTGATAAGGTTGATTGGCAAGGTGTTGTCGTCTGGAATCGTATCTTGGTTTATGCGACTCTGTTCGGCTATGCCAAACAAGTTCAAAAATTCCTTAAAATTCATAACATTAAACTTGCTAGCGAATCAGACTTTATGATGAATCCTGAAATTGGCTACCTTATTGGCATGCAAACTCATCGTTTGGGAATGGCTAGTCAAAGTGCTGATTCAGCTGCGCATTTCTCTGTATCATCTGGTAGTTCAGGCTCTAGTGGTGGATTCTCCGGTGGTGGCGGAGGCGGAGGCGGCGGAGCATTTTAAAATGCTTTCAAATCTGCTATAATTGAGGGGATATTAAATTAAGGAGAGCTTATGTTATTTTTCGAACTACTTAAGGCTATCTTTTTAGGGGTAGTTGAGGGAATTACAGAGTGGTTACCTGTTTCAAGTACAGGACACCTGATTTTGGTTCAAGAATTTATTAAATTGAATCAAGATAAAGCGTTTTTGGACATGTTTAACATTGTCATTCAATTGGGAGCTATCCTAGCGGTTATTGTGATTTACTTTAAACGTTTGAATCCATTCCAGCCAGGAAAAACAGCGCGTGAAGTTCAGTTGACATGGCAGCTATGGTTAAAAGTTGTTATTGCATGTATTCCATCAATTTTAATTGCAGTACCTTTTGATGATTGGTTTGAAGCACACTTCAACTACATGATTCCAATCGCAATTGCCTTAATTGTTTACGGGATTGCATTTATCTGGATTGAAAAACGAAATGCTAATATTGAACCTGAAGTGACTGATCTTGCTCGCATGCCTTATTTGACAGCCTTTTGGATTGGATGCTTCCAAGTTCTAAGTATCGTTCCAGGAACAAGTCGTTCAGGAGCAACAATCCTTGGAGCCATCATTGTGGGAACAAGTCGTTCAGTTGCAGCTGACTTCACTTTCTTCCTTGCTATTCCAACTATGTTTGGTTACAGTGGTTTGAAAGCTGTTAAGTTCTTCTTAGACGGAAATGTTCTAAACTTTAGCCAATTCTTGATTTTGATGGTGGCAAGTGTTACTGCTTTCCTTGTCAGTCTATACGTTATCCGCTTCTTGACTGATTATGTTAAGAAACACGATTTCACTATTTTTGGTAAATATCGTATCGTTTTGGGAACAATTCTTATTCTATATAGCATTGCCAAATTTATCTTTTAAAAAAGCCAGCAGCCCTTGTCAGGGCTGCTTTTTGTGACGTAAAAATTGAAAAAATAAGACTTTTCTTGTATAATAAAATGACTACTCGTGCGAGGTATATAGTATGGAAATGAAACAGATTAGCGAGACAACGCTAAAAATAACGATTAGTATGGAAGATTTAGAAGAACGCGGAATGGAGTTGAAAGACTTCTTGATTCCACAAGAAAAGACAGAAGAGTTCTTCTATTCAGTAATGGATGAATTGGATTTACCAGATAATTTCAAAGACAGCGGCATGCTTAGCTTCCGTGTGACACCACGTAAAGACCGCATTGATGTCTTTGTTACCAAATCTGAAATCAATAAAGATATAAACTTTGAAGATTTAGCAGCTTTTGATGATGTTTCAAACATGTCACCTGAGGAATTTTTCAAGACTTTAGAGCAGACAATGTTGTCTAAAGGCGACACGGAAGCTCACGAAAAATTAGGTAAGATTGAAGAAATGATGGAAGGTGCTGTTGAAGATGTTCTGACAGAACATGCCCAACAAGCTGAGACTGAACCGGAAGAAGATGTGAATCCATCAGATTATGTTCACTATGTCTTGGATTTTCCAAGCTTAGAAGCTACTGTTGCTTTTGCTAAGGCTATTGATTTTCCAGTTGAAGCTTCAGAACTTTATAAGATGGATGGGGCTTACTACATGACAGTTCTCATTGATTTGCAAAATCACCCATCTTATTATGCAAATTTGATGTATGCCCGTATGTTAGAATACGCTGGCGCTGGTACAAAAACTCGTGCTTATTTACAAGAGCATGCGGTTGAATTATTGACGGATGATGCCGTCGAAAAATTAAAAATGATTGAGTTGGTATAGTATGGCACCCTTTACAATTGAATATGTTTTAGTTTTAATTGGCGCGTTTTTATTATCACTTTTCTTGACGCCAATTGTTCGTTTTATTGCTTTTCGTGTTGGTGCCGTTGACAATCCAAATGCTCGTCGTGTTAATGAAGTCCCAATGCCAAGTAGTGGTGGTTTGGCGATTTTCTTAGCCTTTTTGATGTCATCTTTAATTTTCATGCCAATGGTTTTGAAACAGCCGATTTGGACGATTTCTTATTTTGATTATATTTTGCCAGTTGTTATTGGTGGATTTATCATTACAGCGACTGGTTTTATCGATGATATTTATGAATTGAAGCCAAAAACAAAAATGGCAGGGATTATTTTAGGAGCTGTCATTGTTTGGGCCTTTACGGATTTCCGTTTTGATAGTTTTAAAATTCCTTTCGGCGGACCATTATTGCAATTCAATTCAGTAGTCACTTTCTTTTTGACGGTTTTTTGGATTATTTCAATTACAAACGCCATGAATTTGATTGATGGCTTAGATGGTCTGGTGAGTGGTGTTTCTATCATTAGCTTGATTACAATGGCTTTGGTATCTTATTTCTTCTTGCCACAGACCGACTTTTACTTGACTTTGACAATCTTATTATTGATTGCTTGTATTGCAGGATTTTTCCCTTATAATTACAATCCAGCTATTATATACTTGGGAGATACCGGAGCCCTTTTCATAGGATTTATGATTGGTGTCCTATCTCTTCAAGGGTTGAAAAATTCGACTGCTGTTGCGGTGGTGACACCAGTTATTATTCTTGGTGTTCCGATTTTGGATACAACTGTTGCGATTATTCGCCGTAAATTATCAGGGCGTCCAGCGACAGAAGCAGACAAGATGCATTTGCATCACCGTTTGTTAGCTATGGGGTTTACACACCGTGGAGCTGTTTTGGTCGTTTATGGAATTGCGATTCTTTTCTCACTTATCGCACTCTTGCTAAATGTTTCAAGCCGTTTAGGTGGTGTCCTTTTGATGATTGGTTTAGCCTTTGCTCTAGAAGTCTTTATTGAAGGACTTGAAATTTGGGGCGTTGGTCGAACACCACTTTTCGATACCCTTAAATTTATCGGAAATAGCGATTATCGCCAAGCGACAATGTTAAAATGGAAAAATCGCAAAAATAATAAGTAAATGGAAAGCCTATTATGGCTTTTTTTTGATATAATGATTAGTAACCCTATAGAACTGCGGTAATTTTCAGAAAAAAGTTACTGCCGCATTTGATAAATTGGAGGAACGTACACATGTCTGTACTTGAAATAAAAGATCTTCATGTTTCAATTGAAGATAAAGAAATTCTTAAGGGTGTCAATTTAACCCTTAAGACTGGAGAGATTGCTGCGATTATGGGTCCTAATGGAACTGGTAAATCAACGCTTTCAGCTGCTATCATGGGTAATCCAAATTACGAGGTTACTCAGGGTGAAATTTTGCTAGATGGTGAGAACATTCTTGACCTTGAAGTCGATGAACGCGCTCGCCTTGGTTTATTCCTTGCCATGCAATACCCATCTGAAATTCCAGGTATTACAAATGCTGAATTTATTCGTGCAGCTATGAATGCTGGAAAAGAAGATGACGAAAAAATTTCTGTTATGGATTTTATCACAAAATTGGATGAAAAGATGGAATTTCTTGGCATGAAAGAAGAAATGGCAGAACGTTACCTTAACGAAGGTTTCTCAGGTGGTGAGAAAAAACGTAATGAAATTCTTCAATTGTTGATGCTTGAACCTAAATTTGCTCTTCTTGATGAAATCGATTCAGGTCTTGATATCGATGCTTTGAAAGTTGTTTCAAAAGGTGTTAACGCTATGCGTGGAAATGACTTTGGAGCAATGATTATCACTCACTATCAACGACTTCTTAACTACATCACACCAGATGTTGTTCATATTATGATGGATGGTCGTGTTGTTCTTACAGGTGGTGCAGAACTTGCTGCTCGTCTTGAAAAAGAAGGTTATGCGAAAATTGCCGAAGAACTTGGAATTAAATACGAAGAAGAAGTGTAATTGATGATGTCAAGTCTACTATTATAGTAGATGATACTCGTATGTTGGATATAAAAAGGAGTAAACATCAAATTATGACGAAAGAATCAGTTTTAAATTTTTCACAAGCAAAAGCAGAACCTTTGTGGTTGCAAGAGCGACGCTTAGCTGCTTTTGATCATATAGATAAATTGCCATTACCAGAAGTCAACCGTGTAAAATTTCACCGTTGGAACTTGGGTGATGGAAGTATTTCAGAGGATATGGCTTTGGCTAATGTCCCTGATTTTACAGCACTTGGAGATAATCCAAAACTTGTTCAGGTTGGAACACAAACTGTCCTTGAACAATTACCTGTTGACTTGATGTCAAAAGGTGTTATTTTTACAGATTTTTATAGCGCTTTGGAAGAAATTCCAGAAGTGATTGAAAAATATTTTGGTAAAGCGCGTGGTGACTTGGAAGACAAGTTAGCTGCTTATCATACAGCTTACTTTAACAGTGCTGCTGTGCTTTATGTTCCAGATAATGTGGACATTGAGGAACCAATCGAAGGTCTCTTTTTCCAAGATAAGGCTAGTGATGTTCCATTTAATAAACACGTCCTTATTATTGTAGGAAAAAATAGTCACATCAGTTATCTAGAACGTTTTGAATCAATCGGTGAAGGCGATGCTAAAGCAACAGCAAACATTTCTGTTGAAGTTATTGCTTTAGATGGCAGTCAAGTGAAGTTTTCTGCTATCGACCGTCTTGGAAATAACGTGACAACTTATATTAGCCGTCGTGCTCATCATGGTAAAGATGCTGTGGTGGACTGGGCAATCGGCATCATGAATGAAGGCAATGTGATTGCTGATTTTGATTCAGACTTGTACGGAGATGGTAGCCAAGCTAATCTTAAAGTGGTTGCCGCTTCATCTGGTCGTCAAGTTCAAGGTGTGGATACGCGCGTGACAAACTACGGTTGCCATTCAGTCGGACACATTTTACAACACGGTGTCATTCTTGAACGCGGAACATTGACTTTTAATGGTGTTGGTCACATTGTAAAAGGTGCTAAGGGAGCGGATGCTCAACAAGAAAGTCGTGTTCTGATGCTTTCAGACAAAGCCCGTTCTGATGCCAATCCAATCTTATTGATTGATGAAAATGATGTGACAGCTGGTCACGCCGCTTCAATCGGACAAGTTGACCCAGAAGATATGTATTATCTCATGAGTCGTGGTATTGACAAGGAAACAGCAGAACGCCTAGTTATTCGTGGTTTCTTAGGTACTGTTATCACTGAAATTCCTGTCAAAGAAGTGCGTGATGAAATGATTGCTGTGCTTGACAGTAAGTTGGAGCAACGCTAATATGGCAAAATTAGACGCTCATAAAATCGCTCAAGACTTTTGCATCCTTGACCAAGTTATCAATGATGAACCTCTGGTTTATCTAGACAATGCGGCAACAACTCAGAAACCACAAAAAGTACTTGATGCGCTCAATCAGTATTATCATACTATCAATGCCAATGTTCACCGCGGTGTTCATACCCTTGCTGAACGTGCAACAGCTGCTTATGAAGCCAGTCGTGAAAAAGCACGTCAGTTCATTAATGCTAAGTCAACAAAAGAAGTGTTATTTACACGTGGAACAACAACTGGACTTAACTGGGTTGCGCAGTTTGCCCAAGATGTTCTTCAAAAAGACGATGAAGTGCTTATTTCGGTTTTAGAACATCATGCGAATGTCGTTCCTTGGCAACAAGTTTGCCATAAGACTGGTGCAAAATTGGTTTATGTTTATTTAAAAGATGGTCAACTAGATATGGAAGATTTGCGTAGCAAGCTTTCAAGCAAAACAAAATTTGTAAGCATTGCTCATGTTTCAAATGTTCTAGGCTCAGTGCAACCTGTTAAAGAAATTGCCAAATTAGCTCATGAAGTTGGTGCTTATATGGTGGTTGACGGTGCACAGTCTGCTCCTCATATGGCAATCGACGTTCAAGATTTGGATTGTGATTTCTTTGCTTTCTCAGGACATAAAATGCTTGGACCAACAGGCATTGGTGTGCTTTATGGTAAAGAAGAATTGCTCAATCAAATGTCACCAGTTGAGTTTGGTGGGGAAATGATCGACTTCGTTTACGAACAAGAAGCCACTTGGACAGAATTGCCTTGGAAATTCGAAGCCGGGACACCAAATATTGCTGGTGCTATTGCTTTAGGCGCGGCTATTGAGTATTTGGATGATCTTGGTTTAGATAATGTTCATGCGCATGAGCAAGAACTGGTTGATTATGTTTTACCTAAACTACAAGCCATCGAAGGAGTAACAGTTTACGGTCCACAAGATCCTAGTCAGCACATGGGAGTCATTTCATTTAATATTGATGGATTGCACCCACATGATGTAGCGACAGCTCTTGATTATGAAGGGGTTGCTGTTCGAGCAGGACATCACTGTGCACAACCTCTACTTCATTACTTAGGAATTCATTCAGCAGTGCGCGCAAGTTTTTATATCTATAATACGAAAGAAGATTGTGATAAACTAATAGAAGCAATTCTTAAAACAAAGGAGTTTTTCAATGGCACTTTCTAGATTAGATAGTCTTTATATGGCAGTTGTTTCAGATCACTCAAAAAATCCACATCATCACGGAAAACTCGAAGATGTTGATCAAGTTAATCTTAATAATCCCACTTGTGGTGATGTGATTTCATTATCAGTGAAATTTGATGGTGATCGCATTTCTGATATCGCTTTTGCTGGTGACGGTTGTACAATCTCTACAGCTTCATCAAGCATGATGACTGATGCTGTTGTTGGCAAGACGAAAGAAGAAGCTCTTGAACTAGCTGAGATTTTTTCAAAAATGGTTCAAGGTGAAAAAGACGATGCCCAAAAAAGATTAGGTGAGGCAAGTTTTTTGGCAGGAGTTTCAAAATTTCCACAACGTATTAAATGTTCAACTCTTGCCTGGAATGCCCTGAAAAAAGCTATTGAAAATGATAGTAAAAATACAGAAAGGTAATTAGATGCCTGAAAAAAACGAAAAAGTAACACCAAAACCAATTGATATTGGTGAGTATCAATATGGCTTCCATGATGACGTGACACCAGTCTTTTCAACAGGAAAAGGAATCAGTGAAGATGTTGTTCGTGAATTATCTGCTGAAAAAGGTGAGCCAGAATGGATGCTGGAATTTCGCTTGAAATCATTGGAAATTTTTAATAAAATGCCAATGCAAGATTGGGGACCAGATTTGTCAGATATTGATTTTGATGAGATTACTTACTATCAAAAAGCATCTGATAAACCTGCCCGCTCATGGGATGATGTTCCAGATAAAATCAAAGAAACGTTTGAACGCATCGGTATTCCAGAAGCCGAACGAGCTTATCTCGCTGGTGCTTCAGCTCAGTATGAATCTGAAGTGGTTTACCACAACATGAAAGATGAGTATGATAAGCTAGGAATCGTGTTCACCGATACAGATTCTGCTTTGAAAGAATACCCAGAGCTTTTCAAAAAATATTTCTCTAAATTAGTCCCACCAACAGACAACAAGTTAGCTGCTTTAAACTCAGCTTTCTGGTCAGGTGGTACCTTCATTTACGTTCCAAAAGGTGTCAAAGTTGACATTCCTTTGCAAACTTATTTCCGTATCAACAACGAAGCGATGGGACAATTTGAACGTACTTTGATTATTGTTGATGAAGGGGCAAGCGTTCACTATGTAGAAGGCTGTACCGCACCAAACTATTCATCAGCAAGTCTTCACGCAGCCATTGTTGAGATTTTTGCTCTTGAAGGTAGTTATATGCGTTATTCTACTATTCAGAACTGGTCAGATAATGTCTATAACTTGGTAACTAAACGTGCTACAGCTAAGAAAAATGCTACAGTGGAATGGATTGATGGTAACCTCGGTGCCAAAACAACAATGAAGTATCCATCTGTTTATCTTGATGGCGAAGGTGCGCGTGGGACAATGCTCTCAATTGCCTTTGCTAATAAAGGACAACACCAAGATACTGGTGCCAAGATGATTCACAATGCGCCACATACCTCATCATCAATTGTTTCAAAATCAATTGCTAAAGGTGGCGGAAAAGTTGACTATCGTGGTCAAGTGACTTTTAATAAAAATTCTAAAAAATCAGTTAGTCACATTGAATGTGATACGATTTTGATGGATGACATTTCAAGTTCTGATACCATTCCATTTAACGAAATTCACAATTCACAAGTTGCGCTTGAACATGAAGCGAAAGTTTCAAAAATCTCAGAAGAACAACTCTATTATCTTATGAGTCGTGGTCTTTCTGAACAAGAAGCAACAGAGATGATTGTCATGGGATTTGTAGAACCATTTACAAAAGAACTCCCAATGGAATATGCTGTTGAACTTAATCGTTTGATTAGTTATGAAATGGAAGGTTCTGTTGGATAACTTAAAAGAGACAAGTTTTTAAACTTGTCTCTTTTTTCTATATATAGTATATATAGTAGGAAAAGAAATAGTAGTTTTTATAGTTTTTCGTTAACGTAAGTGACGAAGTGGTTCCACCAGACTTTAAGAAAAATGCTTTTTTTTACTTCTTTCTTAGCAAGTGCTGGTACGCTTGGCTTAGATTCTAGATAGCCAGTTCCGACGATTTGTTTATCATCATAAATGAAAGAACCAACTTTATCACCTTTATTAATAGTAGCTTCGTATCCTTTAGATTTTGTTGAGAATGTTGCTGAAATGTCAGTGCCAATACGATGAACAACTTTTAACTCTTGAGAAGCAACAGCGGGTACAGATTTTTCTTTACCATCTTTTACCTTGGCTTTGCTATTTTTAGTTGACTCACCAGCATCAACAAGAGTAGTCATTTCATAATGCGATTTAACATATTCAAGAAGATCATTCGTAGCTTTAAATCGGGCAAATTCATCTTCTTGCCAATTATCTGCATTCATAACAACAGAGATAATGCGCATGCCGTTTTCTGTAGAAGTCGCAACAAATGAAGCACCAGCAAGTTCAGTTGTACCGGTTTTTAGACCATCAACACCATCACGTTCGTAAGGCATTCCTTTGAGCATGTAATTATAAGTGTTCATTGTAGAACCATCAAAGTCAGCAGTTGTTTGGTTACTAATTTTAAGCACATCTGGGTACTCGGTGATTAAGTGTTGGGCAATGATGGCAACATCACGAGCACTTAGGGTATTTTCATCAGTTGAACTAGAACCTGGGTAAATGTTATCACCTAGGTAACTATTGTTAAGACCAGAAGCATTAAATAATTTAGCATCATTGATTCCCCATTCTTGGAGTTGAGTTTGCATCATATCAACAAACTTACTTTCGGTACCGCCGATTTTTTCTGCAAGGGCAATCGCAGCACTATTAGCACTAGCTACCATGGCAGCATTAACTAATTGCTCCACAGTATATTCGCGTGCTTCCATAGGAACGTTACTAGCATCCGAATTAGCTGTTAAATCATAAGCATAATCAGATATAGGAACTTTAGTATCCCAACTTAGATTCCCTTTGTCGATTTCTTTGTAAGTTAAGTAAACCGTTAATATTTTTGTCATTGAAGCAATACCATCAGGTGTAGTTGCATCTTTTTCATATAATACTTTACCAGTAGAAGCTTCAACAGCGATAGCGTGTTTAGCTGCTACATCAAAGGTATCATCAGCAGCAACTTTGTTTCCAATGAAGGCCAAGAGTAGGGCCAAAACAGCAAAAACTTTCTTCATTGTTCCATCCTTTGTTAAAAAATTAGATAATATGATTATATCATATTAATCGCTTACTTTCAGTGTGTCAGAAAATCTGACAAAAAATTCAGAAAAAACTATTCTCTTCAGAAAAAACTATTTTCTTTAAGGAAACTTTATGATATAATTTTATTTGTCAAATAATATAATTTAGAGAGAACAACTAGGAGGGCGTCACATGTCACTAAACGGTAAAACATGGAAACGCGTCGGTCTTGGGGCTGTAGCCTTAGTCTCAACAGCTGTTTTGGCAGCTTGTGGAGGTAAAAGCTCATCAACTTCTTCAAAAACTGATGAGATCAATTGGTACACTCCGACTGAAATTAGCACTTTGGACATTTCGAAAGTTACAGATACTTATTCTTCAATTGCTATCGGTAACTCAGGTAGTAACTTACTTCGTCGTAACGAAGACGGTGAATTAAAACCTGATTTGGCTGAGAAAGTAGAAGTATCTGAAGATGGTTTAACATACACTGCCACATTACGTGATGGTCTTAAATGGTCTGACGGTAGTGATTTAACGGCAGATGACTTTGTTTATACATGGCAACGTATTGTTGATCCAGCGACTGCTTCAGAGTATGCTTACCTTGCATCAGATGCGCATGTTTTAAATGCTGCAGAAGTTATCAATGGTACTAAGAGCGTTGATGAATTGGGAGTTAAAGCAGATGGTAATAAAGTAATCTTTACATTATCTAGTCCATCTCCACAATTTATGAGTCTTTTGACATTTGCTAACTTCGTTCCTCAAAACAAAGCTTTTGTGGAAAAAGCAGGAAGTGACTACGCTACAACTTCTGAAAAAGCACTTTATTCAGGTCCATATACAGTTAAAAATTGGAATGGTTCTAATGGTTCATTCACACTTGTGAAAAACAAATACTATTGGGACGCTAAAAATGTTAAATTGAAGAAAGTTAACGTCCAAGCTGTTAAAAAACCTGATACTGCCGTGCAAATGTACAAAGATGGTGAGCTTGATACAGCAAACATCTCTGGTACAGAAGCAATTTATAAAGCAAATAAAAGCAGCAAAGATGTTGTGGATGCTCCAGAAGCAACATCTGCATACCTCGTTTACAACGAAACAGGTTCTGTTAAAGCTTTAGCTAATACTAAGATTCGTCAAGCGCTTAACCTTGCAACAAATCGTGAAGGTGTTGTTAAAGCAGCTATCGATACTGGTTCAAAAGCAGCAACAGCTCTTGTTCCAACAGGACTTGAAACCTTAGAAGATGGTACTGATTTATCTAAATACGTATCACAAGATTACACTTATGATGCCAAACAAGCAGCAAAACTTTTCAAAGAAGGTCTTGCTGAAATCGGTGAAAAATCAGTTAAATTGACAATTACAGCTGATTCTGATACACCAGTTGCCAAAGCGTCAGTAGACTACATCAAACAAACATGGGAAGATGTTCTTCCAGGATTAAAAGTAGAAGAAAAATTCGTAACATTCAAACAACGATTGCAAGATTCTAAAACACAAAACTTTGATGTTGTTCTATCACTTTGGGGTGGTGACTATCCAGAAGGATCTACATTCTATGGATTGTTTACATCTGATTCAGCCTACAACTACGGTAAGTTTAGCGATGCGACATATGATGCAGCCTACCAAAAAGCATTGACTACAGATGCTTTGGATCCAGTAGCTGCTGCAGATGATTATAAAGCTGCTGAAAAAGCACTTTATGATAATGCACACTATAACCCACTTTACTTCCGTAACACAAAAGCACTTCAAAATCCATCAATCAAAGGTCTTGTTCGTAACTCAACTGGTTTGCAAGTTGACTTTACATATGCCTATAAAGACAAATAATCTTTAATAAGTATGAATAATGGGCAAGAATTGGTTGCGGCCAATTCTTGCTTTTGTTGACAGGTAAAACTTTTCCCCTGCCAACAAAAGCAAATAAGAGAAGGAAATATTATGGTAAAATACATTCTTAAACGTGTTGCTATTCTTCTTGTAACACTCTGGGTAGTTGTTACCCTGTCGTTTTTCCTCATGCAAGTTATGCCTGGGACACCTTACAATAACCCAAAATTAACTGATGAGATGATTGCTTTAATGAACAAACAATATGGGTTGGATAAACCAGTTTGGCAACAATATCTTACATATCTATGGAATATTCTCCATGGTGATTTTGGTACAAGTTACCAATCAATTAATCAACCAGTAGGACGCTTGATTTCTCAACGTTTAGGCGTTTCGATCCAACTTGGTGTTCAAGCATTGATTGTAGGTCTTCTTGCAGGTATTGCTGTCGGTGCTGCATCAGCACGTAATAAAAATAACTGGATTGATGGAGTACTTAGTGTCATCTCTACACTTGGTATTTCAGTACCATCATTCATTATCGGTCTTTTCTTATTGGTTACTCTTGGTTTCAAATGGAGCTTGTTCCCACTTGCAGGATGGGGTTCATTTGAACAAACAATCATGCCATCTATTGCCTTAGCAATCCCAGTCTTTGCTCAAGTAACACGTTTCTTCCGTGGACAAATGATTGAAACATTGAGTTCTGATTACATTCAATTAGCAACTGCTAAAGGTTTGAATAAACGTCAAGTGACACGTAAACACGCGTACCGTAACTCAATGATTCCAGTTTTGACTTTGGTTGGTCCTATGGCAGCAAACTTGCTAACAGGTTCAGCTTTGATTGAACAAATTTTCTCAATTCCAGGAATTGGTCAACAATTTGTAACATCAATCCCAGCTAAAGACTATCCAGTAATTATGGGAACAACAATCGTTTATGCAATGATGTTGATGGTTGCTATCTTGGTAACAGATATTGCAACAAGTATTGTTGACCCACGTGTACGCTTGCAATAAGGAGACTATTCATGGCAGAAAAAACAAGAGAATTTAAGCTTGTTGGTGTTGGTTCAGCCAGCTCACAAGAAAAAATTGAAAAGCCTGCTCTTTCTTTTATGCAAGATGCATGGCGCCGTTTGAAGAAAAATAAATTAGCTGTTATTTCAATGTGGTTCTTGGGAATTTTACTTGTATTCTCAATGATTTCAGTAGTTTTGGTACCACGTGATGACGCTAATGCTTTCAATACAAAAGAAGTTACAACTTACCGTAACCTTCCACCAAAACTTAGTGACAACCTTCCATTCTGGAACGGTAAAATTACTTATTCTGGTAATACAGAAGCTAACGATGCTTATGCAGACCAAGGTGTTCCAGAAGGTAAAAAATTTATCCTTGGTACTGATAACCTAGGTCGTAGTGTTGCCAAACGTATCATCGTAGGTGTTCGTATCTCACTTCTTATTGCTATCGTTGCAACATTGATTGACCTTTTGATTGGGGTAACTTATGGTTTGATTTCAGGTTATGTTGGCGGACGTGTCGACATGGTTATGCAACGTATTATCGAAGTTATTTCATCAATTCCTAACTTGGTTATCGTTACAATGCTTGGTCTTTTGCTTGGTAATGGTGTTACATCAATCATTATTTCAATTGCTATCGTTGGATGGACATCAATGGCTCGTCAAGTACGTAACTTAACACTTTCTTACCGTGAACAAGAGTTTGTTCTTGCCGCTCGTTCATTAGGTGAAAGTGCTCCTAAAATCGCGTTTAAACACATCCTTCCAAATATTTCAGGGATTATTATTGTTCAAATCATGATGACAGTTCCAAGTGCCATCATGTACGAAGCTGTGCTTTCAGCTATTAACCTTGGGGTAAAACCACCAACAGCATCACTTGGTTCATTGATTACTGATGCTCAAGAATACTTACAATACTACCCTTATCAAGTAACTCTACCAGCCCTTGCTTTGGTATTAATCTCACTTGCTTTCATCTTGTTAGGTGATGGTCTTCGTGATGCATTTGATCCAAAATCTGGTGATCGTTAGGAGGAAAAAATATGAGTGAAGAAACAATTTTACAAGTTAAAAACCTCCATGTAGATTTCCAAACCTACGCTGGAGAAATCAAAGCCATTCGTGACGTCAACTTTGACTTGAAGAAAGGTGAAACACTTGCTATCGTAGGTGAATCTGGATCAGGTAAATCTGTAACGACTAAAACTTTGATGGGCCTATCTGCTTCAAATGCTACAATTACAGGTGACATCGACTTTAAAGGTAAAAAACTTACAGAATTAAAAGAAGACGAGTGGATTAAAGTTCGTGGAAATGAAATTGCGATGATTTTCCAAGATCCAATGACAAGTCTTGACCCAACAATGAAAATTGGTCAACAAATCGCTGAACCAATTATGATTCACGAAAAAGTTTCAAAACAAGAAGCTTGGAATCGTGCACTAGATTTGATGAAAAATGTTGGTATTCCAAATGCGGAAGAGCACATCAATGATTATCCACACCAATGGTCAGGTGGTATGCGCCAACGTGCAGTTATTGCAATTGCACTTGCTGCTAACCCAGATGTTTTGATTGCTGATGAACCAACAACTGCCTTGGATGTTACTATTCAAGCGCAAATCCTTAGTCTAATGAAGAAAATTCAAAAAGAACGTGGCTCATCAATCATCTTTATCACTCACGACCTTGGTGTCGTTGCTGGTATGGCTGACCGCGTGGCAGTTATGTACGCTGGTAAGGTTATTGAATATGGAACAGTAGATGAAGTCTTCTACAACCCACAACACCCATACACATGGGGATTGTTGAACTCAATGCCAACAACTGATACAGAAGCTGGTAGCTTGCAATCAATCCCAGGTACACCACCAGATCTTCTTAATCCACCAAAAGGTGATGCTTTTGCACCACGTAATGAATTTGCTTTGGATATCGATTACGAAGAAGAACCACCAATGTTTAAAGTTAGTGACACACACTATGCTGCAACTTGGTTGTTAGACGAACGTGCACCTAAAGTAACACCACCATTACCAATTCAAAAACGTTGGGCAAAATGGAAAGAACTTGAAGGGAGAAAAGCTTAATGACTGAAAATAGAAAAAAGCTTGTTGAACTTAAAAATGTCTCTTTGACTTTCAACGAAGGCAAAAAGAATGAAGTAAAAGCCATCAACAACGTCAGCTTCGATATCTATGAAGGTGAAGTCTTTGGTTTAGTTGGTGAATCAGGTTCTGGTAAAACAACTGTTGGACGTGCTATCTTAAAACTTTACGATATTAGTGATGGTGAAATCGACTTTAATGGAGAAACAGTTTCTAACCTTAAAGGTAAAGAACTACATGAATTCCGTAAAAATGTGCAAATGATTTTCCAAGACCCACAAGCAAGTCTTAATGGACGTATGAAAATCCGTGATATCGTTGCTGAGGGTCTTGATATTCACAAACTCGTTAATAGTAAAGAAGAACGTGACGAAAAAGTTCAAGAATTACTTTCACTAGTAGGATTGAACAAGGATCACATGACTCGTTACCCACACGAATTCTCAGGTGGTCAACGTCAACGTATTGGTATTGCACGTGCACTTGCTGTACAACCAAAATTCATCATTGCTGATGAACCAATTTCTGCGCTTGACGTGTCTATTCAAGCACAAGTAGTTAACTTGATGCAAAAACTTCAACGCGAAAAAGGCTTGACTTATCTCTTCATCGCTCACGATTTGTCAATGGTCAAATACATTTCAGATCGTATTGGTGTAATGCACTGGGGTAAAATGCTTGAAATTGGAACATCTGAAGATGTTTACAATAACCCAATCCACCCATACACTAAGAGCTTGTTGTCTGCAATTCCAGAACCAGATCCAGAATCTGAACGTGAACGTGTGCACCAAGTTTATGACCCAAGTGCAGAACTTGATGGTCAAGAACGTGAAATGCGTGAAATTACACCAGGTCACTTTGTACTTTCTACAGAAGCTGAAGCTGAAGAATATAAAAAAGCATTATCATAATCAAAAAGGGGGCATAGTACCCTCTTTTTTGTGTTTAAAAGCAAATAAAAGTCATTTTAATTGCTTTTGAAGAGAATAAGTATTAGAATAGACACGTAGTCAATTTGCTGCTGCGATAACCGATTTTAGAGGGTTCTGATGGCAAGTTGAAAAAAACTGAAAAAAGTTTCATAAAAGCGTTGACACGCTGTAGTAAATTTAGTATACTAATATAGCTGTTGTTCGAGAGGGCGACGGTAACAAATTTGAAAAGAACTTGAAAATTTCTTG
>NZ_JAWVPQ010000013.1:0-45993 GCF_046592795.1 Streptococcus sp. TATVAM-FAB8
TCTTCAACGCTTTGTCAAGAAGTTTTTTGAACTTTTTTTCAAAGCCTTTTGAAATGTTTGCTGCCTCAAACAACAGCTTATTTAGTATACTAAACTTCATTTCCTCTGTCAACAGGTTTTTTAAGTTTTTTTGATATTTTTTTGTAACAATGTCATAAAAACTGTCATATAAACTGAGTTTATGATCTTCACCATTATAACTAAGCCGTTTTCATATTTTTTTCTGATAATAACAGCTTAGTTAGTCGACAATTTTTTCAAAATAAAGAAATCGATGCTCGTTAGAATTTCCTTCCCAGTTAAAAAGATGACACTTCGATTATTCTCCATAAAATACCAAATAAGGTCTCTACAGGCTTCTCGCTTGGCTTTTTACTCCCCCAACAGCGAAATTCATCCAAACCTTCCTCAGAGCGTCTCAGGAGCTTTTTAAGCGCTATTTGGTACATCCTTGATAAAAATCCTTTTTTTCCCGTATAAAGAGGGCATTTTTAGGTATAAACTCGCTATTATAAAGTCTATGCAAAAAATTCTTATTTCGATTGCATTAAATTATTGCTGAGTAGTATATTGTATTGGGTTCTATTATCCATAAATTGAAGGTAGTTGCAGTTTTTAAATAGAAAAACGCCTGCTTACGAAGTGTTTCTAATCTAGAGACATTTCGTAAACAAGCGTTACTCAATCACCAATATGATGAGTGTTCCCGCTGGGGAAAAATCCCCAGCGGTAGACCAGAGCTAGACTAAGAACCAAAAGGTTCCATCATCATAACACTCAACAAAATTGATAAAAATTATACTAATTCAATGATTGCCATTGGAGCAGCATCACCACGGCGAGGTTCAGTTTTAAGAATACGAGTGTATCCACCGTTGCGTTCTGCATAGCGAGGTGCGATTTCATCGAAAAGTTTTTGAAGAGCTGTTTGTGAAGAGTATTTTTCAGTAGCTTCATCAAAGTTTTCAGATGCAATTTCATTACGTACGAAAGCAGCAGCTTGACGACGTGCATGAAGGTCACCACGTTTACCTAAAGTAATCATTTTTTCAACTGTTTTACGGATTTCTTTAGCACGAGCTTCAGTTGTTACAATAGATTCGTTAATCAAAAGATCTGTTGTCAAATCACGAAGCATTGCTTTACGTTGTGAGCTAGTGCGTCCTAGTTTACGGTAAGCCATTTTATCCTCCTATATTATTTATCGTTTTTGAGTCCGAGTCCAAGATCAGCAAGTTTAACTTTGACTTCTTCAAGGCTCTTACGACCAAGGTTACGGACTTTCATCATTTCAGGCTCAGTTTTTTCTGTCAAATCAAATACAGTGTTGATACCTGCACGTTTAAGACAGTTATATGAGCGGACTGACAAATCAAGTTCTTCGATAGTACGGTCAAGCACTTTTTCATCGTTAACTTTTTCAGTTTCTTTCATTACGTCAGTGTTTTTAGCCACTTCTGTAAGGTCAGTAAACAGATTCAAGTGTTCAATCAAAACGCGTGCTGATAGACCTAAAGCATCTTCAGGAATGATTGTGCCATTTGTCATGATTTCGATTGTTAATTTATCAAAGCCGTCATTGCTACCTACACGAGCAGGTTCAACTTGATAATTAACTTTTTTCACTGGTGTGTAGATAGAGTCTACAGCCAATGTTCCCACTGGAGCATCTTCTTTTTTATTACCTTCGGCTGGAACGTAACCACGTTTTTTAGCAACAGTCATTGTTGCTTTCAAACTGTGTCCTTCAGCGATTGTAAAGAGATAGTGGTCTGGGTTGACGATTTCAACATCACTATCAGTTAAAATATCCCCGGCAGTAACTTCTGCTGGACCTTCAACGTCAAGTTCGATAATTTTTTCATCATCAACATAAGATTTTACTGCAAGTCCTTTAATATTAAGGATGATTTGCATAACATCTTCGCGTACACCTGGAATAGTGTCAAATTCGTGGAGTACTCCATCAATTTTAATTGATGTTACTGCCGCACCTGGGAGTGAAGACAAGAGTACACGACGAAGAGAATTACCTAGAGTTGTACCGTATCCACGTTCAAGTGGTTCGATAACAAATCTGCCGTAATCTTTATTTTCATCAATTTTTGTTATTATTGGTTTTTCAAACTCAATCATTTATTATACTCCCTCGAAACGAATCTTGTGTACTATTAACAATTATGATTACACACGACGACGTTTTGGAGGACGAGCACCATTGTGTGGCACAGGAGTAACGTCACGGATTGAAGTCACTTCAAGACCAGCAGCAGCAAGAGCACGAATAGCAGACTCACGACCTGAACCAGGACCTTTTACAGTAACTTCAACAGTTTTAAGACCATGTTCTTGTGCAGATTTAGCAGCAGCTTCAGCAGCCATTTGTGCAGCGAATGGAGTAGATTTACGAGAACCTTTGAATCCAAGAGCACCAGCTGATGACCAAGCAATTGCATTACCATGCACATCTGTAATCATAACAATAGTGTTATTGAATGTAGCGTGAATATGAGCAACACCAGATTCGATGTTCTTTTTCACACGACGTTTACGTGTTGGTTTAGCCAATTTTTTTACCTCCTATTTTATTTTTTCTTACCTGCAATCGCAACAGCTTTACCTTTACGAGTGCGAGCGTTATTTTTAGTGTTTTGACCACGGACAGGAAGTCCACGACGGTGACGGATACCACGGTATGAACCAATTTCCATCAAGCGTTTGATGTTCATGTTCACTTCACGACGAAGGTCACCTTCAACTTTAATTGCATCAACTTCACGACGGATAGCATCTTCTTGGTCTGATGTTAAATCTTTAACACGGATGTCTTCAGAAATACCAGCAGCTGCTAAGATTTTCTTAGAAGTTGCAAGACCGATACCATATACATAAGTAAGTGAAATTACTACACGTTTTTCATTTGGAATATCAACTCCAGCAATACGAGCCATTTTTTCTCCTTTCTATATTATCCTTGACGTTGTTTGTGTTTTGGATTTGATGGACAAATTACCATAACACGACCGTTACGACGAATAACTTTACAGTATTCGCAAATTGGTTTGACTGATGGTCTTACCTTCATTTTTTAATCCCTCCAATTATTTCGATTATTTAAAGCGGTATGTGATACGTCCACGTGTTAAATCGTAAGGACTCATTTCAACAGTAACACGGTCACCTACCAAAATACGAATGTAGTTTTTACGGATTTTTCCTGATACAGTTGCCAAGATTTGGTGTCCATTTTCTAATTCAACAGTAAACATAGCGTTAGGCATCGTCTCAACAACTTTACCTTCAATTTCAATCACATCTTCTTTTGCCACGCAAAAGTACCCCCTAAATTTCGATTTGATGTCCTCTGAGCACAGAGGTAACAATTATAAGCCAGACTAGCCTATTATATCACGACTCTTCTACTTGTGCAAGTAGAAACTCTTAAATTATTTTAATGATGAGATTGCTTTTTCAATGTCAGCAAATACATCATTGATGTCTTGGTTACCTTGAATATCAAAAACAATACCAGCTTTACGATAGTGTTCAATGATTGGTGCACCTTGAGCAATATTAACATCAAGACGACGTTTTACAGTTTCAGGTTTGTCATCTTCACGTTGGTAGAAATCATCTTCATTGTAGTCACCAACTGGTGGATTGAAGATTTTGTGGAATGTTTCACCTGTTTTACGGTTAATAATGCGTCCACTCAAACGTTCAATAAGTGATTCTGGATTAACATCAATGTTAATAACACCGTCTAATTTAAGATCCAAATTTTTAAGTGTTTCATCCAAAGCATGTGCTTGTTCGATAGTACGTGGGTAACCATCAAGCAAGAAACCTTTTTCAGCGATATCAGCTTGTGCCAAACGTTCTTTAACAATACCGTTAGTTACTTCGTCAGGTACAAGTTCACCTTTATCGATGAATGATTTAGCAAGAACACCCATTTCAGTTTTGTTTGCCATTGCAGCACGGAACATATCTCCGGTAGAAATGTGTGCAACGCCGAATTCTTCAACGATTTTTGCTGCTTGAGTCCCTTTACCAGCCCCTGGTAAACCCATGATTAAAAGATTCATGATACTCTCCTTATTTTATTTTTAAATAAATTTAACACCGAAGTGCTAAACTTATTCAAAAACAAAATAGAAAGGTTGACTAGGTCAACCCATATTCTATTCTGCTGTGTTCATGAAACCAACATACTGTCTCTTCAAGAGATAACCTTCAAGTTGTTTCATTCCTTCAATACCTGTTGAAATCAAGATAAGAAGACTTGTTCCTCCAAGAGCAATACTGCTAGATAGGTTCATTGCTTGTTGTGCAATAATTGGTGTTAATGAAATAAACGCCAAGAAAATTGAACCTACAGTAGCTAATTTCTTCAACAATGAAGAAAGATATTCTTCTGTTTCGCGTCCAGGTCGAACACTAGGAATATATGA
Source organism: Streptococcus sp. TATVAM-FAB8 (assembly GCF_046592795.1). Taxonomy (NCBI): domain Bacteria; kingdom Bacillati; phylum Bacillota; class Bacilli; order Lactobacillales; family Streptococcaceae; genus Streptococcus; species Streptococcus sp. TATVAM-FAB8. Next base: position 4,455 of record NZ_JAWVPQ010000013.1, read on the forward strand.
CGCACCTTTTTGCAAGTTTTCTGCTGTTTTTTCAGGATTAACTTGAACAAAAGTATAGAAGAATGAGAATAAAATAATTAGTACTGCGTAAATTACCATTCCGATTGGTGTTTGGTAATTCAAATATGATTCTAGAGTTGTAAGCCAAGGAATATCATGTCCATTTGAAATCAACGGAATAATCGTACTTGGAATCGTTGTAATCGAGCTGGCAAAGATAACGGGAATGACGCCAGCCGGATTAATTTTTAAAGGAAGATAAGAACTTGTTGGTGCACCTTGAACAAGTTTTGTATATTGGATTGGAATTTTGTATTCTGCTTGTTGGACAAAGGTTGTAAAGAACACAATTGCCAATACTGCTACGATTAACAAAGCTACAAAGATGTATGAAGATATTAAATCACTTGAACGAACGTTAACAAAGAAATCTTCGTAGATTGTTGAAATAGCATTTGGAATTGATGAAATGATACCCGCAAAGATAATCATTGAAACACCATTTCCGAAACCTTTGTCGGTGATTTGTTCACCAAGCCATGTCACAATCATACTACCTGTTGTGAGCAAGGCACCAATCAGGATATAAGTTTTCACATTTGGTGTAGAAACCAATGAGATACTGGATAAAGTATTAAATCCTGCTGTAATCCCAATCGATTGAATGAAGGCTAAGACAAGCGAAATGTAACGAGTCGCTTGATTTAACTTACGACGACCAACTTCACCTTGTTTACTCCACTCAACAAACTTAGGCAAAATATCCATTTGTAACAGTTGAACAATGATAGATGCTGTGATATACGGGCTAACACCCATTGAGAATACAGAGAAGTTGCTCATAGCATTACCAGAGACAAGGTTCAACATGTTTAGAAAGGGAAGTTCACCTAATTGATCGAGACTCTTAGCGTTGATACCTGGCACAGTAATATGTGTTCCAACACGGAAAACAAAGATGATAAAAAGTGTAAAGAAAATTTTATTTCTAACATTTTTTACCTTAAGTGCATCTTTAAGTAATTTAAAGAACATACCGAGTCCTCCTTAATTAGATGACTTCGATTGAACCACCTTTTGCAGTGATAGCTGCTTCAGCAGATTTTGAGAATTTAGCTGCTTTAACAGTCAATTTTTTAGTCAATTCGCCGTTACCAAGAACTTTAACGCCTGATTTTTCAGCACGAATGATTCCAGCTTCTTTAAGAACAACTGGAGTTACTTCTGTACCATCTTCGAAAACGTTAAGTTGGTCAAGGTTTACAAGAGCGTATTCTTTAGCGTTAACGTTCAAGAAACCACGTTTTGGCATACGACGGAACAATGGAGTTTGTCCACCTTCAAAACCAAGACGTACTTTACCACCGCTACGAGCTTTTTGACCTTTTTGACCGCGTCCTGCAGTTTTACCGTTACCAGATGATGTACCACGACCTACACGGTTACGTACTTTACGAGAACCTTCAGCAGGTTTAAGTTCATGAAGTTTCATTATTAATTTCTCCTTTTTTGTAAAATGCTAGCGCCTCTATGAGGGGAAAGGACTCCCCATAGAAACTCGCCTATACTAATATCTAGTTTAAGTCGCAAGAGTACCCCTTGCGACTTAAACCTAAAATTTATTTAATGTTAATTATTTAACATCTTCAACAGTTACCAAGTGTGAAACTGAAGTAACCATTCCACGGATAGCTGGAGTGTCTTCTTTAACAACTGAGCTATGTAATTTACCAAGTCCAAGAGCAGCAACTGTTTTACGTTGTGCAGGAATGCGTCCGATTGGAGACTTAGTCAAAGTAATTTTAATTTGAGCCATTATTATCCCCTTTCTTATGCTAAATCAGAAACTGAAACACCGCGAAGAGCAGCAACGTCTTCTGCACGTTTAAGTTGTTTCAAACCTTCAACAGTTGCGCGAACAATGTTGATTGGAGTGTTTGAACCAAGTGATTTAGATGTAACATCTGCAACACCGGCCAATTCGATGACGGCACGAACAGCACCACCAGCAGCGACCCCAGCACCTTCTACAGCAGGTTTCAACAATACTTTAGCTCCACCAAATTCTGAACGAACTTCGTGAGGAATTGTTGTACCAACCATAGGTACTTCGATCAAGTTTTTCTTAGCGTCTTCAACAGCTTTACGAATAGCTTCTGGTACTTCTTGAGCTTTACCAGTACCGAAACCAACACGACCATTACGGTCACCAACAACTACAAGAGCTGCAAAACGAAGACGACGTCCACCTTTAACAACTTTTGTAACACGGTTGATCGCAACAACGCGTTCTTCAAGTTCAACTGCATTATCTTTAAATGCCATTATTTAGTGTCCTCCCTATTAGAATTTCAATCCGTTTTCACGAGCTGAGTCAGCCAAAGCTTTAACACGTCCGTGATAGAGATATCCACCGCGGTCAAACACCACTTCAGAAATACCTTTAGCTACTGCGCGTTCAGCAACAAGTTTACCGACAACAACGGCTTGTTCTGTTTTAGTTCCTTTAGAAACTTCTTTATCAAGAGTTGATGCACTTGCGAGCGTTACACCCGCTACGTCATCAATAACTTGAGCGTAGATGCCTGTATTAGAACGGAAAACGTTCAAACGTGGGCGATCAGCAGTTCCAGAGAGTTTACCGCGAACGCGACGGTGGCGTTTTTGGCGGATTTTGTTTTTATCTGGTTTCGAAATCACAATTTTCACCTCTTAATTAATTGATTAATGTCAAAACGACATTGTTTTTATAAATGTTAGCATATGAGTTCTGCGAGAAAAAATCTCGCAAGACATCCCATAAACTATTATTTACCTGTTTTACCTTCTTTACGACGTACGTATTCACCAACGTAACGGATACCTTTACCTTTGTAAGGTTCTGGAGCACGAAGGCTACGGATGTAAGCAGCTGTTTGACCAACAACTTCTTTGCTGATACCGTTAACGACGATTGAAGTTGCAGATGGTACTTCAAATGAAATTCCTTCTGGAGCTTCTACTTCGTCTTGGTGAGATTTACCTACAGAAAGTACAAGTTTTGAACCTTGAAGTTGTGCACGGTAACCAACCCCGCGCATTTCAAGTTCTTTTTTGAAACCTTCAGAAACACCAATTACCATGTTGTTCAAGTTAGCACGAGCTGTACCATGGATTGTTTTCATTTCTTTTGAGTCGTTTGGACGGTGAAGTGAAACTTCAGTTCCTTCAACTTTGATTTCAATGTTTTTGTTAAACTCACGAGTGAGTTCGCCTTTAGGTCCTTTAACAGTTACTACGTTGTTGTTGTTAGTAACTTCTACACCAGCAGGCAAGTTGATAACTTTATTACCAATACGTGACATAGTTTTATTTTTCTCCTGTTAAATTGTCAGGCCGCATAAAGCGACGAGTTTTCACGGGGCGACTAATACACAAATTTGTGCTTAATAGTCCATTAGATGGTTAAGTAAGATTTCCTCTCCATAAATGGAGAGATGAAAAACTTCTTACCAAACGTAAGCAATAACTTCTCCACCAACGTTCTTTTGACGAGCTTCTTTGTCAGTCAAAAGACCTTCTGATGTAGAGATGATTGCAATTCCAAGTCCGTTAAGAACTTTAGGAACATCTTCACGTTTTGCGTAAACACGAAGACCTGGTTTTGAGATACGTTTCAAGTTAGTGATAACACGTTCACCGTTTTGTCCGTATTTAAGGAATACGCGGATGATACCTTGTTTGTCATCTTCGATAACTTCAACGTTTTTCACGAAACCTTCGCGTTTAAGGATTTCAGCAATACCTTTTTTGATGTTTGATGCAGGTACTTCAAGCACTTCGTGTTTTGCTTGGTTAGCGTTACGAATGCGTGTCAAAAAGTCTGCAATTGGGTCAGTCATAACCATTTATATATTCTCCTCTTACTAGTAGTTTGAATTGTTCACTTGCTAGTTAATGTCGCCCGAAGGCTTAATTAAATTCAATTTTATCACTTGAACCCCATCATGAACCACGCCAAATAGAAAATTGAATAACAATTTACTATTTGGCTTGTCCAGTCAGGTTTCTTATATCATCGACTTACCAAGAAGCTTTGGTAACGCCTGGGATTTGTCCTTTGTAAGCTAACTCACGGAAGCAAACACGGCAAAGTTTGAATTTGCGGTAAACTGAGTGTGGACGGCCACAACGTTCGCAACGAGTGTAAGCTTGCGTAGAGAATTTCGCAGGGCGATGATTCTTAGCAATCATAGATTTTTTAGCCAATTGATTTACCTCCTAAATTATTTTGCAAAAGGCATTCCAAGGCCTTTAAGCAATTCACGACCTTCTTCGTCAGTGTTAGCAGTAGTTACGATAACGATATCGAGACCACGTACTTTATCAACGTCATCAAAGTTGATTTCTGGGAAGATCAATTGTTCTTTCACACCAAGTGTGTAGTTACCACGTCCGTCAAATGATTTTGTTGGAACACCGTGGAAGTCACGAACACGTGGAAGTGAAACTGTTACCAATTTATCTAAGAATTCGTACATACGTTCACCACGAAGGGTAACTTTTGCACCGATCGCTACACCTTCACGAAGACGGAAGCCAGCGATTGATTTCTTAGCTTTAGTAATCAATGGTTTTTGACCTGAAATAAGTGCCAATTCAGCAGCAGCTTTTTCAAGGTTTTTAGCGTTATTTACAGCATCACCAACACCCATGTTAAGAACGATTTTCTCAACTTTTGGGACAGCCATAACTGAAGAATAGTTGAATTTTTCAGTCAAAGCAGAAACAACTTCGTTAGTGTATTTTTCTTTTAAGCGATTTGCCATTATATACTTTCTCCTTTCCTTCGTGATTAATCAAGCACTTCGCCTGATTTTTTGTTGTAACGAACTTTTTTGCCGTCTACAACTTTGTAACCAACACGTCCTGCAACACCATTTTTGTCAAGAACTTGAACGTTAGACACATGGATTGGTGCTTCTTTTTCCACGATAGCACCTTGAGGGTTTACGTTGTTTGGTTTTTGATGTTTTTTAACAATAGCAACACCTTCAACAACAACTTTGTTGACTTTAGGAAGGGCTTTAAGAACTACAGCTTCAACGCCTTTGTCCTTACCAGCAATAACGCGAACTTTATCGCCTTTTTTTACAAACATTTGGTTTTTCTCCTATTATTTCTTACGCCCTAATGGGCACCCTGCAAAAGCAGGGGACTTAGTTTGTGTTTATGAATTAAAGTACTTCTGGTGCAAGTGAAACGATCTTCATGAAGCCACCTTCACGCAATTCACGTGCAACAGGGCCGAAGATACGAGTTCCGCGAGGAGTTTTGTCATCACGGATGATTACAGCAGCGTTGTCGTCAAATTTGATGTATGAACCGTCTGGACGGCGTGCACCAGTTTTAGTACGAACAACTACAGCTTTTACGACATCACCTTTTTTAACAGCTCCACCAGGAGTAGCTTGTTTTACAGAAGCAACGATTACGTCACCGATGTTAGCGAATTTACGTCCTGAACCACCAAGAACTTTGATAGTCAAGATCTCACGAGCACCGCTATTATCAGCAACTTTCAAGCGAGTTTCTTGTTGAATCATTTCAAATTTCTCCTTTTAGTTTGATTAGATAATAACAGCTTCTTCCACAACTTCTACAAGACGGAAGCGTTTTGTAGCTGAAAGTGGACGAGTTTCCATGATACGAACGATATCGCCTTCTTTAGCAACGTTGTTTTCATCATGTGCTTTGTATTTTTTAGAATAGTTGATACGTTTACCATAGACTGGGTGGTTACGTTTAGTTTCAACTACAACAGTGATTGTTTTATCCATTTTGTCAGATACTACGCGTCCAACAAGGGTTTTACGTTGATTACGTTCCATTATTAGAATTTCTCCTTTCCCAATCTATTATTTCTTTTCAGATTGCACTGTTTTAACACGTGCAATTTGTTTTTTAACTTCGTTCAAACGAGCAGTTTGATCAAGTTGACCTGCTGCAGCTTGGAAACGAAGATCAAAAAGTTCTTTCTTAAGTTCGTTTTCTTTCTTAGCAAGTTCTTCTTGAGAAAGACCACGAAGCTCTTTAACAAAATCTTTAATTTCTTGAAGTTTCATGATTTCTCCTTATTCTGCTTCACGTTTCACGAATTTAGTCTTAACTGGCAATTTGTGGCTAGCAAGACGAAGTGCTTCACGTGCAACTTCTTCAGGTACACCAGCGATTTCGAACATAACTTTACCACGTTTAACTGGTGCTACCCAACCTTCAGGTGCCCCTTTACCAGAACCCATACGTACACCGATAGCTTTAGCAGTGTATGATTTGTGTGGGAAGATTTTAATCCAAACTTTACCACCACGTTTCATGTAACGAGTCATTGCGATACGGGCAGCTTCGATTTGACGGTTTGTGATCCAGTGGCTAGTAGTAGCTTGAAGACCGTATTCACCAAATGCGACTTCTTTACCACCTTTAGCTTCACCGCGCATTTTTCCACGGAATTCGCGACGGTGTTTAACACGTTTAGGTACTAACATTTGTTATTTGCCTCCTTTAGTGTTTTTACGAGCTGGAAGAACTTCACCACGGTAGATCCAAACTTTAACACCAAGTTTACCGTAAGTAGTGTCAGCTTCTTCCCAAGCGTAGTCGATATCTGCACGAAGTGTGTGAAGTGGAACAGTTCCTTCTGAATAACCTTCAGCACGAGCGATATCAGCACCGTTCAAACGACCAGATACTTGAGTTTTAATACCTTTAGCACCTGCACGCATTGTACGTTGGATAGCTTGTTTTTGAGCACGACGGAAAGCAACACGTTGTTCAAGTTGACGTGCAATGTTTTCACCAACAAGGTGAGCGTCCAAATCAGGTTGTTTGATTTCAACGATGTTGATGTGAACTTGTTTTCCTGTCAATTTGTTAAGTTTAACGCGAAGAGCGTCAACGTTAGCTCCACCTTTACCGATAACCATACCTGGTTTAGCAGTGTGAAGTGAAACAATTACTTTGTTTACAGCACGTTCAATTTCAATACGTGAAACTGAAGCGTCTGCCAATTCTGTTTGGATGAATTTGCGGATTGCAAGATCTTCATGAAGGTAATCCGCGTATTCTTTTTCAGCATACCATTTCGCATCCCAATCACGGATGATTCCGACACGCATACCAATTGGATGTACTTTTTGACCCACGATTTTACCTCCTTATTTTTCTGACACAACTACTGTTACGTGAGTTGTGCGTTTGTTGATTGGTGAAGCTGAACCTTTAGCACGTGGACGGAAACGTTTCATAGTTGGTCCTTCGTTTGCGAAAGTTTCAGATACTACCAAGTTAGCTTTTTCCAAACCAAAGTTGTTTTCTGCGTTAGCGATAGCAGAGTTAAGAACTTTTTCAACTACACGAGCTGCTTTGTTTGGAGTGAATTTCAAGATTGCGATTGCGTCAGCAACGTTCTTACCACGGATAAGATCAAGTACAAGACGTGTTTTACGAGGTGAAACACGGACTGTACGAGCCATTGCTTTAGCTGAAGTAATTTCTGCCATTGTGTCCTCCTCTTATTAACGTGTTTTCTTATCGTCAGCAGCGTGACCTTTGTAAGTACGAGTTGGTGCGAATTCACCAAGTTTGTGACCTACCATGTCTTCTTGAATGTAAACTGGTACGTGTTTACGTCCATCATAAACTGCGATTGTATATCCGATGAAACTTGGGAAAATCGTTGAACGACGTGACCAAGTTTTAATTACTTTTTTCTTTTCGTCGTTTGCTTGAGCTTCAACTTTTTTCATCAAATGCTCATCGACGAAAGGTCCTTTTTTAAGACTACGTCCCATTTTGTAGTTTTCTCCTTTAAATTATAGTACCACAGCGGCCTGTGTGCATAAATGCACACTACCGAGCTGGCGGATGATTAATAAGCTTAAGCGACTAATAAATTATTTGTCGTTACGACGACGAATAATAAGTTTGTCTGATTGAGCTTTTTTGTTACGAGTTTTAAGACCAAGCGCAGGTTTACCCCAAGGAGTAGATGGCGCTTTACGTCCAACTGGTGCTTTACCTTCACCACCACCGTGTGGGTGATCATTAGGGTTCATTACAGAACCACGAACTGTAGGACGGACACCCATCCAACGGCTGCGACCAGCTTTACCAAGGTTAACAAGGACTTGTTGTTCGTTACCAACTGTACCGATTGTAGCACGGCAAGTTCCAAGAATCATACGAACTTCGCCTGATTGAAGACGAACAAGAACGTATTTACCTTCTTGACCAAGAACTTGTGCAGATGCACCAGCAGCACGGATCAATTCAGCACCTTTACCTGGTTGAAGTTCGATGTTGTGAATAACTGTACCAACAGGGATGTTAGCAAGTGGAAGTGCGTTACCAACTTTGATATCTGCATCTGGACCTGAAACGATACGTTGACCAACTTCAAGACCTTTAGGTGCAAGGATGTAAGCTTTCACACCATCAGTGTAGTGTACAAGAGCGATGTTTGCTGTACGGTTTGGATCGTACTCGATAGTTTTAACAACTGCTTCAACGCCATCTTTGTTACGTTTGAAGTCGATCAAACGGTAGTGACGTTTGTGACCGCCACCTTGGTGACGAACAGTGATGCGACCGTTGTTGTTACGACCAGCTTTGTTTTTAAGTGAAACAAGCAATGATTTCTCAGGAGTGCTTGTAGTGATTTCAGCAAAATCCAAAGAAGTCATATTACGACGACCATTTGTCGTTGGTTTATAAGCTTTAATACCCACGTTATTTCCTCCTTAGATTATTCAGCTTCAGCTGCAAACAACTCGATTGCTTTAGAATCAGCTGTAAGAGTGATGATAGCTTTTTTAGTTTTTGAAGTGAAACCAGTGTAACGACCAACACGTTTAGCTTTTGGTTTAACTGTTACAGTGTTCACGTTTGCAACTTTAACTCCATCAAAAGCAGCTTCAACAGCTTGTTTGATCAAAAGTTTGTGCGCACGAGAGTCAACTTCAAATGTATATTTACCTGCTTCGAGGTCGTACATTGATTTTTCAGTGATAACTGGTTTTTTGATTACGTCGTACAAATTCATTATGCAAGAACCTCCTCGATTGTAGAGATTGCTTCTTTAGTAACAAGAAGTTTGTCGCTGTTTACGATATCAAGAACACTTGCAGTTGTTGCAGTTGCAACTTTAACGTTTGGAAGGTTACGTGCAGAAAGTGCTGCAAATTCATTACCTTCTTCAAGGATTACAAGTACTTTTGAGTCAACGTTAAGAGCTGAAAGTACGTTTGCGAATTCAGCAGTTTTTGGAGCTGCAAATGAAAGGCTTTCTACAGCTACAAATTTTTCTTCAGCAACTTTAGCTGAGTAAACTGATTTCAATGCAAGGCGACGAACTTTTTGTGGAAGTTTGTATCCGTATGAACGTGGAGTTGGTCCGAAGACTACACCACCACCACGCCATTGTGGTGAGCGGATAGAACCTTGACGAGCGCGTCCAGTTCCTTTTTGACGCCATGGTTTACGACCACCACCAGATACTGCTGAGCGGTTTTTAACTGCGTGAGTACCTTGGCGAAGGCTAGCGCGTTGGCTGATAACAACATCAAACACTACTGATTCGTTTGGTTCGATACCGAAGATAGCGTCGTTCAATTCAACTGAGCTAACTTCTTTACCAGTTTGGTCAAATAGTTTTACGTTTGCCATTTTAACTGTTTTCTCCTTTCTTATTATTTAGCAGCCTTAACTGCTGATTTGATAGTGATAAGAGATTTCTTAGCACCTGGTACGTTACCTTTGATAAGGATAACGTTTTTCTCTGGGATAACTTGGACAACTTCAAGGTTTTGGATTGTCACACGGTTACCACCCATACGTCCTGCCAAGTGTTTGTTTTTGAAAACACGGTTAGGCGCAACAGGTCCCATAGAACCTGGACGACGGTGATAACGAGAACCGTGAGCCATTGGTCCACGAGCTTGACCATGGCGTTTGATAACACCTTGGAAACCTTTACCTTTAGATGTACCAGTTACATCAACAACATCTCCAGCTTCGAATGTATCAACTGTGATTTCTTGACCAACTTCCAAGCCTTCAATGTTTTTGAATTCACGAATGAAGCGCTTAGGAGCTGTGTTAGCTTTTGCTACATGGCCTTTGGCAGGTTTGTTGCTCAATACTTCACGTTTGTCGTCAAAACCAACTTGAACAGCTTCATAACCGTCTGTTTCAACAGTTTTCACTTGAAGCACAACGTTTGGAGTTGCTTCGATGACAGTAACAGGGATGAATTCACCAGATTCAGTGAAGATTTGAGTCATTCCCACTTTTTTCCCTAAGATTCCTTTTGTCATGAGAAAATATTTCCTTTACTTTATTTATTTAAAAAGTTTTTAATGAGCGTTTTTTATGCTCAAAAAAGTTTTTAACGAGCGTTTTTTGTGCTCAAGAATCAAATCCTTATTAAAGTTTGATTTCTACGTTAACACCACTTGGAAGATCCAATTTCATCAAAGCGTCAACTGTTTTTTGAGTTGGGTTGATGATATCGATCAAGCGTTTGTGAGTACGCATTTCAAATTGTTCGCGAGAATCTTTGTATTTGTGAGTCGCACGAATAATTGTGTACAAGCTACGTTCAGTTGGAAGTGGAACTGGTCCAGCTACTGAAGCACCTGTACGTGTTGCAGTTTCAACAATTTTTTCTGCCGCTGTGTCAAGTGTACGATGTTCGTATGCTTTCAAACGGATACGGATTTTTTTGTTTGCCATCTTTTTCTCCTTTTCGTCTATTTAAGATAATAGGCTAGCTCCTCAAGAAAACCAACACGTCTTTGCGTGGCAATGCAACCGAGCGTGTCGCAACCTCTTGTATCATAGCTAAAGTCACTGTATTAACAGCACCAGTATATAATATCAGATTTAACAGTGGTTTGCAAGGATTTTGCTCCCTTTTTTTCGATTTTTTAGAAGAAAATGTTTTCAGCTTTTTCTATTATTTTTTACAATGAAAAAACCAGACTTTCATCTGGTTAAAAATCCTGTTATTTAATAGTAGATTCTTGAAAAGAATTCATATATTTCTTGTAAAGAATATATAGAAAAATCCAACGGAAAATATTATCTGCCACGGTCGCTAACCACACTCCAGTTAGACCTAAGTGCAGACTTACACCAAGTACGTAACCCGAAATAATTCGAATAACCCACATCCCAAATGTCGTTGCATAAAACGGGAGTTTTGCATTTCCTAACCCTTGCCAAGCTGCCGTAAATATCAAGGTTCCCGCTGTTGCCGGCCCACCAACGAACGAATAAAACAAAACAACAAGGCTAGCATCTAGAGCAGCTTGATTAGAGGTAAACAAGTGCGTTAAGTAACCTCCAGAAAAGTAAATCGTAGCTCCAACAAGAAGCATAAGAGCAACAGAAATTAGATAGGATTCCTTAATCAATTGCTTGATTTCTTGGATATTCTTCTGCCCGAGGCTATGCGCCACAAGGATTACTGTAGCCGTAGCCACCCCCATCCCTGGCATGTAATTAAATTGTGTCAACGTTTCTCCAATAGCGTTACCAGCTACCACTTCCGTTCCAAACTTAACGATAATTGCCACAATAACCACATCACCTGCGCGCATCATTAAGCGCTCACCAGCAGCTGGCAAAGCAATTTTAATTAAATCACTATCCAGTGTCCACCGGATGTTTTTGATAATCTTTTTAATCGGTAACTGACTGGCTAGCAACAGCGTTCCAACCAAGCGTGCCAGAACTGTTGAACAAGCCACACCAACAATCCCCCAATGCAGAATAAATACCGCTACAGCTGATAAACCTGCATTTAAAACATTAGTCAGCAAACTGATATACATTGGTAGTTGTGGTTTTCCCAAAGCCCGTAAAAAAGCACTCAAGGTCGTCATCAGCCCTAAACTAATAATCAAACCACCAACAATCGAAAGATAAAGACCGCCAGCTTGCGTGACTGCCGCATCTGTCCCAAGCCAAGTTAGAATCGTTTTCCCTAAGCCAAGAGAAACGAGACCAAGAACTAAACTCAACCCAAGAGTAATCAATAAAGACTCAGATTGATAGTGAAGTGATTTTTGAGCATTCTTTTCCCCAAGACTTTTGGCAACTAGACTTGAGACCGCCGCACCAAGAGCAATGAAAATCGCTTGATAAATGGTAATAATATTATTAGCTACAGAGACCCCAGAGACAGCAATTAAACCAACTTGTGCAACAAGATAGTTATCTACTACCCCCATAAGCATCTGCAAAAGATTTTCCATCATGGCCGGAAAAGCCAATCGAATAATTTTCTTTGTTTGTTTCATGATTCTATCGTAACAAAAAGAAAAGCCGAGAACCAGCCTCAGCTCTTACTTTATAATTTTTAAAGTCCTAAATAATCTTCAACAGCTAAAGTCCTAAATAATCTTCAACAGCTTTTTGCATGTCACTTGTAGCAACAACTGTTTTGTGGCGAACCTCAGCTGTCTCAAGTCCGTTGACAGCTTTTGGAATAGCGACACCTGACAATTTTTCAAGTTCTTTTACCGCAGCAAAGTCATCCGCTGGTGCTTGTCCACTAACAGCTTCTACGGCAACACGTGGGAATTTATAAGGACTTGCTGTAGACGCAATAACAGTTGGCGTATGATCACCAGTTCGTTCAACATATTTTTGATAAACAGCTGACGCAACAGCTGTATGTGGGTCTTCAACATAGTCACAAGCATCATAAACACGTTTGATTTCAGCTGATGTTTCAGCTTCCGTTGCAAAACCAGCTTCAAACATATCAAGAATAGCTTGGTTAGCACCTGAAAGAGTGTACTCTCCTTCAGATACAAGTTTTTCCATCAAGTCTTTTGTTTTAGCAGCATCGTTGCCCAAAAGGTGGAAAATCAAACGTTCCAAGTTAGATGATACCAAGATATCCATTGATGGACTTGTTGTCACCTTAAACTCACGTTTTTTATCATATGTACCCGTTGTGAAGAAATCAGTTAAAACTTTATTTTCATTTGAAGCACAGATTAATTTACCAACTGGAACACCAATTTGACTAGCGTAGTATGCTGCTAAGATATTACCAAAGTTACCTGTTGGTACTGTAAAGTTAACTTTTTCGCCTGCTTTAATATGACCTGCTTTAACCAATTGTGCATAAGCGTAGACATAGTAAACAACTTGTGGCACCAAGCGACCAACGTTCATTGAGTTAGCTGATGAGAATTGTGTCTTGTGCGCAAGCAATTTTTCACGTAAAGCCACGTCATTAAACATACGTTTAACATCTGTTTGAGCATCATCAAAGTTACCAGTAATAGCCACCACATGCGTGTTGTTACCAGTTTGTGTAGTCATTTGAAGTTCTTGAATTTTGCTGACACCATCTTTTGGATAAAAGACAATGATTTCAGTTCCTGGAACATCCGCAAAGCCAGCCATGGCAGCCTTACCAGTATCTCCTGATGTCGCTGTCAAAATCACAATTTTATTATCAACACCTTGTTTTTTAGCTGATGTTGTCAAAAGGTATGGCAAGATTGACAAAGCCATATCTTTAAAGGCAATCGTTGAACCATGGAAAAGCTCAAGGTTATATTGGTCTGCCAGTTTAACGACTGGAGCAATGGCAGGTGTGTCAAATTTTTCATCATAAGCTGAATTGATACAGTAATCTAATTCTTCTTCTGTAAAATCATCCAAAAACGCTGATAGAACCAGTTTAGCCACTTCTTGGTATGAAGCATCTTTTAAAGCATCAAAGTCCAAAGCCACTTCTGGAAGTGACGTTGGGGTGAAGAGTCCGCCGTCAGTTGCCAATCCTTGTAAAATAGCTTGGCTAGCAGTCACTTTGTTATTTTCGTCGCGAGTTGATTGGTAAATTAACGTCATCACAAATTCCTCATATTAATAGATAGTCTTGCACCCATTGTATCATAATTATCAGAAAATTTATACAAATTTGTGCAATTTATCAAAAAAAGAGTAAGGCAAAGCTATTTCATACCAAGTAACAGCTTCATCCCTTACTCTACAAACGCTCAATAACTATTTGAAAACTTTGACAACATCAGTTTTTTCTAAGTTTCCTTGTTTTTATAATTCGATTATTTTCCCCAACGTGAATCAACACCAGCAATAGAAATCCAGACGCTTGCTAAGACGTCATAGAACAATTCAGCCACCTTTTTCGCTCCCTTCTTCTCACGTTTTATGTCACATGTATTATAACGCTACAAACTATTGATGTAAAGGGGTTTTTGCAGATTTTTTGACGTCATATTTTCTAACATAAAATGGTAGTTTTACACACAAAAAAGCCAACCGAAGTTGACTTTTGATATTAACTATTAGATTCACCTTTGGCAGGTCTCTTAGCAGATTTATCAATTGCTTTTTGAATAGTTTTAACATAGAGGTCAGCACCTGTCGTATTAGCATCACTGTAGTGAACACCGTCAGTACCATTCCAAATTTCTGGATGACTCGTTGCTGTCTTGTACCAATCAGCAATAGTAATGTAATTATACGTTTTCGGTAAACTCAATTCATAATCACGCGCCTGCTTAACTTTCGCTTCGTCGCTAGCGTTATAAGGCGTCACAATAATCAAGCGATAGCCGTCTGGCAAAGCATCAATAAATTGTTGAATGTCTTCTTGGTAATGATCGAGTGAATTCACACCAATCGCAAGCACTGTTGTCTTAGAAAGTGTTCCGCTCGAAATCTCATTTTGGAAAATTTCAAACGCATTATCAAAACTACGACTTACCGCTGCATCTAATTGAGCATTAGGAAGCAACCTTGAGAACGCAGCACTTGATCGTAGTGCAACAGAATCTCCAATCACAGTTACATCGCTTAAAGCTCCCGCATCACCAGCTGTCACAGTATGCGTACGATTCAAATTCGTTTGAGCTTGTTGTAGTGAGTTAACCAAGAGTCCTGTTTCAAAATTCCCCATAGCTGGTGCTGTAGCAACAGTTATCAAAGTTATCAAAACTAAAACTGCTGAACTACCATATAGCCATTTCTTGTAAGGAGATAAATCCAAAGAGATACCAAATGGTTTAACTGGCTTACCAGCAAGAAATGGTTCAATCACATAATAAGACAAGGTTGAAAATACTAGAGATAGAATAACTGTCAACACAACAGCCAGTCCATTTGACATCAACTGTGTAAAGATAATGTAAAATGGCCAGTGGAAAAGATAGACACCATAACTAACATCAGCTAGATAGTTGATAATAGCAGGTTCTTTTGAATTTGGCGTTTGGTCATTTAGGACACGCGCCGCATAAATCATTACCGTAGCAAATAAACTTGCTAAAACAAATCCAAATAAATAAGTGATGCGTTGGTCAAATTTCAAAGTAAACATCAATAAAACTAAGAGAACTGCGCTCACTAGCATTGTGACGATACTACGTTTTGTAGACCACAGGCGAACATTCTTTTTAAAACGAATAGTTGTTTCTCTGATACCAGTCATCGTTGCCGCCATAGCCCCTAAGAAGAATGGGAAACTATGCGTCAAAGATGAAAAGTAAATCGTTGAAACATTATCAACGAAGAAAGCTCGGACAAACATCGTTAGGAAACTTCCAGCAAAAAAGGCTGCCGAAATCGCAAAAATCAAACTACGGAATTTTGCCAGATTATCCTGATGTCTTCCCAATAACCAAACTATGAATCCCCAGATTAAATAGAAATGCATCTCAATTGCCAAACTCCACGTGTGAACAAAGAGATGTGGGATAAATTGCGTTTCGTAATTACCACCCGTGATAATTTCAAAGAAATTTGTTGTAAAACCAATTGACGCAGCAACTTGACTACCAATACTTGCCACATAGTCTCTGCGAACCAAGTAAGTAAATGGCATGACAATCAAAATCATCAAAATTAACGGTGGAACAATCCGATAAAAACGTCTTTTATAAAAACCTAAAAGATCGATTTTCTTATTTCTCGAATACTCATCAATCAGCAAAGCTGTAATCAAATACCCTGAGAAAGTAAAGAAAATGTCAACACCAATAAAACCACCTGGAAAGGCCGTTTTAAAGAAATGATAGAGCAGAACTAGGAAAAGCCCAGTCACCCTAACCATTGAAAACCATTTTATTCTCATTTTTGAAAAATCCCCTGTTTAAAGGTTCCTGTATATACCTTACCATTTTGTGCTGTTAGAGTACCTTCACCATCTGGTTGACCATTTTTAAATTCACCTTTATAAATCCAACCAGAATGTGAAGTAAAGACGCCCTGACCTTCAAACACACCATCATTAAAATTACCTTCATAGCGATCACCATTTTCATAAGTCAACTTACCTTGACCATTCATACGGTGATTGACCACATAGCCTGTGTATGTGATTTTACCATTGTCATACGTTAAGGTTGTCTTTGATTTCACCGATAAAGTAAAGACCGACAAACCACAAATGATAAGAATTAAAACCGTCAGAAGCTCAAGGCGTCCTCTGGTTATTTTGATTTTTTTCATTTTCACTCAACTTCTCTTTAAGAATTTCTTAGTCGCGCTAGCCATTGCTCACAGCCACGCTTAACCAACTTATAGGTAGCATCAAAATCACCTGTAAACCATGGATCTGGTACACCGCCATCTACAAAAAGAAAGATTTTTTCATCAAAGCGTCCTCGTGACATTTCTTTTAAATCTGCCACGTTATTCCTATCCATCCCAATGATGACATCAAAATCTCGAAAATCTTGATAAGAAATCTGTTGTGATGATTTTTGATAATCATAAGCAATATGATGCTTTTTAAAAATACCTTGTGTCCCGTGATGAATAGGATTGCCATGTTCCCAGTTAGAAGTCGCACGACTTTCAATTAATAGATTTTCACTAGAAACTAAATCCTTCATCACAAATTCAGCCATCGGACTACGACAGATATTTCCTAAGCAAACAAAACAAACTTTTTTCATGTTCTCTCCTACGTAGTCAGTAACTGATTGTTTAAAACTTCTTTTATCATTATAACAAAAAAAGAAGTCTTATCACATGCAAATTCCTTTATCTGCTGACTTTAAGAAAAAATTAAGGCAGGCTTCCTATAATATAGACAATCCTAAAACTTTTCTTTTTCATAATCTCCTGAGAGGGCTCCGCTTGCGGGGCCCTCTCGTTTTTTATAAAAAGTTCTTAGACAACTAAGAACCTTTAATTATTTATTCGCATTTAGCTCAACTTGTAGTAGCATGGCAAAAACAATCTCCAAAAATACCATCACTAAACTAAGACATGTCATGCTCGCCATGTGACCTAAGACAAGTGCAAGTATCGGAATCAAAATAGCAAAAACAAAATATGTTCTTGATTTATATAGCCATGAATAGGGTAAAAGATGCGCTCCAAAAACCATTGTATAAACCATAAGCATTTTTTCAGGTACCGCACTAAAGACCCACATAACAATCAATAAATAAATCAATTGGTTGCAAGTAAATAAGAAGCCTAAATTCGTTAAAGGATTTTCTTTGGAGAAGATATCAACATTCAGCCATTTCCCAACAAACCAAGAAAGTGGCAACAATGGACATGAACAACAAAAAATCAAAAGATTTTGAAAAGGAAGTGATACCTTCATCATAGTTACCAAGGTTATTAAAACCCAGATAATGATGGACGCAACAATAAAAGGTTGCCCTTTTCTCTGACTAACAATCATATCTTTTCGTAAAACTTCTAAATCCATAATCTTGCTCCTATAAGCACTTTTTCTCAATTATACCACACTCCATAGCCATTTATAAAACAAAGAAAGAACCTTGGAAAACCAAGGCTCTTTCCGGAGATTATGAAAAAGAAAAGTTTTAGGATGGTTATAGTATATAAAGACTTGCTTAAACTTTCCTTAAGATAATATTTTATTTTTCGGCATAAGGATATCCCAAATGGTCATAAGCTTTAGCAGTGGCTACACGACCTGTACGTGTACGCATAATAAAGCCTTTTTGAATCAAATAAGGTTCATACATATCCTCAACCGTATCACGTTCTTCAGCGATATTAACAGAAAGAGTTCCCAAACCAACAGGACCACCATTGTAAACTTCAATCATGGTACGCAAGATTTTTTGGTCAATATAATCAAGCCCCTCATGATCGACATCCAGCATCGTTAAAGCTTTATCTGTAATATCTTTTGTAATAATACCATCGCCCATAATTTGAGCATAGTCGCGAACACGTTTTAACAAACGGTTAGCAATACGCGGTGTGCCTCGGCTACGTCGCGCCAATTCTTGTGCAGCTTCATGCACGATTTCCATTTCAAAAATATCAGCTGTGCGTTCAACAATTTCTGTCAAATCGTCAACCGCATAATATTCCATATGCCCCGTAATTCCAAAACGCGCACGCAATGGATTCGAAAGCATCCCTGCTCGAGTTGTTGCTCCAATTAGCGTAAAAGGTGGCAAATCCAAATGAACACTACGACTAGTCTCACCATTACCAATCATAATATCAATATAGAAATCTTCCATAGCGCTATAAAGCACTTCTTCTACCGCCATCGGCATACGATGAATTTCATCGATAAACAAAACATCCCCAGGTTCCAAATCATTCAAAATAGCAACCAAATCGCCAGCTTTTTCAATAGCTGGACCTGAAGTTTGTTTGAGATTCACCCCTAATTCGTTAGCAATCACAAATGCCATTGTCGTCTTACCAAGACCCGGAGGGCCAAACAATAGCACATGGTCAAGTGATTCATCGCGTAATTTTGCAGCTTCAATAAAAATTTTCAGCTGATTTTTAACCTTATCCTGTCCAATATATTCTTTTAAATATTGAGGACGAAGCGTACGTTCCACAAATTCTTCGTCACCCATGATATCATTATCTAAAATTCTACTCATAGCCTTATTATACCAAAACAAGAGCTGTCAGTGAATTGTTTTGATAATAGTCTATAATCCCCACCAACCTGTTAAGAATACTGTAATCCCTTTTAACATTCGCTTCTTCTCCCCTTTCTCTAATTTCTAATATTATTGTAAAAGGTTCGAAGAAAAAACAACATGACAAAAATGTCATGTTGTTTTTATTATCTACATAAACTACTCTACAGCATCGATATCAAGTTGCCATTCTTCTTTAAGTTTATTTTCTAAATAAGTATCACCAACCAATCGTGCAAATAATGTTGCATTCGTAAATGATTGTTCTGCCAAAGCAAAATCATGTTTAAATTTCAAATAATATTTCCACTCCACCAAACTTAAAATCGGACGGCGTTGAAAATCATGAATCTCTGTCATAATTTTTTCACTGATTACAATAACACGCTCAATATAATATTCTCGTTTAAATTGGAACGCTAAGTCGATATTATTTAACAATACATTATTTAAAATTAAATCGGTCTCAGGTGAAATATGCTTTTGATTCACCAATCTTTTCATCAAATCATCGTAAAAATCTAAACTATAAATTCCTTCAAATCTCTTAGCAGAAGAAAGACAAGCAAAGTAAAGATCAATCAAAATTAAGTCATTAATGGTAAAAACCTTCTTACGATTAACTTGACCAAAATAGTCATTTAAAATACCTTCTCCAAAATTGACATCTTCACTAAAATGAACATCGAATTTTGATTGTAAACAATCAATGATTAACCGTTCTTCTTCTGGAATAACATCATAAAATGATTCAGCAATCTCATCAAAATAGTCATTTTTTCGATCAAGTCGTACCTGGTCTCCATATGTAGGTGTTCGAAGAAGTAAATACTTCAACTCTTTATACCGCTTAGGTAGTTCTAAACTGTCACCATCAGTTAAGGTACCTAATTTTACTCCCAGACGATTGGCAATGAAGCTTGCTTTACTGAGATTGGGTATTGATTGATTCAACTCGATTCTGGCTAATTGTCTTACTGATAATTCTGTTTCATCTCCACAGAATTCTTCGCGTGAGATTCCCTTTTCCTCCCGCATCAAGCGGATCTTCTCCCCAAATTTTTCCACTTCAATCTCCTGTTTTATTAAAAAAATCTGCTTATTTCATATTTTAACATACCGCTTTCATTTGACAAACTATTTTCATTAAAAATAATAAATTTTCTAATGAAACATTTAATAAAAAATACCCAAGACTTTCGTCTCAGGCACTTTTTTGATTAAATTAATCTCCTAAACCGATGCGGTTAAAGATTTCATCAACACGTTTAGTGTAGTAAGATGGGTTAAACAATTCATCGATTTCGTCTTGAGTCAAACGTGAAGTGACTTCTTCATCAGCTTCAAGAAGTGGTTTGAAGTCAACTTGGTTATCCCAAGAGTAAGCTGTCTTAGGTTGAACAAGGTCGTAAGCTTGTTCACGTGTCATACCTTTTTCAATCAATTTAAGCATAACACGTTGGCTGAAGATAAGTCCAAAAGTAGAACCCATGTTGCGAATCATATTTTCTGGGAAAACAGTCAAGTTTTTAACAATGTTTCCGAAACGGTTAAGCATGTAGTCGATAAGGATTGTTGTATCAGGTGAAATGATACGTTCAGCAGATGAGTGTGAGATGTCACGTTCATGCCAAAGTGACACGTTTTCATAAGCTGTTACCATGTGACCGCGGATAACACGCGCAAGACCTGTCATATTTTCTGAACCGATTGGGTTACGTTTGTGAGGCATAGCTGAGCTACCTTTTTGGCCTTTAGCAAAGTATTCTTCAACTTCACGTTGTTCAGATTTTTGAAGACCACGGATTTCAGTTGCCATACGTTCGATTGATGTTGCGATGCTAGCAAGAACAGCGAAGTATTCTGCGTGAAGGTCACGTGGAAGTACTTGCGTTGAAATTTCTTGAGCACGGATACCAAGTTTTTCACATACGTATGCTTCAACAAATGGTGGGATGTTAGCGAAGTTACCAACAGCACCTGAAATTTTACCAGCTTCGACACCAGCAGCAGCATGTTCGAAACGTTCGATGTTACGTTTCATTTCGCTGTACCATGTTGCCAATTTCAAACCAAATGTAGTTGGTTCTGCGTGGACACCGTGAGTACGGCCCATCATGATAGTGAATTTATGTTCTTTAGCTTTGTTAGCAATGATTTCAAGGAAATTGTGCAAATCTTTGCGGATGATTTCGTTAGCTTGTTTGTAAAGGTAACCGTAAGCTGTATCAACAACGTCAGTTGATGTCAAACCATAGTGAACCCATTTACGTTCTTGGCCAAGACTTTCAGAAACAGCACGTGTGAAGGCAACAACGTCATGACGTGTTTGTTGTTCGATTTCTAAGATACGATCAACGTCAAAACTTGCGTTAGCACGGATTTTAGCCACATCTTCTTTAGGAATTTCTCCTAATTCAGCCCAAGCTTCGTCAGCCAAAATTTCAACTTCAAGCCAAGCTTTGTATTTGTTTTCTTCACTCCAAATTGCCGCCATCTCAGGGCGTGAATAACGATCGATCATGTTTAAGATATTAAGGGTGTTAAACAAAATTGGTTAACAACCCTATCTCCTTTCCTTTTTTAAGTTATATATCAATAAAATAACTAACGCATTTAATTAAAATCTTCCTTACCAATTTCAACAGATGGATAGTGAGGTAAGCTTGTCAAATCTGTATCAAGTGGTAAATCATAAGTAGCAAGGTAATCATTAGGGTACTTACTTTCCAGCTCTGTCATTTTTGCAGAAATTCTAGACTCATCAGAAGAAGCAAAAACCACTTCAACAATAGCCTTATTTTCGCAATTAACATAGGCATGAAGAATAATTTTTATCATAAGTACCTCCAAGTTAATCCCTTAAAAATCCATTCCTTCACCCATTTCCGCGATGGTATCAGGTTCACTACTAAACAAGGTAATGTGTCCCATTTTGCGGTTATGTTTCGCCTCTAGTTTACCATAAAGGTGGAGGTGAGCGCTAGGATTTTCCTTAACATAAGCTTGCGCTTTTTCCATATGTTGTCCGAGAACATTGAGCATTACAGCTGGTTGATGCAAGTGAATCTTAGGAAGTGGCAAGCCAAGAATTCCTAAAATATGTGTATCAAATTGTGAAAAATCACAAGCTTCGATTGAATAGTGCCCAGAGTTGTGTGGACGCGGTGCAATTTCGTTGACAATAATGTCATCTGATGTCGCGAACATCTCAACACAAAGTGTCCCAGACAATTCCAATTGTTCAGCAATTTGCATTGCCATAGCTTGTGCTTTTTTGGCAAGTTCATCAGAAATGCGAGCAGGTACGATAGTTTTTGACAAAATATTGTTACGATGGATATTTTCTTGAACTGGGAAAACAGTCATCTCCTTGCCATTACCTGACACAATCACTGAAATTTCAAGGTCAAAATTCACAAATTCTTCTAGCACACATTCACAAGAGTTGGCTAATTTATTTGCAGCTTCCAAATCATCGGCTGATTTAATGACGATTTGACCGTGGCCATCGTAACCACCAGTGGCTGTTTTCAAAACGTAATTTTTAGACAAATCAATATCTTCAAGATCAAGGCTTGATGTAATGACTTTGTACGGTGCTACTTTTACACCAGCTTTTTGAGATAAGAAATTTTTCTCAAAAATACGGTTTTGTGAAATTCTAAGAAGATTAGTTCCTTGTGGCAATTGATTATCTTTGACAACAGCATCCAAAGCATCCGCATCGACATTTTCAAACTCATAAGTAAGCACATCACAGCGCTCTGCCAATTCACGCATCGCGTCAACGTCATCGTAAGGTGCCACAATCATATCACTAACACGAGATGCTGGACAATCTTCCGTTGGATCAAGTGTAACCACCTTATGTCCCATATAGATAGCTGAGATAGCCATCATTTGACCTAGTTGACCACCACCGATAATACCAATTGTTTTAGTCGAGTTCATCAGTTGATGCCTCCGCAGCTTTGCCTTGTTCGATGGCAAATTTTTCTAGTTTTTCTGCCAAAGCAGCATCTTCAATTGCTAAAATACGAAGAGCTGTAAGAGCAGCATTTTTAGCTCCTGATTCACCAATCGCCATTGTTGCCACAGGGACACCACCAGGCATTTGAACGATTGAATAAAGAGAGTCAAGTCCGCTAAGGGCACGTGACTTCACAGGAACACCAATAACTGGAAGTGTTGTTTTTGCTGCAACCATACCAGGTAAATGCGCAGCACCACCAGCACCAGCAATAATCACCTTAATGCCGCGACCTCTTGCTTCTTCGGCATGTTTAAACATCAAATCTGGTGTACGGTGAGCTGAAACAACTTTCTTTTCATAAGCCACACCAAATTCATCAAGTACTTCTGCTGTTTTTTTCATGGTAGCCCAATCTGATTTGCTTCCCATGATAACTGAAATTAATGGTTTCATTATTTTCCTTCCAATTGTTTTATATCTTCAACATCAAGAACGTGATAGCCAAGTGATTTTAATTTTTGAGCAAAGAGCCCGCTTCCTGCCACTTTTCGACCAGAAAAGTTTCCATCATAAATTTGATTAACACCACAAGATGGACTACGTGATTGCAAAACTGCTAAATCAATGTCTTTTCCAATAATCTCACTTAGGCAACGCTCAACGCCTTTTTCAAAAAGGTCATCATAACAATTGCCAGAAACATCAATCACGTGACCCTCTCGCAATTCAACAGGTTCTCTGGGAGTTGACAAGCCCGCAAGAACTTCTGGGCAAATGGCTACCACTTCTTTGTCAGCAACATAATCAACCAGAGCTTGATTGTAATTATGACCACCGTTATACTTACACTTCTCACCCAAGAGACAAGCGCTGACTAAAACACATTTAGGTTTAACGTCCAAGAGCTTTACTTCCGATATCGTTACGATAGAAAAGACCTGTTGTATCTTGCTTAGCAAGCTTAGCATAAATAACATCTTGAGCAGATTTTACGTCAGCCTCTGTTGTGACTAGCATGTACACACGTCCGCCGTTTGAAAGCAATGCTTTATCATCAGCGAACTTAGCTCCTGCATAATAAGTGATAATGTCACCCGTAGTTTTTTCTGGAAGACGAACACCTTTTTCGTAGGCAACTGGGTAACCTTCTGAGGCAACTACCACACCCAAAGTAACGCCCTTGTCAGTCCAAGTGATTTCTGGCTCTTTACCGTCTAAAATATCAGTAATGTTTTGAGCAAAATCAGATGTCAAACGCGGCAAGATAACTTGAGTTTCAGGGTCACCAAAGCGTGAATTAAATTCGATAACTTTAGGACCATCAGCTGTTAAAATAAGTCCTGCATAAAGAACACCAAGGTATGGACGTCCTTCAGCAATCATCCCATTAAGAACAGGCTTAACGATTGTTTCAACAGCTGTATCAACAACACTTTGTGGCAAATGTGGTACCGGTGCGTAAGCTCCCATACCACCAGTATTAGGACCTTTATCACCATCAAAAGCACGTTTGTGGTCTTGCGCAGTTGGCATGATATAGAAGTTATCGCCATTGACAAAAGCAAATAATGAGAATTCTTCGCCATCAAGAAATTCTTCAATAACCACACGTGCACCAGAATCACCAAATTTATTATCAAGCAACATTTCATGTGCCGCTTCCACAGCTTGCTCAACTGTTTCAGCAACTACCACACCTTTACCTAATGCCAAACCGTCAGCTTTAACAACAATCGGTGCACCATGTTCTTCGATATAGCTCTTTGCTTGCTCAAAATCTGAGAAAGTGCTGTAAGCCGCTGTTGGAACATGATATTTAGCCATGATTGATTTAGCAAAGTCTTTAGACCATTCAAGCTCCGCAGCAGCTTTACTTGGACCGAAGGCTTTCAAACCTGCCGCATTAAAATCATCAACAATTCCTGCAGCCAAAGCATCATCAGGTCCGATAAATGCCCAAGCGATCTCATTTTCTTTTGCAAAATCAATAAGCTTAGAATGTTCGGAAATTCCGATATTTACTAAATCAAGTCCATCAAGTGTCATCCCATCATTTCCAGGTGCTACAAAAACCTGGCTCACTTGAGGAGATTCCAACAACTTCTTAGCAATAGCGTGCTCACGCCCGCCAGAGCCAACAACTAAAAGTTTCATAAGTAAAAATACCTCAATAGAAAACAATCACAGGAGCCTAGGCTCCAAAATCAACAAAGCACGTAAAAACAAAATATTTTCACGAATTATCTAGATATATTATAACATATTTGTTCGGAAATAGATGGAAATCCTGTGATAAGTTTAGAAAAAATACCATAAAAATAAAAAAATCCCAATCTAGATAGACTGGGACTTGGTTGGATTATGAAAAAAAGTTTATTTAGGAGTTATTGTTAGTATAGTAAGCCTTACTTAAGTGAGACTTAAGCATAACTTTCAAAAAGCTTAAAGTAAAAGCATCCTAGCCTTAGCCAAGATGCTTCATGAAATATTTATTAAAGGAAGTTTGCCTATTTATCTTAGTGGCGGAAGTGACGAACACCTGTAAATACCATGGTAATACCGTATTTATCAGCCATGTCGATAGATTCTTGGTCACGAACTGAACCACCAGGTTGGATGATAGCTTTCACACCTGCGGCAGCAATTTCTTCAACGTTGTCCGCAAATGGGAAGAAAGCATCACTAGCAAGGACAGCACCGTCAAGACGGTCTTTGGCTTGGTCAAGTGCGATACGAACAGAAGCTACACGGTTTGTTTGACCAGGACCAACACCAAGTGTCATGTGGTCATTTGTCACGATGATACCGTTAGATTTAACATATTTGATTGATTTCCAAGCAAATTCAAGCGCAGCTTTTTCTTGGTCAGTTGGTTGACGTTTTGTGACAACTTTCCAATCTGCTGGATTTTCTTCGATAACATCTTGGTTTTGAACCAAAAGTCCACCAACAACACCAGTGTATTCTTTTTCAACTTGACTAGCTCCTTGAGCGTCAAATGGCAATTGAAGAATACGCATGTTTTTCTTCTTAGTTGTCAAAATTTCAAGAGCTTCTTCTGAGTAACTTGGTGCAATGATGATTTCAAGGAAGATAGCATGCATCTTCTTAGCTGTTGCTGCATCAACTTCACGGTTAAGAACAATAATACCACCAAAGATAGATACTGGATCTGATTCATAAGCGTAATCCCAAGCAGTTTCAATATCGTCAGCTTGTCCAATACCACATGGATTCATGTGTTTAAGCGCAACAACAGTTGGGCGATCTTTGAAATCACGGATAATACGAATCGCAGCGTCAGCGTCACGAATATTGTTAAATGACAATTCTTTACCGTTTAATTGTTTTGCAGAAGCAATTGAATAATCTGTTGGCAAAGCTTTTTGGTAGAAATCAGCATCTTGTTGAGGGTTTTCACCATAACGCATTGGTTGTTTCAAATCGTAAGTGATTGTGAGTTTTTCAGGTTTTGTTTCACCAACTTGTTTTGTAAAGTATTCTGCAATCAAAGCATCATAAGCTGCTGTGTGACGGAAGACTTTAGCTGCCAAACGTTGACGAGTTTCAAAGCTTGTTTCGCCATTAGCTGACAATTCATCCAAAACAACTGCGTAATCAGCTGGGTCAACGACAACTGTAACACTAGCGTGGTTTTTAGCTGCAGAGCGAAGCATCGAAGGACCACCGATATCAATGTTTTCAACCGCATCAGCGTAAGTCACATCTGGTTTCAAGATTGTTTCTTTAAATGGGTAAAGGTTAACCACAACAAGGTCAATCAATTCGATGTGATTATCTTTTGCTGCTTGAAGGTGGCTGTCAAGGTCACGACGAGCCAAAAGACCACCGTGGATATTTGGGTGAAGTGTCTTCACACGACCATCCATCATTTCTGGGAAACCAGTCACATCATCAATCGCAATTGTATCAACACCTGCTTTATCAAGCGCAACTTTTGTTCCACCAGTTGAGATAATATCCCAACCAAGTTTTTTCAATTCTTGAGCAAATTCAACAATGCCCGCTTTGTCAGAAACACTAATTAGTGCACGTTTTGTCATTTTTTCTCCTTTAAAAAGATGTTACTGCTATTTTTAAATTTAAAGTCATCACAAAGCATAAGTTATGAGATTACTTTTTCTCAACTCCCAAGCTCTCTAAAACCTCAGGATAAAGCTTATACTCATTTTCATGAATGCGAGCTTCAAAACTTTCAATGGTATCACCTGCTAGACGAGGCACACGAACTTGTTTAATCACTGTCCCTGTATCGACACCACTGTCAACCCAATGAATGGTAACACCAGACTGGTCAACACCTGCTTCCCAAGCATCATCAATACCATGAGCGCCTGGAAATTCAGGAAGATAAGCTGGATGAATATTGATAATACGACCTTCGTAAGCTTTTAACAAAGTCGGTCCAACAATTTTCATATAACCAGCCAAACAAACCAAATCAATGTCATATTTTTCAAGCAAAGCTACAATTGCTTTTTCATAATCTACTTTACTATCAAACTCTTTAAGTTCAAAAGCATGAGCTGTCACACCGAGTTTTTCAGCACGTTCTAAGACATAAGCATCTCGGTGGTCTGAAAAGACAAACTCAACAGGAAATTGCTCAGCAATAACTTGAAAATTCGACCCGTTACCACTCGCAAATACTGCGATTTTTTTCATTATTTAATCACCACACTTGCATCTGCTTTTTTAACGATACGACCAAGTTCGTAAACTGGTTCGTCAAGTAATTCTTTAACGCGTTCAACTTTGTCAGGGCTAACTGCCATCATCAAACCAATACCCATGTTGAAGATTTCAAACATTTCTTCGTGTTTGATGTTGCCATATTTTTCAAGAGCTTTGAAAATTGGAAGAACTGGAATTTTATCTTCTTCGATTTCAGCAGCCAAGTCATCAGCGAACATACGTGGCACATTTTCGATGAATCCACCACCAGTGATGTGGGCAATACCATTAACCAATTCTTCTTTGATAAGCGGAAGCACTGCTTTAACATAAATACGGGTTGGTTCAAGAAGGACTTCTTTCAATTTTTTACCTTCAAGTTCTGGAAGAACTTCTTCACCTGAGTAATCAGCAAAAACTCGACGAACAAGTGAGTAACCATTTGAGTGGATACCGCTTGAAGCAAGTCCAAGAAGAACGTCACCATCAGAAACTTTTGAACCATCAATGATTTGTGATTTTTCAGCAACACCTACTGCAAAACCAGCCAAATCATAATCATCTTCGCCGTACATACCAGGCATTTCAGCCGTTTCACCACCGATAAGAGCTGCACCAGATTGGACACAACCTTCAGCAACACCAGCAACAACTTGTTCAAGTTTTGCAGGTTCATTTTTACCAGTTGCGATGTAATCTAAGAAGTAAAGTGGTTCTGCACCAGCAGCAATGATATCATTGACACACATCGCCACACAGTCTTGACCAATGGTATCGTGTTTGTCATATTTAATGGCAAGCATGAGTTTTGTTCCCACACCATCAGTTCCTGAAATCAAAACAGGTTCTTTAACGCCAGTTTTAGTAAGGTCAAACATACCACCAAAACCACCAAGAGCTCCCATAACACCTGCACGTTCAGTACGCGCAACGTGTTTTTTGATACGTGCAACAACTTCATAACCCGCTTCAACATCAACACCAGATTGAGCGTAAGCATTTTTTGTCATAATAATTTTCTCCTTTTGGGAAATAGCAGAGCTATTTAAACATTTTTCCAGATAAGTTTATTTGAATGCGTTAATATTTTCTACCTAATAGCTAAATATGCCAAAAATGGACTAATATAGATGGCTAGATAAATCAATGTAATCCATGGCTGATAATCAATATAAAACTCCTTAAAAGTCAACGACCATGGGTGTTTAATAATTACCCACCCAACAACATCGACAATTATAGTTAATGTTCCCCAGAGTAGTGATGTTAGAAACACTTCATACAGCGTAACTACTGGTAAAGTAAACAAATACATATAAGAAGCAATAGGGAAAATTAAAATATTATATAGTGGATGCCAAGGTTTAGTTGCTTCGTAACCTTCTCCCATACCTGGACCATCAGCCATCGATGACATTTTAAGAACAACAATATTAAAGACCGTATGTCCTACACCAAAGATAAAAGTCACTACAATATAAGCCAACCAGTACCATAGCATGGACAAACCAAATTCTTGCATTACATTGTTCCTTCCTCTAACCAAAAGCTATTTATTCTCATTAACTTCGTGAATATAGAAACTTGTTTTTTCTTCCAAGCTCTTGAGGTATGCTTCTTCATAATCATAGAGTGGTGTTGGGTACTTACCGTCAAAGTATGCCACACAAAGACCACCATTTGGAGCATCTGTATCAAGACCGATTGATTCAATCAAACCATCAATTGACAAGTAAGTTAGACTATCTGCACCGATAATTTCACAAACTTCATCTTTGGTATGATTAGCCGAAATCAATTCACGACGATTTTGAATGTCGATACCGTAGAAACATGGGTATTTCAACTCTGGACTACCAATAGCCACGTGAACTTCTGTCGCACCTGCTTCACGAAGAAGACGAACAATGCGACGTGAGGTTGTTCCACGTACGATAGAATCATCTACCATGACCACGCGCTTACCTTTAACAACACCTGAAACAGCTGAAAGTTTCATACGAACACCTTGCTCACGCAATTCTTGTGTCGGTTGAATGAAGGTACGTTGTGTGTATTGGTTTTTCACCAAGCCCATTTCATTAGGAAGACCTGATTCTTCAGCAAATCCCATGGCTGCTGAAAGCGATGAATTTGGCACACCAACAACGATATCAGCTTCATGATGAAACTCTTGTGCCAAACGTTTCCCCATATTTTTACGAGCTGTGTGAACATTGACACCGTAAATGTCACTATCAGGGCGGGCAAAGTAAATGTATTCCATTGAACAAATGGCAAGTTGAGTGTCATTTGTGTAAGAGTCATAGCGAATACCACTGTCATCGATAATCACCATTTCACCAGGTTTTACATCACGAATCCACTTAGCACCAATCACTTCAAAGGCACATGTTTCACTTGAAACTACCCAAGCGCCATTTTCCATTTGACCAATTGACAATGGACGAAAACCATTTGGATCAAGCGCAGCAATTAACTTATCTTTTGTCATCAACAGATAAGCAAAGCCACCTTTGACAGTGTTAAGGGCTTCTTTAACTTTCCCAAGGAACTCTGGATTGTGACTACGACGAATCAAATGCATCAAAATTTCAGTATCTGATGAGGCATTGAAAATCGCACCTTCATCTTCAAGTTCTTTCTTCAATGATACGGCATTTGTCAAATTACCATTGTGGCAAAGACCAAATTGTTCATCTGTAAAGTTGTAAAGGAAAGGTTGGATGTTATTAATAGAGGCTGAGCCAGCAGTCGCGTAACGAACGTGACCGATAGCTGCAGTCCCCGTCAATTTTTCCAAATCAGCAGGATTTTTAAACACATCTGAAAGGAGACCTGTATTGCGATGTTGAAGAAGTTTGCCGTTATCGTTAGTTACGATACCAGCACCTTCTTGACCGCGGTGTTGAAGACTGTGGAGTCCAAAATAAGTGACGTGAGCAGCTTGAGGATGTCCCCAAATCCCAAACACACCACACTCTTCATTAAGAGATTTAACTTCGTATGTCATTCTTTTTTATTACCTAAATTTACTCGTCAGAATTTTTCTCTGATAAGTTGACAAAAGGTACTCACGTACCCTGTCACTATCAATTCTATAAAATATATTTTTGTGGATATTAAGCTTTAGTGAAATACTCAACCGCGCTACGGAACAAGTGTTGGTCTTTATTTCCTGGAATATTTTGGAAAAGACCATCTTCGTAACGTTCTGAGTGTCCCATCTTACCGATGATTTGTCCGTTCTTGCTTGTGATACCTTCAATAGCATTCACAGAGCCATTTGGATTGTATTTAGAATCCATGCTTGGTTTGCCATCGAAGTCAACGTATTGACTAAAGATTTGTCCGTTATCACGAAGTTCAGCAAACTCTTCATCAGTCACAACAAATTTACCTTCACCGTGTGAAACTGGAATAGCGTAAACATCACCAACTTCAACACCAGCAAGCCAAGGTGAGTTTGTATTTGCAATACGTGTTTCAACCATTTTCGCCACGTGTTGGTTAGCATCGTTGTAGAAAAGAGTTGGACTTGTTTCAGTAGCATCTTCAAAGTTACCGTATGGAAGAAGACCTGATTTAACAAGGGCTTGGAATCCATTACAGATACCAATGATAAGACCACCTTTTTCGATGAAGCTATCAATAGCTGCGCGAACTTTTTGGTTAAGCAAGATGTTCACGATAAATTTAGCAGAACCATCTGGTTCATCAGCAGCTGAGAATCCTCCAGCAAAGAAGATGATATTTGCTTTGCTGATATTGTCAACCATTGTGTCAACTGATGCTTCAATAGCTGCTTCGTTCAGTGTTACAAATGGTACCAAATTAACTTTTGCACCAGCTTGTTCAAAGGCTTTAGCTGAATCGTATTCTGAGTTTGTACCAGGGAAAACTGGGATGTAAACAAGTGGTTCAGCAACTTTTTCACTTGCTTTAATGACAGCGTCTGAAGCGACAGCTGGAACATCTTCAAGCTTAGTACTTTGTTCAAATTCAGTTGGGTAAACTTCTTCAAGTGTTCCTTCAAAGGCTGAAAGAAGTTTGTCACCAGCAAGGTTGACACCGTTGACAGTAAGTGTAAAGTCAGCTGTTGTTTCACCAATTTTAACAGCGTCAGCAATTTCTTCATCTGAAGTAAAGACAAAGCCACCGAGTTGTGCTGTCAAGCTTGTTGCAAGCTCGGCCAATTCAACCTTAGCACCGATATGGTTACCAAAGCTAGCAAGCGCCAAGCTTTCCATCACACCACCGTATTTAACAGCTGATGCTGCTGTAATGTGATGTGCTTTTTGAATGGCTTCAAATTTAGCAAAGTTACCTTTGATTAGGTCAAAATCAATATCTTGTGAAATAGCTTGACCTGGGATATAGTAAACATTTTCGCCAGCTGTTTTAAATTCAGGTGAAAGAACTTTACGGCTATCGGCTGTTGTTACCCCAAAAGCAACCAATGTTGGTGGTACTGTCAATTCTTCAAAAGTACCAGACATTGAATCTTTACCACCAATTGATGGTAAACCAAGTTGAATTTGAGCTTCGATTGAACCAAGAAGAGCTGAGACTGGTTGACCAAAGCGTTCAGCTTTTTTATCCATACGTTGGAAGTATTCTTGATAAGAAAAACGTGCTTTAGACCAGTTAGCTCCAGTTGCCACCAAACGTGCTGTCGCTTCAATCACAGCATAAGCAGCACCGTGATATGGTGACCATTCAGCAATGTAAGGATTGAATCCTTGAGCCATGACTGAAGCTGTTGTTGTTACACCATTTTGAACAGGAAGTTTTTGAACAGAACTTTCTGTTGGTGTGATTTGGTAGCGACCACCAATTGGATGGTTAACTGTTGAACGACCAACAGAGCTATCAAAGATTGTTTGTAAACCTTTTTGGCTAGCATGGTTAAGGTCTGAAAGGACTTTAGTTGTATCAGTTTCAAGAGTTGCTGCTGAAGTTGTACGTTGTTCTGGCATGTCAACTTGACTGTCAACGACATCAGCATCAACGACCACGCGCACACCGTTAGTATCAAGGAAACGACGTTCAATATCGACAATGGTTTGACCATTCCAAGTCATGACAAGGTTTGGTTTTTCTGTAACTGTCGCAACAACAACAGCATCGATATTTTCTTTGTGACATTCAGCTACGAAAGCTTCAACGTCTTTCGGACGAACTACAACAGCCATACGTTCTTGTGATTCTGAGATAGCAATTTCAGTTCCGTTAAGCCCTTGATATTTAAGTGGCACTTTATTAAGGTCAATTTCAAGACCATCAGCCAATTCACCAATCGCAACACAGACTCCACCAGCACCAAAGTCATTTGATTTTTTGATGAGGCGAGTCACATTGCCATTACGGAAAAGACGTTGAATTTTACGTTCTTCGATGGCATTACCTTTTTGGACTTCTGCACCAGCTGTTTCAACAGATTCAACCGTTTGAACTTTAGATGAACCAGTTGCACCACCGACACCATCACGACCTGTTTTACCACCGAGAAGAATAACCACATCACCAGCTTCTGGTTTTTCACGAACAACATTACCTTTAGGAGCTGCACCGACAACAGCTCCAAGCTCCATACGTTTAGCGACAAATCCTGGGTGGAAGTATTCTTTAACGTAAGTTGTTGCAAGACCGATTTGGTTACCATATGAAGAATAACCGTGAGCTGCTGTTTTAGAAATCACTTGTTGTGGCAATTTACCAAGACGAGTTTCTGCAATTGGTGTTGTGATATCACCAGCACCTGAGATACGCATAGCTTGGTAAACATAAGAACGTCCTGACAATGGGTCGCGAATAGCACCACCGATACATGTTGCAGCACCACCAAATGGTTCAATTTCTGTTGGGTGATTATGTGTTTCATTCTTGAACATAAGGAGCCAAGGTTCTTTAACACCATTCACATCTACTTCGATTTCAACAGAACATGCGTTGATTTCATCTGAGACTTCCATGTCGTCCAAACGTCCATTAGCACGTTCGTAACGACCAAAGATAGTCGCCATATCCATCAATGTTTGTGGTTTTTCAGAGCGACCTAATTCATCACGCATAGCAATGTATTTATCATAAGTTGCTTGCAATTGTTTTTGGAATTTAGACGCTGAGAAATCAATATGTTTAAGCTCAGTTTCAAAGGTTGTGTGACGGCAGTGGTCTGACCAGTAAGTGTCCAAAACTTTCAATTCAGTTTCAGTTGGCACACGACCAATTGATTTGAAATAATCTTGGATGAAAAGAAGGTCATCAACTTCCATCGCCAAACCTTGTTCAGCTTTGTAGTCAGCAAATTCAGCTGCTGTATAAGTTTTAAAGAAATCAAGATTTGGAATTGTTTTGTCAGATTCTGAAAATGCTTGTGGGGCAATTCCTGTTGTAATATCTTTAAAACGAGAATCAACAGGATTAAGCAAATAATTCTTAACCGCATCAAGTTCAGCTGCAGCGATATCTTTATTAACGAGATAAAGTTGAGCAGTATTAACAGTCACGTCACTATTGCTACCAAGCAAAAGCAAAGCTTCTTGTGAAGATGCTGCACGTTGGTCAAACTGACCAGGAAGTGATTCAATCGCAAAGAAAGCATAATTAGCAAGTTCAGCAACCAAATCATTTTCAGCCAAAATATTATCTGTTACTTGTTCAGAAAAGATATGTTTTTCCGCACGTTCAAAAAGTACTTTGTCTAGCCCAAAAACATCATAAACTTGAATGATACGTAGATCAGTCAAACTTGTTAATTGAAGATTATGTTTAAGCTCTTTAACAAGCGCTTGAGCTTTAATATTGAAATTTGATTTTTTCTCAACGAAAATT
This sequence comes from Streptococcus sp. TATVAM-FAB8, assembly GCF_046592795.1. NCBI lineage: Bacteria > Bacillati > Bacillota > Bacilli > Lactobacillales > Streptococcaceae > Streptococcus > Streptococcus sp. TATVAM-FAB8. Next base: position 38,931 of record NZ_JAWVPQ010000013.1, read on the forward strand.
CGTTTATTCATTTTTTACCCTTTTTAGAATTCTTCTTTTACCTACTAGCAAATGTTGCAGATTATTTAAGTCCTTTTAATTTTTCAAGAACAACTTCGTATACATCTGTCAAGCTACCTAAATCACGACGAAAGACATCTTTATCCATGTGGTGACCTTCAGCATCCCAAAGACGGCAGTTATCAGGTGAAAATTCGTCAGCAAGAATGATTTTACCGTCTTTATCTTTACCAAATTCCAATTTGAAATCAATCAAAGTAAGTCCGATTTGTTTGAACCAATCTTTCAAAAGTTCATTAATACGACGTGTTTCAGCTTTGATGTAAGCAATATCTTCATCGCTTGCAATACCAAGGAATTTCACATGTTCATCATTAATGAATGGGTCATCCAATTCATCGTTTTTGTAATAAAACTCAACAATTGGTGTGTCCAATTTGATACCTTCTTCGACACCAAAACGTTTTGAGAATGAACCTGCTGTAACATTACGCAAAACAACTTCAAGAGGAACAATATCAACTTTTTTGTTCAATTGTTCGGTTTCTGACAATTGTTTAACAAAGTGAGTTGCCACACCTGCTTCATTCAATTTAGTAAAAATTAAAGATGAGATTTGATTATTAAGAACGCCTTTACCTTTAATAGTCTCTTTACGAGCACCATTAAGCATTGTTGCTTGGTCTTTGTAGACTGAAATAATCAAGTTCTCATCTTCTGAAGTTGTGTAAATATCTTTAGCTTTTCCCGTATAAATTAGTTGTCGTGACATGTTTTTGTTCGCCTTTCGCTTTTATTCTACTAAATTTTAACACATGCTCTAACCAATTTCAATATTTAACAGACTTTTTAATAAAATAAAAATAAAAACGTCCGCTTTTAGCGAACGTTTTTGCTTAATTCACTCTATTATAGAGATATTCCATCATTTCTCCCATACATTTCATGTCTTCAACATCTTCATCAGGGATTTCCAAATGAAACTCATCTTCCAAATTGATGATAAATTCCATCAAGGCAATTGAATCAACTCCTAAATCATCATGAAGACTCGTTGTTTGCGTAATCTCCATATCTGGTTTATTCATTTGCTCCTTAATGATGAAACTAATCCTTTCAAAAATAGCCTCTTTTGTCATTTCATCCTCCCTTTTCATTAGTCTTTTGGTGTGAATGCTTCAACCAATTGACCAACAACATTTGTATCTAACATCTTACGAGCTTGTCTAATAGTATAGTAAACAGCTTGCGCGTCACTTGAACCATGACATTTCACAACAGGTGCTTTAAGCCCAAAGAGAACCGCACCACCTGCACTTGAATAATCCATAGTATCTTTTAGACTATACAAACTGTCTTTTAGTAGAAGGGCTCCTAATTTTGCTTTCCATCCACCTGATTTAATAGAAGATTTCAAGCTTCCCATAATGTTAAGAGCAGTTCCTTCCATCGTTTTAAGAACAGCGTTTCCTGTGAAACCATCCGATACCACAACATCAGCAACACCATTCATCAAATCACGCGCTTCAACATTTCCAACAAAGTTTAGACTATCATCTTCTGCCAGAAGAGCGTAAGTTTCTTTATGAAGTGGATCACCTTTAGTAGCTTCTGTTCCGTTATTTAGCAGACCCACACGTGGTTTATCAATACCACGAACATTTTTAGCATAAAATGACCCTAAAATAGCATATTGGTGCAAGTGTTTAGGGGTATTTTCAGCATTCGCACCAAGGTCTAACATATCATAACCTTTACCATCAAGAGTTGGTAAAGTAGACATCAAACCTGGACGATCAATTCCTTTAATACGTCCGACAACAAAAAGTCCTGCTGCCAAAAGAGCACCTGTATTACCTGCAGAAATCACAGCATCTGCTGTTCCTTCCTTAACGGCTTGAGCACCAAGTACCATACTAGCTTTCTTTTTACGACGAATCGCTTTTGCTGGCTCATCGTCCGAATTAATTTTTTCATCTGTATGAATAATTGATACACGGTCTGTTGCTGTCAAATATTCCTTAATTTTTGCTTCATCTCCATAAAGTTGAATCTCAATATCTGAGAATTCAGCCAAGGCACGATTAACTCCCTCAACAATAGCCTTAGGAGCATTATCTCCGCCCATAGCATCAATAGCAATTTTCTTCATATGAATTTCCTCACAAAACATTATCGCCTTATTATAGCATGATTCGCGATTTTTTTCATTTTTTGAAAATCCTCGCATGCTTTCAGAAAAAAAGCCACCTGATAAGCAGGATGAAAATTCTACCTATCAAGTGACTTTATTTCATAATATTTCCCCAAGTTCCTAAATCATCGATGAATTTCTTACTCTTCAAACGAAGACCAACGTAATTATCATAAATATCATCAATGAACAACCGTAATTTTCGTTTCATCTCTGGTTTAACAGAAATTGTCTTCAAATCATCAAATTGAATTGCTTGAAAACGATCCACCAGATAAAGGACATTCGGATCCAGATGACTGCGATGATCATCTTTCACATAATGTTCAGGACAAAGCAAACCAGAATACTTGTGTGAAAAATCAAAAGGAAGCCCTACACGATGACAAAAAGCACACTCATGAAAATTAAGACTAACACCAAAACGTTCTAAAATCTGAATCTCAAAAATATTAGTCAAAATTTCATAGTCAAGCCCCTCTTCCATCAACAAAAGAGTCTTCTTTAAAAAGGCAAATAACTGCGGATCTGCAACACCATCTGGTACAGCAGCATCTGCTAAAGCCGTCACATAAGACGCATAAGATAGCTTAAATAAATCCGCACTAATCTCCTTGAAAGAATCAACTTCCTTATAATCTTCAATAAAAGATAAACCAGTCTCATTGATTTTTAAAATAAATTTAGCTACCGTTAACGGTTGAATAGCCGAATTAAAACGAGATTTACTAGCATGTTTCACAAAAAACATGTGTTTCCCATTGGTTTCAGTAAAAATCTTAACTAACTTATCATCCTCACGATAATTACGATTATAAAGGACAAGACCGTAAGTTTCCTTATTTTGCATGTTCTTCCATAAATTCTTTCAAACGATCCATGGCTGTTGTGATTGTTTCCATACTTGCCGCATATGACAAACGAAGATAGCCTTCACCATATTTACCAAAAGCTACACCAGGAATGAAAGCAACAGCTTTTTCACGCGCAAAATCTTGACAGAATTTAAATGAATCTTGTTCATAGCCAGCTGGAATCTTAGCAAAAATGTAAAAGGCACCATCTGGTTTGATAATCTTAAAGCCAAGCGCAGACATTTTATCAATGATGTAATCACGACGTTTCATATACTCTGCTTTCATAGGAAGAGCATCATCTTTACCAACTGAAAGAGCTTCAATCGCAGCAAACTGTGCCATTGTTGCAGCAGCTGTAACCAAGTATTGGTGACTCTTAATCAACTGTGCTGTAAAATTAGCTGGTGCAAAAATCATACCAATTCGCCAACCAGTCATAGCGTGAGATTTAGAAAGACCATTAATTAAAATCGTTTGTTCTGGAAGATATTCTGCAATTGATACATGAGGTTCATCACTATAAGTTAATTCAGAATAAACTTCATCTGAAACCACAAAAACATCATATTTCTTAAGCACATCTGCCAAAGCTTTGATTTGTTCGCGTGAGTAAGTTACCCCAGTTGGATTTGTTGGGTAGTTAAGCAAAACAGCTTTTAGTTTATCACCTTGTTCTAAGATAGCTTTTTCAAGCATTTCTGGTGTTAACACAAAATCATTAGCTGTTGTATCAATTTCAACAATTTCAGCTCCTACAAGATTAACAATAGGTTCATAACCAGGATAAGCTGGCGCAGGCAAAAGAACTGTATCACCAGGTTCCAAAATAGCCGTTAACGTTGCAGATAGGGCTTCCGTTGCCCCAATTGTAACCAAAATTTCATTATCAGGATTATAAGACAAATGATATTTAGATTTCAAAAAATCTGCAGCTGCTTGACGAAGAGCAGGTAAACCTGCCATCCCAGTATAGTGAGACTGATTGGCATCAATCGCAGCTTTTGCTGCCTCTTTAACATGATCAGGTGTTGTAAAATCAGGCTCTCCAAGAGTCAATTTCATAATGCCTGGCACGTCAGAAATAGATTGGTCAAATTGACGAATCAACGACACTTCGATCTTATTTAAATTTTTATTAAAACGATCTGTTAAACTCATAGTTTCACCTCAAAAATCTAATTACATCTATTATACATAAAATTTGATAATTATACACCCTTTTTCAAGTTATCCACAACAATAATCAACTAATTAGCGCAAAAAAACTTATCCACATGTTAATATCTAAATACAAAAACCGCTGGCTGTTACACCAACGGCTTTTATGACTCTTTTAGTCAATTATTATTTATTAGCTGTTCCCATTTCAAACAATGGTGACAAAGGACGTTTTTCGTGAATACGAGTAATTGCTTCAGCAATTAATTCAGCGATTGAAATTTGTTCAATCTTATCGATCAAACGTTCTTCTGGAAGATATATAGTATCCAAAACAACCAATTTTTGGATTGCTGATTTCTCGATATTTTCAAGAGCAGGGCCAGAAAGGACTGGGTGAGTACATGATGCATAAACCGCAGTTGCTCCAGCTTCAGCAAGAGCATCTGCTGCGTGACAAATAGTACCTGCTGTATCGATCATATCATCAATCAAGATACATTTTTTACCTTTAACATTACCAATGATGTTCATAACTTCACTGGTATTCATTTTTGTAACACTACGACGTTTATCAATGATAGCAATCGGTGTTTGGAGGAATTGTGCCAATTTACGTGCACGAGTCACACCACCGTGGTCAGGACTAACGACAACAACATCGTCTCCAACCAATCCGTGACGATCAAAGTAATCAGCGATCAATGGTGCACCCATCAAGTGATCAACTGGAATATCAAAGAAGCCTTGAATTTGTGCAGCATGCAAGTCAACAGTCAAAAGACGATCAACTCCTGCTACTTCAAGCATATTTGCGACTAATTTAGAAGTAATCGGTTCGCGTGAACGAGCTTTACGGTCTTGACGAGCATAACCATAGTAAGGAATAACCACACTAATTTTTTCAGCACTAGCACGTTTAAGAGCATCAACCATAATCAAGATTTCCATCAAGTTATCGTTAACTGGTGAGCTAGTTGACTGCAAAATAAAGACATGGTCGCCGCGAATTGATTCTTCAATGTTTACTTGGATTTCACCATCAGAAAATTGACGAACAGTTGATTTTCCGAGTTGAATTCCCATAGCCGAAGCTACTTTTTCTGCTAATTCTTTGTTTGACGATAAGGCAAACAATTTTAAATCAGAATAAGACATGATTTCCTCCAAAGTTTTTATCCTTTACCATTTTAACGTTTTTTTAGCATTTTTTCAATGACAAATGCGTTAAATCCGCTAAATACAGGCAAAATAGAGGGACACAAAAAAAGAGAAGGACATAATCCTTCTCACAGTTTTATTATTGGTAGATATAGTAGACAGTTCCGCCACCCCAAGTTGATGAAGTTGGGTTGAACCATCCACGGTAGTTACCGATTGATGAGTTACCAGCGTAGTTAGCTTCCATAACTTGGATGTTAGTTGAGCTTTGAACAGCTGTTACGTATGCAACGTGTCCATAACCACCACCATCGTATGGCCATACAGCTACTGCACCAGCTTGTGGCGTAGTACCTACAGAGTGACCAGCAGCTTGTGCGCTAGCAATCCATTGGTTAGCATTACCCCAGTAGTTACCAACCCATGAAGCAAGTGATTTAACACCCCAAGTACATTGACCTACTGGGTAAGTGTTACCTGCTGTGTTAGTAGTTGGTGTTACTGAAGATGGTTTAGCAGCTGATGATGAAGTTGAAGCAGCTGGTTTAGCAGCAGTTTGTGCTGGTGCACTTTGAGCTGGTGTTGCAGCTTGTTGTGCTGGCGCTGCTTGAGCTGGAGTTGAAGCTTGTTGTGCTGGTGCTGATGAATCTTGAGCTGAAGTATCTGTAGTTGTATCAGTTGTAGCTGTACCGTTTTGAACAGCAGCTTGTGCTTGTGCTACAGATTCAGCTTGTGCTTGTGCTTCAGCTTGTGCTTGTGCTTCGGCAGCAGCTTGTGCTGCAGCAGCTTCAGCAGCGGCTTGTTCAGCAGCTTCTTTTTGAGCTACAAGGTTAGCACGTTCATCTTCAGCAGTTGCCAATTGAGCAGAAAGATCCAATTGAGCAGCCTGCAATTCAGCTTGTTGTGTTGCCAAAGCAGCTTGGTTTTGTTCGATAGTTGCTTTGTTAGCAGCTACTGTATTGATAGCTTCTTGGTTTTCAGCTTGTTTTTGTTCAATTGCAGCTTTATCCGCTTCTTGTTCATCAAGCATTTTTTTGTTTGCAGCAACTACTTCACGAATTGCTTGAACACGGTTGATAGCATCAGAAACTGATTTAGAGTTCAAGATTGTGTTGATGTAGCTTGTAGCTGAAGCATTTTTTTGTGCGTTACGAGCTTGGTTTTTCAAAGTTTCGTTACGAGCAACAATTTTGCTTGAAAGAGCTTGAATTTCTTCACTTAATTTTTGAGATTCAGCTTCAAGTTGAGCATTTTGTGCTTCCAAATCAGCTTGTTGTGATTGAAGAGAAGACACTTGACTTTGAATAGCGTCAACTTTACTTTGAGCTGCAGCTTGTTCTGAAGTTAGGTTGCTGATTACAGCATCCTGTGCAGCAATTTGTGTATCATAATCGTCCGCATTTACAGTTACGGCCGCTGTTCCGAGTGTCACACCACTGACAAGAACAGCTGATAAAATTCTTTTTTTCATATTAATTAAACTACTCCTTTTTGATAAGACATTATTATTTTACCAAAAAATCACGCAATTAATATTACGTGATTGTTACATTTATGTTTTGTTATGGTAATCTAAGCGTTAAAATATACTTTTTTAAACAATTTCTGGAATATCAAATACAACAAAATGTTAAAAATAAGTGTAGGCGCAAAACTATATGCTATAAAATTAGCCATTGATAACGTTGTCATC
>NZ_JAWVPQ010000014.1:0-45437 GCF_046592795.1 Streptococcus sp. TATVAM-FAB8
TATATAGATGCTTCTCAAATTGGAATAACTGATGGTATTGGGGGGATGATTATTGATCTAATTTCAAACCATTTAGTTAATTTAAGTTCAAAAGTAATAAAACCGTTTGTGATGTTTGTTGATGAAGTACATAGATATACAAAGGGAGTCAATAATGAAGGATTTACATTTTATACCGGATTGAACAGTATAGCACGTGAAGGAAGAAAGAAAGGAATTTTTCTGTTCTTAACTACACAGAATCCAAATGATGTAGATAAGGTGCTCCTAGGGCAGGTTGGGACATTATTGGTTCATCGACTTACCTCTCCTGATGAATTAAAGTCGATACAAAATCACTTATCTGAAAATCAGATAAATCAGGTGAAGAAGTTAAATACAGGAGAAGCAGTTTTAACAAGCATCAACCTCCTGAAGGATATTTACATAAAGGTAGATAAGTGTAATCGACTACACCATAATGATACTCCAAGTCTGTTTAATCATTAAAGTTAAGTTTCTTGCCTTTTGCTCTCCCGCCATTTTCCAAAAGAAATCATACGGTGACTAAAAACTTCCTTGATTTTATGCTAAAATAGAGCTAAGTTATTTAGAACAGAATGGGAGTAGGTTATGGTTCCAGCGTATATTAGAATTCATGATGCGATTAAGAAAGAGATTGATGGGGGCGTTTGGGAGATTGGTCAGCGTTTGCCGAGTGAGCGTGATTTGGCAGATGACTACGAGGTGAGTCGTATGACGCTTCGTCAGGCGATTACGCTTTTGGTGGAAGAAGGGATTCTTGAGCGTCGTGTGGGTAGTGGGACTTATGTGGCTAGTCATCGTGTGCAAGAGAAGATGCGCGGGACAACGAGTTTTACGGAGATTGTGCGTTCGCAAGGTAAGATGCCGTCTTCACAGTTGATTTCTTATCAACGTAAGCCAGCTAATGACACTGAGATTCAGCAGTTACAGCTTAAGGCTAGCGATTATGTGGTGCGTATGGAGCGCGTGCGTTATGCGGATAATGTGCCTTTGGTTTTTGAGGTAGCATCAATTCCTGAGAAGTTGATTCAGTCGTTTAATCGTGAAGACATTACAGAGCATTTCTTCCAGACTTTGACGGATAATGGCTATGAGATTGGTAAGAGTCAGCAGACTATTTATGCGAAAAATGCCAGTGAGCGCGTGGCTAATTATCTTAAAGTGCCTAAAAATCATGCGGTGCTTGCATTGACTCAGGTGTCATATTTCTCAGATGGACGTCCATTCGAGTATGTTCACAGTCAGTATGTTGGCGACCGCTTCGAATTTTATTTGGAGAATAATTAAAATCAATAGGACAGCACATCATAGTGTTGCCCTATTTTTAGCGATATTTCTGGTATCGTTTACAAAAATATCAAAATAAGTCTGATTAACCAATTCTGACTATTAAAATCAGTCAAAATATGGTAAAATAAAGGCTATGGAAATTGAAAAAACCAATCGTATGAATGCTCTTTTTGAGTTCTATGCTGCTTTGTTAACGGACAAGCAGATGAATTATATTGAACTGTATTATGCGGATGACTATAGCTTGGCTGAGATTGCTGAGGAATTCGGCGTTAGTCGTCAAGCAGTTTATGACAATATCAAGCGAACTGAAAAGATTTTAGAAGCTTATGAGATGAAGCTACACATGTATTCGGACTATATTGTTCGTAGTCAGATTTTTGATGAGATTTTGGATAAATACCCATCAGATGACTTTTTGAAAGAAAAAATTGCGATTTTGAGCAGTATTGATAACCGAGATTAATTTACAGATAATTGATAATTTATAGATTTAGGTAGGAGAATTTATTATGGCTTTTGAAAGTTTGACAGAACGCCTGCAAGGGGTTTTTAAAAATATTCGCGGAAAGAAAAAGCTATCTGAAAAAGATGTTCAGGAAGTAACGAAAGAGATTCGTTTGGCTTTGCTTGAAGCCGACGTTGCTTTGCCAGTCGTTAAAACATTTATCAAACGCGTTCGTGAACGTGCAGTTGGTCACGAAATCATTGATACACTTGACCCAACTCAACAAATCGTTAAAATCGTTAACGAAGAATTAACAGAAATCCTTGGTTCTGAAACAGCTGAGCTTGAAAAATCACCTAAAATTCCTACAATCATTATGATGGTTGGTCTTCAAGGTGCTGGTAAAACAACATTTGCTGGTAAATTGGCTAACAAGCTGATTAAAGAAGAAAAAGCTCGTCCAATGATGATTGCGGCTGATATCTATCGTCCAGCAGCCATCGACCAATTGAAGACTCTTGGTAGCCAAATCAACGTTCCAGTCTTTGATATGGGAACTGACCACTCAGCCGTTGAAATCGTAACAAACGGTCTTGCACAGGCTAAAGAAAGCCACAACGATTACGTTATCATCGATACGGCTGGTCGTTTGCAAATTGATGAAAAACTCATGGAAGAACTCCGTGATGTTAAAGCTCTTGCGAAACCAAATGAAATTCTTTTGGTTGTTGATAGCATGATTGGTCAAGAAGCTGCCAACGTCGCTGATGAATTCAACAAACAATTGGATATCACAGGGGTTGTCTTGACTAAGATTGATGGTGATACTCGTGGTGGTGCAGCACTTTCAATTCGTGAAATCACTGGTAAACCAATCAAATTCACTGGTACTGGTGAAAAAATCACTGATATTGAAACATTCCACCCAGATCGTATGTCAAGCCGTATCCTTGGTATGGGTGACCTGCTTACATTGATTGAAAAAGCCAGTCAAGAATACGATGAAAAACGTTCAATGGAACTCGCTGAAAAAATGCGTGAAAATACCTTTGACTTCAACGATTTCATCGAACAACTTGACCAAGTGCAAAATATGGGACCAATGGAAGATCTTCTTAAGATGATTCCTGGTATGGCTAACAACCCAGCTCTTAAGAACTTCAAGGTCGATGAAAAAGCTGTCGCTCGTAAACGTGCTATCGTGTCATCAATGACGCCTGAAGAACGTGAAAATCCTGATTTGCTAACACCTAGCCGCCGCCGTCGTATTGCAGCTGGTTCAGGTAACAGCTTTGTTGATGTCAACAAATTCATCAAAGATTTCAACCAAGCAAAACAAATGATGCAAGGTGTCATGTCTGGTGACATGGAAAAAATGATGAAGAAAATGGGTATCAACCCAAATAACCTTCCTAAAAACATGCCAAACGGTATGGACATGTCATCACTTGAAGGTATGATGGGCGGAAACGGTATGCCTGACCTATCAGCGCTCGGTGGTGATATGGACCTTAGCCAAATGATGGGTGGCGGATTCAAAGGTAAAATCGGCGAATTTGCCATGAAACAATCAATGAAACGCATGGCAAATAAAATGAAAAAAGCTAAGAAAAAACGCAATAAAAAATAATTGTTAAAAAACCGAGAAGTAGTTCTCGGTTTTTTTGTGTTTGATTTAGTTATTTCTTTCTACCTTTGCTTCACAGAATTTATTGAGGCAATCATGGCATGGGCGTTTTTCTTTGTTAGGAGTAGTTTGTTTTTTGATATCATGCGGGTAAACACCGATATACTTTTTAAATAGGCTAGCAAAACGGCTGTGAGAGGTATAGCCGACCGCAATAGCCACTTCCTTAATTTCTAGTTGGGTTGTCATTAATAAGTGCTCTGCTAGCGCCATACGACGTCGTTGGATGTATTCGGTAATTGTCATATGATACTTGGTCTTAAAGGCTGTTTTGAGCTTGGTTTTACTCATCATAGCAATTTTAGCCAGTAAATCTTGTGGAATTGTTGCCATCAGATGATCATTGATATAATGGCGGACATTATCCAAAGCGAGGCTATCTTCTTGGCTCATTTCTTGTTCATCTTGTGCGGCATAATAGTTATTAATAATGACGCTTAGCCATTCTTTAGCCTTGATTTCATAGAAAAGTTCGCTGGCAGAAGATCCCAACTTATAGTGTAAAATATCATCAGCAATTTTTCCAAGTCCTGCTCCCAGAAAGTGATTGGCTTCTTTGAAAATATGACATAAATCATCAGGGTTTAATTGGTAGCGTCCGACAAGGCAGTCATCGATGATTTTTTGTTTAAAATCAAAGCAAACGGCTTGAAAATTAGTGTGCTCATGTAGTAAAGTCTGAAGAATTTGATGTTGATTGCAAATCACAAAGCTATCGTTACTTGAGAGTTGCTGGTAAGGTGGCAAGATTTCACCATTAGCAGAAATGACATGGGCTGAAAAGAGGGCAGTATCAGGAAAAGCCGACAAATCGCAACAATAGATAGTTTCCTTTTTTAGAGTAAAATCAAAAATACTAACTCGGAAGTATTCAGTCTCATAGGTCCAATAAAATCCTTCTAAATCATCACATGACAAGTAATAACTTTGACCGTGTGGAGCAAAGCGGCTGCAATTAGGGAGTAAAATAGCTTTTTGCTTGATGTTATCATTGAAAAAGATGGCTGACATGAAATCTCCTTTTTAAAATAACACGATTGGACGAATAGCACAATTCGCCAATATTGCTGAATATGCATTGAATACATAATTATTACATGCTAGAATGTATGTCAAATCCATTATAATGTTTAAATGCCTATTTATCAATATTTTGGATAAAAATAAGAAGGAGCTCATATGATTAAGGTTTATAAAAAGTTATTTTCTTATGTGCCTGAGTTTAAGTATTTGGCTTATCTTGCTATTTTATTAGCAGCTTTGTCAACTGTTTTTACGATTGGTGCTTTTTATGACATGTATCTCTTTTTAAATCATCTAATTGTTCAGAATAATGCGACAAATATTGCCCATTATGCAAAAACGGTTGTTGGTTTTATGATGACTGGGATTGGTATTTACCTCATTTCAGGGCTATTAACCCACATAGTAGCTTTTCGTTTGGAAACTAATCTTAGAAAAAAAGGGATTGATGCTTTGAGTCAATCAAATTTTGCTTATTTTGATACTCATACATCAGGATACATTCGTAAAACCATTGATGATAATGCTGCAGAAACACATACGATTGTTGCTCATTTAATTCCTGATAATACAACAAGTGTCATGACTTTGTTATTGCTGGTCCTTGCAACTTTTGCAGTTAATGTTTATCTGGGACTTGCTTTAATTCTGTTAGCAGTCGTTGCTTTGTTGCAGATTAAACAGATGATGGGAAACGCTGAGTTCATGGATGCTTATATGAAAGCTTTGGAAAAAATGAATAGTGAAACCGTTGAATATGTTCGCGGGATGCAAGTTATCAAGATTTTTAAAACTTCTGTACAATCCTTTAAAGCTCTTTATACAGCTATTAAATCTTATTCAGATTATGCTCTCAATTATAGCTTTTCTTGTCGTACAGCCTTCATTATCTTTCAAGTAATGTTTGCGACTTACGCAACTTTGATTGTGCCAATTTACTTATATTTCGTACCGCAATCACAACAATTAGCTTTGCTACCAAAATTTATTTTCTTCTATTTTGCGGTTGGTTTGCTGTATGTTACCTTTATGAGAATCATGTATGTTTTCATGTATCAGTATAAAGGAAGTGTCTCGGCAGAAAAGATTGAAACTTTGTACAATGATATGACCAGCCATCGTGTAGCTCTTGGAGATGAAGAACTTCTTGAAAATGGTAATATCATCTTTGATCACGTAAGTTTTGGTTATGAAGATCAAAAAGTTATTGACAATCTGTCATTTGAATTGGAAGAAAACAAGGTCTATGCCTTTGTTGGAAGTAGTGGTAGTGGGAAATCAACAATTGCCAAATTGATTGCTGGACATTATCGAGTTGATAGCGGAAGTATCAAATTAGGTGGAAAACCCATTGAATCCTATAGTCAGGATGCTTTGATGAGACAAATTGCATTTGTCTTTCAACAATCAAAACTTTTTAAAATGTCTATTTTTGACAATGTCAAAATCGGTAATCCAAATGCAAACGATGAAGAGGTTATGAAAGCCTTGGCACTAGCCTCATGTGAAGAAATTCTTGATAAATTCCCTGAACGTGAACAAACGATGATTGGTTCAAAAGGTGTTTATCTTTCAGGTGGTGAAAAACAACGTATTGCTATCGCACGCGCCATTCTAAAAGATGCTAAAATCGTTATTTTAGATGAAGCATCAGCTTCTACAGACGTTAATAACGAATACCAAATCCAAAAAGCTTTTGCTAATTTGATTGCTCATAAAACGGTTATTATCATTGCACACCGTTTGTCATCAATTAAAGGTGTTGATGATATTTTAGTGATTGATAAAGGTCAAATTATTGAACGTGGTAACAGTAATGAATTACTGGAAAAAGGTGGTAAATATAAAGCCTTTAGCGATCTTTACGCATCAGCAAATGAATGGAGGGTGTCATGAAAAAGAAATTACAAGAACTTTTTGCCTTGACTGAACACGGTGCAAGTCGTTTATTATATGCTTGCGTCACGGGATTATTTGTATCAGCAGCAGAATTAACACCGATTATCTTGATGATGTACTACATCAAGCATATTTTGGCACAGGAAACTCTTTCTTTTTGGACAGTTATTCTAGGTTTAGTTTTAGTTGCTGCAGTGACTTATGGCTTTTTCTACATCGATTATAATGCGACTTATACGGCTACTTATCAAGAAAGTGCTGATCTTCGGATCGATATTGCTGATACTTTACAAAAAATGCCTTTATCGTATTTCTCACAACGTGATTTGACAGATTTGTCACAAACCTTGATGAGTGATGTGGAACGTCTTGAACATGCTCTTAGCCATGCGATTTCTAAAACGATTGGCTTTGTCCTTTACTTTATTTTATTAACGATTACGCTTTTTTTCATCAATCTTCCTTTAGCTTTGTGTATTTTTGTCCCCATTTTTCTAGCTTTTTTAGCACTTATTTTGTCAAAAAATATGCAAAAGAAAGCTGTTAAGAAATACTGGAAACAGCTCCGCGAAAACTCTGATAGTTTCCAAGAAGCTATTGAATTACAGGAAGAAATAAAAGCTTACAATTTAAGACAAACCATCCATGATAAGCTTTATCAGCAAATGGAAAAAAGTGAAAAAATCCATATTATTTCTGAAGTTCTTCAAGGTATTCCAATTAATATATCCAACTCAATTATCAGATTGACAATCGGATTGGTGATTTTGGTTGGAACAAATCTTTATTTCCAAGGTCAAGTGAGTCTTCTGGTTTTGCTGATGTTTATTCTACTTGCTATCAAAGTTTCTGACAGTACTGAAAACATTGTTTTAAATGTCGGTGAAATTCTCTACATTGACTCAGCTGTTAAAAATATTAAAGAACTTCGTGCAGTCAAACAACAAAGTGGACAAGATGTTACTCTCAAGCATTTTGACATCGAACTCAAAAATGTTGGCTTTGCCTATAAAGATGGACAAAAGATTATCGACGGTGTATCTTTTGTTGCCAAACAAAATGAAATCACAGCACTTGTCGGACCATCAGGATGTGGTAAAACAACCCTATTAAGACTTTTATCTCGCTTGTATGATTATCAAGAAGGTCAAATCACTATTGACGGCAAGAACATCCAAGACATTAGCACCAATAGTTTATTTGATAACATCTCAATTGTCTTTCAAGACGTTACGTTGTTTGATAATACGATTTTGGAAAATATTCGCCTTGGTCGACCAGATGCAACAGATGAAGAAGTAAAAGAAGCTGCTCGTCTGGCAAATTGTCAACATTTTGTTGAAAAATTACCTGAAGGTTATGAAACAAGAATTGGTGAAAATGGTGCAAAATTATCTGGCGGAGAACGTCAACGTATATCTATTGCACGTGCCATTTTGAAACAGGCACCAATTGTTATCCTTGATGAAATCACTTCATCACTCGATATTGAAAATGAAAAGTTGATTCAAGATAGTTTAAATTATTTATTACAAGGTAAAACCGTCATTATCATTTCACATCGCCTCAAATCAATTGAAAATGCAGATAAGATTGTTGTGATGAAAGATGGTCAGGTTGACGGTATTGGTAAGCATCGTGATTTGCTTGAAAAATCAGCTGTTTACCGTGATCTCATTGAAACATCGCAAAAAATTGAAGAGTTCAAATATCAAAAGAATGCTTAGGAGAAAAAGATGAAAACAAATTCCTTCACTGTTAAAGATTTGATTAATGCTGGTTTATTTTCACTCTTAGTTTTTATAGCTATTTTTGCTAGTGGCATGTTTGGGTTGATTCCGATTTTTATGCCATTCATTCCTTTTCTATGCGGGCTTTTTGCTGGTCCTGTCTTTATGCTTTACAGCACCAAGATTCACCGTTTTGGTATGGTCTTAATCATGGGAGTCATTATCGGACTTGTTTTTACTGTCACAGGTCACGGAATTTATATCCTACCAGGAATGACACTCTTATCTTTAGTAGCTGAATACATTTTGAAAAAAGGTGGCTATGCTAGCGTAAATCACACGAAGTGGGCTTTTACTGTCTATTGTTTATCATTTGGTTTCAATATGATTCCGATTTATGTTTCTAGGGCTGCTTATGTGCAACGTTTGGTCGAAGAAGGCTATGGTCAAGCTTACGCTGATAAAATGATGAGTATCTTACCTTATTGGTCATTCTTCCCAGTTCTTGCCCTAGGAGCAGTAGGTGGTTACCTAGGAGCAACAATTGGTGTCAAGATGCTGAAAAAACATTTCCAAAAACTTGAAATGGCGTAAAATACAAAAAATGAATGCAAACTTGGTCGCTTGGTGCGGCCAAGATGCATTTTGAGAGTGAATGAGATGAAGTTAGATTTTCGAACAAAATTACTAATGACAGTTGTCATTTCCTTTGTTTTGCTATTTGGCAATTTGCAAAGAAGCTACCCGATTATTGGTTTGATTGTAACCTTTTTGCCTTATGCTTTTTTACTGCTAGAAAGAAAAGTAAGCAAAGCCCTTAAGGGAGCAAGTTTAATGATTTTTGCTTTAGTATTGCAATACTATGCAGGCTTGCATGCGTTTAGCGGCATTGGAGCGTCTGTTGTGTTATTCTTTTCTATTATCGTTTTACGGATGGGACCAGGGCTTGCCATGGGAGAATACAGTCTTTTAACGACAACCATGAGCGACTTAGTAGCTTCTTTAAAGAAAATGAAGTGTCCAGATAGTTTAATTATTCCTTTATCAGTCATGTTTCGCTTTTTTTATACGGTAAAAGAAGATTATCGCCAAATCAAGGAAGCTATGTACTTGCAGGGTTTGGTGACTAGTCAATTCTTCCGTCAACCTTTACGCATGATTGAATACCGATTTGTTCCGCTTTTGATGTGTTTGTCCCGCACGGCAGATGATGTGGCTATTTCGGCAACAACCAGAGGTATGACAGTCGGTCAGGAACGTTCAAGTATTTCAAAGAGTCGCTTGAGATTACTTGATTATTTTTGGATGTTTGCCATGTTGACCATTTTAATCTTAATGATTTGGAGTTAAAACTATGCTAAAACTCAACCATTTTTCACTAACTTATGACCAGCCAATCTTAGAAGATATCAATTTAAGTTTTAAACCAGGAGAAATTACTGTTTTAACAGGGAGTTCAGGTTGCGGAAAGAGTAGTCTTTTGAAGGCGATTAATGGGGTAATTCCTTATTTTCAGCCTGCTAAGTTATCTGGTGATATGACTTATGATGGAGAAAGTTTGCTTGATTTGGATATGGCTGAAAGAAGTCAAGTAGTGGCTAGTGTTTTTCAAAATCCTAAAACGCAATTTTATGCCGTTAATTCAACGGATGAAATGGCGTTTGCACTTGAAAATCGCAATATTCCTGCCAAAGACATTTTTGATCGTATCAACTATTACACGGATTTATTAGAAATGCAGGATTTGCTTGACCGTGATATTTTTACTTTATCAGGTGGTGAAAAGCAATTACTTGCTATTACCAGCGTTGCTTGCATGGATAATGACATTTATCTCTTTGATGAACCATCGTCATCGTTGGACCGTGAGGCAATCTCTCGCTTTAAACGCGTTTTGATAAAGCTTAAAGAGCTTGGAAAAATCATTATCATTGCTGAACATCGACTTTATTATCTGAAAGATTTGATGGACCAGTTTGTCCTTATTTCTGACAATAAAGCGCATGTTTATCCCATTTCAGCGGTTAATGATGACTTGATTCAAGCGAAAAATTTGCGCGCATTGACAGAAATCAGCAAATCTGAGCTCATCAAGATTTGCTCGTACCAAAAACAATCAAAATACTCTTCAAATCAGGCAAATGGCAAGTTGATTTGTCAACGTTATAGCTATCAACACGACGACCAGCCAAAGAAAATTTTTGATTTCAATCTAGGTATCGATCAAGGCATTAACTTTATCATCGGGAAAAATGGTATCGGGAAAACAACTTTTTTAAGATGCCTATCGGGGTTAAATAAGAAATTCAAAGGAAAAACATACTACGATAAGAAACTCGTCAAACCAAGCTATAAATGGCTAAGTGAGGTGGTTCAAGACGTGAATTATCAGCTCTTTACAGAGTCTGTTTGGTCAGAAATTTCGCTGGTTAGTGATGATGATGCTATCAAAAAGGATGCGCTTACACAGTTTGGATTAATAGATAAAATAAATCGACACCCACAAAGTTTGTCGGGCGGTGAAAAACAACGTTTATTGTTAGCCATGGCAAAAGCTTCAAATAAGCCAATTGTTGTCTTAGATGAGCCAACAAGCGGTTTATGTAGGCAACAAATGGACAAGATGATTGAAGATTTGCAGCAAATGGCCCAAACAGGAAAGATTATCATCGTGGTAACACATGATTATGAGTTAATTAAGCATTGCAAAGGAAGAATCATAGAATTCGTCGAATAAGCTTAAAATATCAAATATATAACGTAATAATATATCATAGAATATATTTAAAATAGATTGTTAATCTCTGACAGATAAATCATTTGTCAGAGATTTTTTAAAACAGAAAAATAAAATCAAAAGTAAGAGTACAAGTTAGTCAAAAATTCTAAAAAGCATTAAAAACGTTGATATAACAGATTTTTTGTAAAAAGACATAAAAAGATGATATCTCTTTCTATGATTTTTTCTCATTACATCTTTCCGAAAAACTGTAATTTTCTTGAAAAACAAATCAGTCTATGATAAACTACTATTATAAAGACATCTAGGGAGATTTTTAGATGAAACGTGAAAAATTACTTGAAAAAATTGATGAACTAAAAAATATAATGCCTTGGTATGTCCTTGACTATTACCAATCAAAACTTTCTGTACCATATAGTTTTACAACCTTGTATGAATACCTCAAGGAATATCGACGATTCTTTGAATGGATTCTTGATTCAGGTATTTCAAATGCTAATCAAATTGCTGATATTGAATTAAGTACTTTAGAACATTTATCAAAAAAAGATATGGAATCCTTCGTTCTTTATCTACGTGAACGTCCTTCTTTAAATACCTATTCAACTAAGCAAGGGGTTTCACAAACCACTATCAACCGCACTCTCTCAGCACTTTCAAGCTTATTTAAATATCTGACAGAAGAGGTCGAGGACGAAAATGGTGACCCCTACTTCTATCGAAATGTCATGAAAAAGATTTCGACCAAGAAAAAGAAGGAAACCTTGGCTGCTCGTGCTGAAAACATTAAAGGGAAGCTCTTTTTAGGTGATGAAACTATGGCCTTTATCGAGTATATCGATAAAGAGTACCAAAATAAGCTCTCTCACCGTGCCCTCTCCTCCTTCCAGAAGAATAAGGAACGTGATTTAGCGATTATCTCACTTCTTCTTGCCTCAGGAGTTCGTTTATCTGAAGCTGTTAATCTTGATTTAAAAGATTTAAACCTTAATATGATGGTTATCGAAGTTACTCGTAAAGGTGGCAAACGCGATTCTGTTAACGTTGCTGCTTTTGCTAAACCTTATCTTGAGGAGTATTTGAAAATTCGAGCACCTCGTTATAAAGCAGAAAAACAAGATCAAGCACTATTTTTAACGGAATACCGTGGTGTTCCAAATCGTATCGATGCTTCAAGTATTGAAAAATTAGTTGCTAAGTATTCGCAAGATTTTAAGGTTCGTGTGACACCCCACAAGCTACGTCACACTTTGGCAACAAGATTGTATGGGGCTACTAAATCACAAGTACTCGTCAGCCACCAATTGGGACATGCAAGTACTCAAGTTACCGACTTATATACCCATATTGTCAATGATGAACAGAAAAATGCTTTGGACAAATTATAATATTAAACCAAAGACCAGATGTCTTTATAGAAAATAAAACTAGAATCCATATTTTACATAAATAAAAATATGGATTCTAGTGTCACCTTTTAAAATTACTTTCCCAATAAACATTTTGATAAAAATAAAAGCAGGACAAATAGTCTTGCTTTTATTTTTGAGGTGTAATGAAAACTTGAGTTCCTTGCTCGATTTGACTTTTGATAGAAATATTTAGATTAAGACTATCTAAGACTTGTTTTGTCATATAAAGACCAAGACCAGTTGCTTTTTGATGTTCGTGACCATTAAAACCAGTAAAGCCTTCTTCAAAAATTCGTGGCAAATCTTCTTCAAGTATGCCAATACCATTGTCTGATATTTCAATACAACCTTTAGATATTTGAATAGAAATCTTTCCGCCATCTTTTGAATACTTAATGGCATTATCAATAAGCTGTGTAAGAGCAAAATTTATCCATTTACGATCTGAGTTGAGTTGCCAATCACCGCTAACTTCTACAGAAAGATGCTTTAGTAGACAAGAAACACGGTATTTTTTTACAATTTCAGTTACACAATCTTTAACTGAAATTTTTTCAAAACGAAAATCATCTTTATTCTGATTAAACTTCAAATAGTTTAACAAAGTGTCTAAATAATTCTGGAGTCGATTTAGTTGTTGTTCAACCTCTTTTTGTTGAAGTTGATTTGTTTGAGCCATAAGAGATAATGCTGACAAAGGAACCTTCATCTGATGTGACCACATTTTAATCAGATCTTGGATGTTTTCGATTTGTGTTTTAAGATTTAAAACTTCAGTAGCTTGTTCTTCTTTTTGCTTAAAAATAATGTTTTTAAATGCTTCTTCAGATGGCAAGTAAAAGTCATCTAATTCTTTTACATAAATAAATTGTTGTAAAATTACTTGTTTTTTCTTAAATTTACAGTATTGTCGTATACTGATGAAAATTAGTATTGTAATATTAAGGCTAAAACTGACTTCAAAATACGTAAGTGGCAAATGAAATAGGAAAAATGTTATTAGAAACAGACTTGCTAATATAGCATAAGTCAAATACCATATACTATATTCTTTAAAAAATTTGTGGATCATTTTAGAAGGTACCCTACTCCTCTCACGGTATGGATGCGATCAAAGCCAATTGGCTGCACTTTTTTGCGTAGGCGTGTCATGTTAACACTCAAAGTATTTTGGTCGATAAAACTTTCGTTCTCCCATAGTTTTTCTAGCAATTCTTCTTTTGGGACGACTTGATTTTGACGCTCAAACAAGATGCTTAGAATTTTATTTTCTGTTGGAGAAAGATTAATTTGCTCGCTTCCATTTGACAAAATACCATCACGTGACAGTGAAAACTCATCAAGTTGATAGTTATCAGAAGTGAACTGGTATGCTCTACGCAAAAATGCTGAAATCTTGGCATCCAAAATAGTTAGAGAGAATGGTTTAGAGACAAAGTCATCTCCTCCCATGTTAAGTGCCATGACAGTATCCATTTCATCATCGCTTGAAGAGATAAAAATAATAGGTAAAGTCATGGTTTTACGGATTTCGGTCGTCCAGTAAAAGCCATTAAAGTAAGGCAGTGTAATATCCATCAAAATAAGATCTGGTTTTATTTCTTCGATCTCTTGCTTAATAGCACGAAAATTGTTGACACTAAAAACGTCATAGGATTTAGTCAAGTGCTGCTTTAGCAAAGTTACGATGGTTTGATCGTCTTCGACAATATAAATTTTTCCTTGTTTCATATTTTCAATTGTAGCAAAAAATGGTCATTACGACCATTTTCAGCTGAACTTTCTTATCAAAATTTTTTTGGAGTTTTTATTTAAAAGAGTAGTTTTATGATTAGCGCTCGATTGCTTTGTAGTATGTTCGACTAGTAAATTTATAGATTAAGAAGTAAATGATAATGAGGCTTAGTATTGTAATACCACTCACAATAATCATACTTGAGCCAGTTACACCAAAGAGTAAGAGCATTTGTTTTAACATTGTTGACGCAAAGATAAAGTGCACAATTGCAACTCCAAGTGGCATGAAGAAAACAAGTAAGGTTTGTGAATTGATGGCTTTTTTCACAGCTTCTTTACTCATACCGACTTCTTGTAAAATCTTGTATGATTTTTTATCTTCGATTCCTTCTGTTAATTGTTTATAGTAGATGATTAGGGCGGCGCCAAGTAAGAAGCTAAGGCCAAGTAAGAAGCCTGTAAAGAGGAATCCTCCAGTAATAGCATACATTTCATTTCTGAAGTTTTCTTTCGTTTCAACGATACCTTGAACTTCTTGATGAACATCATCGTCAGGCAATACCATATCTTTAGAGATTTGGTTAACTTCATTTTTTGTCAAATTACCATAGGCAATTAAGTTCTCTTGCATTGGCATACGATGCGCCTTAAAAAGGTTCTCAACTTCTGTTAATTCTGAATCACTACTAAAGATGATGACACATGGATTGTAAGAATTTCCGAATTCTGGGAATGTTGCTGACTTGAAGTTTTTAACATTTTTAAATGTCTTATCAAATAAAGTTAATCTCTCAAGTTGGCTATCTCCTTTTTGTTTGTAAAAAGCGATTTGACCGTCTTTTAGTATTGGAGTATCATTCCCTAGCGCTCTGAAATCATCTTGTGTTGTCATATAAACAGATCCAAATGCATTGATATTAGGGTGTTTAACATCATTATCTGTAAGTTTCATTGACTTTCCTGTCGGAACAGAGAAAGCTGCCATATCGGATTGATAAGTTAGAAAATCATCATTTGATTTTCCGAGTTTATCACTAACTTGTCTTTTGAGAATATCAGTAAAATCACCTTCAGTGAGCGTTTTTGAATCGTCATTTGAGTTAATGTAATTAGTCAACGTAATCTGTGTATGTTCAGGAAACAAGGTATCAAGTTGATTTTGTCCACTGACGTACAATGATGTTGTTGTCGCAATCGCTACAAAAGACATGATGGCAAGTAACGTGATATTAGCTAGACCAACTGCATTTTGTTTCATTCTGAAAATCATTTGTGAAGTTGTTACAAAATGTTCGGGCGTGTAAAAATATTTTTTATTTTTGCGACGATGTTTTAGGTACCAAGCCATAAAACTAATGTAAAAGAGATAGGTACCAATAATGACTAAAACTACTGCGATAAAGAAACGATATACGACTACTAGCGCAGCTATTTTTTCAGAAGTTACTGATAGATAATAACCAGAACCGAGGCAGATAAGGCTGAGTAATGCAAAAATGATATTGCCTCGGGGTTCTTTTTCACCTTTTTCTTGGCGTTTAAACAAACTAAGAGGTGATGAACGATGAATGGTGATGAGGTTTACGATTTCTAGTAGGGCAAAAATTACCGCAAATGCAACAATATTTAGGATAAATGCTACAGGTGATAAAGACAAAATGAGCTTATCATAATGTAACAGGTTGACGAAGATGAGGTAGAAAAGCTGAGAAAAAATTGCGGACAGCACACTACCTAGTATGATAATACCAATGAATGACAGAATTAATTCAATCGTTGATACTAAGCTAACCTGTTTACGATTCATCCCTAAGATATTATATAGACCAAATTCTTTACTTCTCTGCTTTAACAAGAAATTGTAACTATAAACTTCCATGATGATTGTGAAAATCATTAGGACAATAATTGCAAGACCAAGAACGGAATTGCTATACTGCATGTCATCAGAGACTGGACTGTAAAGAATCAATAGTGTAGAACAATCTAGGATAAACAGTACAATACTTGCTAGTAAGAATGGGGCAAAGATGTTAAATGATTTTTTGAGGTTTGACCAAGCTAATTTAGCATAGAACATCTTACTCACCTCCTAGAAGGGCTGTCATCGCAAGTGAAATGTCTTTACTGAACTCTTGATTGGTTTTATTTCCACGGTAAATTTGGTGGAAAATACGACCGTCTTTGATGAACAACACACGTTTGGCATGACTTGCTGCATTTGCGGAGTGAGTTACCATAAGAAGTGTTTGACCATCGTTATTGATTTCTTCAAAAAGATTTAGAATATCTTCTGAATTCTTGTAGTCTAGCGCTGCTGTTGGTTCATCAGCTAAAAGAAGTTGCGGATTTGTTATCAAACTACGAGCGATAGCAACACGTTGTTTTTGACCACCAGATAGTTCAAATGGACGTTTTTCAAGCAGCTCTTCTATGTGTAATTTAGGAGCGAGTACTGCAATGCATTTTTCCATTTCTTGATAGTTAACACGCCCAAGTACTAAAGGCAAAAAGATATTATCCTTAACAGACAATGTATCCAGCAAATTAAAATCTTGGAAAACAAATCCTAAATTTTTTAAGCGAAAGTCGGCTAAGTTACTTTCTTTTATTTTTGTAATTTCTTGACCATTTAGGAAAACTGATCCGTTTGTTGGCTTTTCAAGTGTTGCCAAAATATTTAACAAGGTTGTTTTACCTGATCCGGATTCTCCCATGATTGCGATAAATTCTTTTTCATCAACCTTAAAATCAACGTCTTGCAGTGCGCGCGTCACTTCTTTTGAAAAGCGCGTGCGAAAAACTTTCTCTAAGTGATTGATTTCTAGTAACATAATTTCTCCTTTTTTTCATTATACCCTTTCAAGCTCAGAAATGCTTAGTTAGTCTTTTACTTTTGAAAACTTTTTAGCGCTCTTTTAGCGGTCTTCTACCACTCCAGTACCAAAAAGCCAAGCTTGCTACTCCTACTATGATGATAAATAGAATACTTATCAGACTATATAGTGCAACCATTTTAAGCACCTCCTTTTACTTTGTTATACGAAAGGCATATGAGATGATATAAACAATAGATCCCAGAAATAGCAATACAATCCAAATGAAAAAATGAATCCATAGGCTAAGATAGTGTTTAATTTCTTCTTTCATATACTGCTACTCCTTTCTTATTGACATCTTTAGTTTATCGGAAATCAGCTCTTTTTTTCTTACAGTTTTGGGGATGAAACCTTACAAAAATGTAAGAAAAACACAGAAGTATATTGGCTTCTGTGTTTTGTATTATCTTACAAGCTTTGTGCAATCTGTTTTAGGTAAGCATGACTTTCGAGCTGTTCAACTGGATTAGTTAAGTCTTTTAAGTTAATCTCGTAGATACTACTTGCTTTTTCGTTAAAGAGTGGCAAAGCTTTAGCCCAATCGATTTTTCCATGTCCGAGTGTCAGGCTATCATGGGTTTTACCTAGAGAATCTACTAAATGGTAATGAACGATATGATCCTTCAAAGTCTTTAGAGACTGTTGAAGAGCCTCGTTATCACCGTGAAGATAGATAAAAGCATGAGAAATATCATAGGCAAGCGGGTAAGCTTTTTTCGCTAGCAAGCCATCAAATTTAGGATCTCCATAGGCATAGAGCCTTGAAATCCCATTTTCAAACATGATATAACCTTTACCAATATGGCAAAAATGATCCATGCGAGAGAAAAGATACTGACGAGCATCCTCAATTGAAGCAAAAGGTTCTAATAGTTCAGCTTCTTCTAACTCGTAAGAGCCGTGAACCAGCACTTTACAGTCGTATTTTTTTGCTAAATCAAGTAATTTTTGTGTTGAAAAATCGATAAAGTTAACCAATTCAGCATTATTTTTTGGATGAGCTACTAATTCCAAACGCTTTCCTTGGTACTTCATGGGATGATGAAGAACGATAGTCTTTACACCACTTGATTTTACTTTCTTGATAGCTTCTTCTAGTTGTTTTAAGCCATCAGTTGTATAATCAGCTTCGCTTGTGAAAAATTCAAAAACATCTGGATGATATTTTAGACGACTAGCTACTTGCTCTGGAGCGCAGCTAGCTTTTAATCCTAATTGAATTGGAAACATGATGTCACCTCTTCTTTGATTAATAGGTTTAAACGTTAAGGTATTCTTCTAAGTCTTTCAAAGCACGTTCAGCAACTTTTTCGTAACGTTCTTTTTTATCACGGATACGTGGTCCTTCGAGTTCTTTAACGATACCAAAGTTAACGTTCATTGGTTGGAAATGTTTGCTTTCAGCATGAGTGATGTAGTGTGGTAAAGCACCGATAGCTGTTGTTTGAGGGAAAATAACAGGTTCTTCACCCTTGAAACGACGCACAGCATTGATACCAGCTACAAGACCTGATGCAGCAGATTCAACATAACCTTCAACCCCAGTCATTTGACCAGCGAAGAAAAGATTTGGATTTTGACGTGTAGCAAATGTTTCTGTCAAAAGGTTTGGTGAATCCATGTATGAGTTACGGTGCATAACGCCGTAACGTACAAATTCAGCATTTTCGAGGCCTGGAATCATACGGAAGACACGTTTTTGTTCTCCCCATTTAAGGTGTGTTTGGAAACCAACGATGTTAAATAAGCTACCAGCTGCATTGTCTTGACGCAATTGAACAACGGCATAAGGTGTTTTAAACTCGCCATCACGTGGTCCTTTGTAATCTTCTGGGTATTCTAGTCCGACAGGTTTCATAGGACCATAGAGCATTGTTTTAATGCCTCGTTTTGCCATGATTTCGATTGGCATACAACCTTCGAAGTATTTTTCTTTTTCAAATGAATTTAGCGGAGCTTCTTCAGCATTGACAAGAGCTTCGTGGAAAGCCATGAATTCTTCTTTTGTCATTGGGCAGTTAAGGTAAGCAGCTTCCCCTTTGTCATAACGTGATTTAAGGTAAACTTTATCCATGTCGATAGAACTTTTATCAACAATTGGTGCTGCCGCATCGTAGAAATAGAAGCCGTCGCCGCCGTTTAATTCGTGGATTTTTGCAGCCAAGGCATCTGAAGTAAGTGGTCCACTAGCGATAACTGTAATGGCATCATCTGGGATTTCAGTGATTTCTTCACGAATGACTTCGATAAGTGGATGATTTGTGACTTCGTCTGTTACCATTTGTGAAAAGCCATCACGATCAACAGCCAAAGCGCCACCAGCAGGGACGCGCGTGCTTTCAGCAGCTTTCATGATAACAGAATCCAAACGGCGCATTTCTTCTTTCAAAAGACCGACCGCGTTTGTCAAACTGTCACCACGAAGCGAGTTTGAGCAGACGAGTTCAGCAAATTTGTCTGTTTTATGTTGTGGTGTTGCTTTTTTACCGCGCATTTCATAAAGTTTAACTGGAATACCGCGCTTAGCAATCTGATAAGCAGCCTCAGAACCAGCTAAACCAGCTCCAATAACGTTAATGTATGATGATTGAGACAATATACTAATACCTCCAAAAATGAGCTTAGAAAAGCCTAAAACTCATTTTCCAGATGTGGGAGTTGGCCCATATCTGAATCTTTCTATTTTTGATACCTGACTATCATAACATAAAATCAGTGAAATACAAATAAAATCTTGTAATTGTTTACGTAAGTAAAATTATGTAAAAATCAATGATTATCTTTTCTAATCATATTCTGATACTGTAAGTGAATGCCGATATGACCAATTCCTAAAATAATTGCTGCTAAGGCTAAAAAAGGATTCTTACCATAGATGGCTAGGCATAGAACTGCAAAAATTGGTAAACTTGCTCCTGCTACTGGTATTTTCAAAATAGGGGCGTAAAAATCAGTCATCCTTTTTGATCCCATAAAATAACGAATCCAAAAGATTTCATAAAGAAGCATGCAAAGAGCTGCTGCTATTAGCCACCAATTCCAATTTGTCCAAGAATGCCAGTTAAAGTCAGAAAAGATGAGAACTAGACAGGTAACAAGCACTTCTCCAATACGTTCAAGTAGGGTTAAGTACTTATTTTCTTGGCACTGATAGTGGTCATAATCTTTTGGTTTATGTCGTGTCCAAATAAGATTTGGTACAGTTAGCAGTACTAAAAAGATCAATCCAACATAAGAAAAGCCAAAATGCATGATTATCCTCCCTAGAATATACAAATCCAAGCAGCTAATAGAACACTTAAGATACTAAATAATGAACCAATTAAATAATATTCTGCAAAAGCTGGGCTCTCTGAAATCTTATTATAACGTGCAATTGATTTTGCTGTGAAAACCAGACCGATTGAGGCGAATTGATTAAAGATAATACAAATACTCATCACAATACGTTCCAATAGTCCAATAGTCGCCCCAGCCCCTGCAATAGTATCCATTTTCTGATTATCGTGTGGTTGATATTTTTGAAAAAAGATTTTAAAGACAACATTCGTTGGTTTGGTGATTAAGACAAGAAATAAAATCATATTTAAAACTGGTCCTGTAACCTGGCTAGTTATCAAACTAGAATCTACTTGATAACGTGTTAACAAAACAATAATCACTAAATGTAAAATCTGATCAAGAAGGAAAGTTGTCATAGGATTTAACCGAAGCCAGTTAGCAACGTTTGATTTTCCAAAATCAATAACTGAATGCGTCAGGAAAATGAGTAGACTAATCTTCCACAAACTTGGTAAAAAGAGAGTTACTATTACCAAAGGAAAGGCGACACCAAGTAGGTGAATTAGAAGATATTTGTTTTCTGTGTTTTTACGATCTGCAACTGTTTGACTTTGTAGGTGAAAATCAGATAAAAAGTGACAGATTAAGAAAAGTGTCAAAATGGGATTTTGAATGAGATAGTGAGAAAGTCCAGTAATAGGCATTAAGCTAACTCCTCTCCATGATGTTTAAGGCATTTTAAAGCTGTTTTTCGTGCGCGAAGGTAAACTTTGATATTGCTGCTTTTAAGCCGTTTTGATAAGGCACTGGTCGTTAATTCTAATCGTTTAGCAAGCATTTGTTGGTCGAACTGCTCATCGTAAATTCCAAGCGCTAATAATTCTTTTAAGATAATTTCTTGACTTGCTCGCCAGTCTGATTTAATAGCTTCGCTGCTTGCAATCAAGGTATTAACAACGCTGACTTGATTCTCATCATCAAAAGAAACCGCAATTTGTGTATTGCCGTAGTCATTTTTTTGATGAATATAGTTAATGGCTTTTCTGGCATGCCAATAAGCTGGACCATCAGCACCAATACTTTGTTCGGGATTGATGTCTGTTAGAATTTTTCCTATCCCAATTCCGAAACGTACCTGATAAGGTTGCATAGCGAGATTGATGCGGTCAATAATTTGAAATAAAGGGGCATCAAGCGTCAATAATCCTTGAAATTCATCTCCCAATGTAATAGATAATTTTGAAACCAATACTTCTTTAAATTCTGTATTCAAATCATTTAAGCAAGTTTCTAATATTTTTTGAACTTGGTATCGATTATCGATTTTCTTTGAATCAATAATGTCGCCAATTAATGCAAAATAATTCATAAGCCACCTCTCTTATAAGTCTATTATAACAGACTTATCAAAAAAAGTCCGTTATAACGGCAATTATTCAAAAAGTCTATTATAATGGCAATGAAAACTGACCTAAAAAAACCTCACAAAGAAAATTTGCAAGGTTTGAAAGATTTATTTAACTTTTGCTTCTTCGTAGTCACATTCTTCGTTGCTGCAGACGACTTGTTTACCACCGCCACGAATTTTCTTCTCAACGAGGAATTGACCACATTTTGGACAAGAACGTCCGACTGGTTTATCCCATGAAGTGAATTCACACTCAGGATATCGGTCACAGCCATAGAAAAGACGATTACGTTTTGTCTTACGTTCAATCACTTGACCTTCGCCACAAATTGGACAAGTCACACCAATTTCTTTTGTGATGGCTTTGGTATTGTGACATTCTGGGAAATTGCTACAAGCGTAGAATTTACCATAGCGTCCTAATTTGATTACCATTGGGTGTCCACAAACGTCACAGTCAAAACCAGCAGGCTCATCTTTGATTTGAATTTTTTCAATTTCAGTTTCTGCTTTTGCTAGTTCTTTTTCAAATGGTTTGTAGAAAGCATCAATGACTTTTTGCCATTGTTCTTTTCCTTCTTCGACTTCATCAAGTTTACCTTCCATGTCAGCGGTAAATTTGACATCAACGATATCTGGGAAGAATTCAACAATCAAGTTATTAACGATTTCACCCAATTCAGTTGGTTCGAAGCGTTTTGAAACCAAGCGAACGTAGTAACGTCTTTGGATAACATCAAGTGTTGGTGCATATGTTGATGGACGTCCAACACCGTTTTCTTCAAGCGTTTTAATCAATGTGGCTTCAGAATAACGTGCAGGTGGTTGAGTGAAGTGTTGTTCAGGATTTGTTGAAACTTTCTTAACAACATCGCCTTCAACCATGTCGGGCAACATTTTATTCTTATCAGAATCGTTGTAGACAGCCAAGTAACCGTCAAATTTGACTTTACTACCGTTAGCTGTGAAGCGAACGCCATTTTGCTCCAAGTTAACTTTCATGGTATCAAACACCGCAGCTGTCATTTGACTTGCGACAAATCGATTCCAAATCAATGTGTAGAGTTTCAATTGGTCTTTGTCTAAGTGTTTTGCGATAGATTCTGGTGTTAGGTTAACGTTTGATGGGCGAATAGCCTCGTGGGCATCTTGAGCACCTGAAGCGTTTTTCACACGACTACCGTGTTTAGAGTAATTTTCACCGAAACGTTCTGTAATAAAGCCTGCAGCATCATTTTGCGCAACAGGGCTGATACGTGTAGAGTCGGTACGCATGTAAGTAATCAAACCTTGTGTACCACTCTTACCAAGACTAATCCCTTCGTACAACTGTTGAGCAACCATCATAGTCTTACGTGTACGGAAGTTGATTTTGTTAGCAGCATCTTGTTGAAGAGATGATGTTGTATATGGAAGTGGTGCGTTACGACGACGCTCTTTCTTTTCAACTTTTGCTACGTTAAACTCGTCACTTGTAAGTCGAGCAAGAACTGCTTGGACATCCTCGTTAGTGTTGAGTTTTAATTTTTTACCATCAATGCCATAAAAGGCTGCTTGGAATTTCTTAGTTCCTTTTTTGAAGAATCCATCAATTGTCCAGTATTCTTCAGGTTTAAAGTTTTTAATCTCGTTTTCACGGTCGATAATGAGTTTCAATGCAACAGACTGAACACGACCTGCAGAAAGACCTTTTTTAACCTTTTTCCAAAGCAATGGTGAGATAGAATATCCAACAATACGGTCAAGAACACGACGAGCTTGTTGTGCATCTACCAAATCCATGTCAATCTGACGTGGTTCAACGAAGGCATTTTTAACAGCATCCTTAGTGATTTCATTGAAAACGACACGGTTTTTATCATTTTCGTCAAGTCCCAAAATGTGTGCCAAATGCCATGAAATAGCTTCTCCCTCACGGTCCGGGTCACTTGCGAGATAAACTTTTTTAGATTTTTTAGCCTCTTTTTTCAAATCATTAATTAGAGGACCTTTACCACGGATATTAATATACTGCGGTTCATAGTTGTTTTCAAAATCAATAGACATGCTTGATTTTTTCAAATCACGGATATGACCAACTGAAGCGACAACTTTGTAGTTGCGTCCTAGATATTTTTCAATGGTTTTTGCTTTAGCTGGTGATTCCACAATAACCAAGTTTTTCTTGGCAGCTGTTTTTTTCTTTGTTGTTTTTTTACTTGTCTTTTTAACAGCTGTTTGGGCTTTTGTAGTAGTCGTTGCCATAAGCTCACTTCCTATCAGTAATAAACTTATAACATGATACCCCGCTTTTTCCAAACTGTCAATAAAAAAGTTGTATTTAATAGAAAAAACTTGTTTACAATTGGTACTCTGAAAGGACGTCTAAGCCTGATGTGATGCACTTTGCGCCTTCTTTGATCAAATGATGACATCCGTCAGATTTTCCGTCTAAAATATTACCTGGAATGGCAAAAACGTCTCGTCCTTCTTCTAGGGCTCGCTCACAAGTAATTAAGCTGCCAGATCGCAATTTAGCTTCTGCTACTATGACGCCTTGGGATAACCCTGCGATGATGCGATTGCGTTCTGGAAAATGGTATTTTAGTGGCGCTTCTACTGCTGTGTACTCACTTAAAATCAAATGATTTTTTCCAAGGTAGTCCTGCAACTGCTTGTTTTCTTTGGGGTAATAGATGTCAAGACCACAACCGATAACTGCTATTGTCGCTCCGCCATTTTTTAGGGCTGAAATATGTGCGCTGGTATCGATTCCTCTAGCTAAGCCACTGACAATGACGAATTGATTTCCAAGTTCTTTGATAATTTTTTGAACGGACTTGGTTCCTGTCTGTGTGGCTGTGCGTGCTCCTACTACTGCCATTTTTGGACGATTGAGTAGCTCAATATTGCCTTGATAAAAAAGCAAAACAGGCGGATTATAAGAGTGTTTTAATTCCAGAGGATAGTCGTCATCTAGTATTGAAATACTAGGGTATTGGTTAAAGACTTTTCGCAAAGTTTTACTATCCAAATCTTTGTATTTTTCCATAAATAAAATAGGATTCTTACATTTGGACACAACTGCCATATCGCGCAAGGAAAGAGATTTATTCTCTCGCTTTTGATAATCTAAAATTGCTAGAATATTGAGATTTGTTAGTCCTGCTTGTTTTAATTTAAATAGTTCAAAATTATTCATTAGTCACCTCACTACTTTTCTATTCGAAAAAAAGTCCTATAACCATAGGACTTTGTGAGATTTTTTTGAGTTAATCTAATATTTTGATGATTTTAGCTGGATTTCCGGCGATAACCACATTATCTCCAAATGATTTGGTTACAACAGAGCCAGCACCAACGACGACATTATCACCTAAAGTGACACCTGGTAGAATGGTTACCCCACCACCAAGCCATACATTATCACCAATAGTTATTGGCGCTCCATATTCCAAACCAGAAATACGTTCTTTCGCATCTAGTGGGTGAAGAGGAGTTAAAAACTGACAATTCGGACCAATCATAGCGTTGTCTCCAATGTGAATCTCGCAGACATCTAACATGGTACAGTTATAATTAGCGAAAAAGTTCTCACCAATGTAGATATTTGACCCGTAATCGCAGACAAAACGCTGCTCCATTAGCAAGTTATCGCCTGTGGAACCAAATAATGATTTGATAATTTCTTTACGTTTCTGACGGTCTTCTTCATTATTAAAGAGTGTGATTTGTTTACGGGCATGTAAACGCATGGCAAGTAGCTCACTGTCACCAGCATCATATAGCTGACCAGCTAGCATTTTTTCTTTTTCGCTTGTCATTTAGTTCTCCTTCAACATAGATTTAATTGGTTCAAATGTTTTACGGTGAATTGGTGTAATACCGTGTTCTTTAAGACCTGCAAGATGATCTTTAGTACCATAGCCGACATTTTTTTCAAATGCATAGCCAGGATACTCTTTGGCGTAATCCGCCATCATGCGGTCACGAGTGACTTTGGCAACGATAGAGGCTGCCGCAATTGATAAAGAATTAGCATCTCCTTTGATAAGTGATTGCTGAGGAATGTCAGTGTCTAAGTGCATGGCATCAATTAAAAGATAATCGGGTTTAGTCACTTGTCCCTTGATTTGGTCAATTGCTTGGAGCATACCAACTTTTGTCGCTTCATAAATGTTGATATCATCGATAACATTATTATCAATAACACCAATACCAACTCCTAAAGCACGCGCAAGAACTTCTTCATAAATTTCTTCGTGATGTTTTTTAGGAATTTTCTTGGAGTCATTAAGATGCTTGATTTTACAATTCTTAGGCAGAATAACGCAGGCAGTCACGACAGGACCCGCTAATGGCCCACGTCCTACTTCATCAATGCCTCCGATAGCTTCATAACCAGCTTGATAAAGCTCTTTTTCGTAGCGCAGCATTTTTTCAAGACGTAAATTTTCATCGATATCAGCTTGAATAGCCTTTTTACGCTGAATGATAGCCTTCTGAACACCTGCTCTGCTATCTTCTTCATAGACTTTCCAGCGCGCATCGTCAAGACTATCAATCTCAGCTAAGGCTTCTTTGATTTCTTTAACGGTCGCCATTTTCAACATCTCCTACAATGTCTAATGTGTAGCGCCCGAGTTTACCTTCGCGAACATCTTTGACAAAAAGAGCGTAGAAACGATCATAGTCATCACGAAAACCAAGTTTTTGTGTCATAGCCATGATAATTTCTGGTGCTTCTTCTTCCAAGTCAATGCCTTTATAACGTTCAATCAAACGTTCTGGGTAATGTTCTTTGAAGAAATTAAGTCCAAAGATAGTCACTTCGTCCATTGGTAAAAGTTGATCTTTGATAGCTCCGGTAAGAGCGAGTTTTAGACCAACCACTTCATCTTCGAATTTTGGCCAAAGAATCCCTGGGGTGTCAAGGATTTCCAAATCTTTATTAGATTTAAGCCATTGTTGTCCTTTTGTGACACCAGGTTTATTTCCGACAACGGCGATTTTCTTACCAGCTAAGCGGTTCATAAGAGTTGATTTACCTGCATTTGGAATACCGATAATCATCGTACGAAGGGTTTCTTTTTGAATACCACGTTCACGCAATTTAGCTAATTTGTCAGCCATTAAAGATTTAGCTGCTTCTGTAACTAATTTTACAGTTGCTTGTTCTTTTGAGTTGACAGCAAGAGTTTTAATTCCTTGGCTTTCAAAATAACGACGCCATTCTTTTGTACGATTGCTATCAGCCAAATCAGCTTTATTTAAAATCATAAGTTTTGGTTTATCACCAACGATTTTAGTTAGCATTGGATTTTGACTTGATAGTGGCAAACGCGCATCGACCAAAATAGTCACGAAATCTACGTGTTTAATATTTTCTTGCACTTGTCTACGAGCTTTAGACATGTGACCTGGGAACCATTGAATAGTAGCCATTAAGATATTTATCCTTTCATAGTAAGCTTTATTTGCTTGTGTTTGATACTCTATTTATCTTGTTTTATTAAGATTTTTAAAATCTTAAACCACGTTCTATTATACCATAAAGTCAATTCTTGACTATCTCTTAGCAAGGCGATACAATAAAATCACATAGGAAAAAGCTTTCAATCAAGGAGATTCAAATGGACGATTACAAAGGAATGACAAGTAAAACGTATCTTTCAGAGCGTTTAGAGCAAGCGATTAAATGCTATGATAAGAAAGCTCGTTTTCACCGTGCTTGGTTTATCGTGTTTAAAGTCATTCAAATCATTACCTTAGCTTTAATCCCGATTTTAGCTACTTTACCAATTCCTTGCTTTAAATTGTTGGCAGTGATTATTGCTTCTTTAGTTCTCGTTCTCGAAGCTCTCATTGCACTTTCAAGTCATAAAGATAAATGGCAACTTTATCAAGAAACTTCAAAAACGCTCGCTTCAGAAAAATTTGCCTTTGAGACTAAAGCTGGCATCTATCAGGAAAAATCAGATGATGAACGTTTTTCACTCTTGGTTGAACGCTGTGAAGTGATTATTAAGTATCGCAATTAATTAAAAGAACCCCGTGTTTTTAGAAACATGGGGTCTATTTTTTCTTTTGTAGTGAAATTAGTATTGGAATACTAGTAAGCGTTAGGTAATATAAAACATAAAACCATTTGTGACTTTGACCAAGCATAACGTAACTCATGATTAAATAAAAAGCACAGTATCCTAGCCATAATTTTGCTGTCGTTTTAGGGTGATTTCTTATAAACGAAGTGACTCTTTTAATCAATAATCTGATACTCCTTTTCAAATGTTTTTTGAGCAATAATACGGCGATTGGTAATATCGATATAATCGCCTAAGTATGCCAATTCATACATACCGTAGCCAGCAAATCCGCCACCTAGGCTTCCAATCGCTCCTGTTTTAAGGTTTTTAACTGTCGATGGCTTTAAACCAGCCGTTAAAACACGAAGGTGGTTATCTAACCAGCAAAAATATCTTTTTGCAAAAGCTTCTTTTACCCAGTCAGGACTATTTCGATTATCTTTGCTGACTTGCCAAACATCTGCAACTTTTCCCTTATAAGTAGCTTTCATTTTTTCTCCTTTTTTATTTCCCTTTTTATGATTTGCTAAAAGATTACAGTAACTATCAGTTTCACTAGGACGATGATACTTAGAGATTTTTGAATATTAGATTTAAGTTTTCTAGGCCACTTCATTAATCGCGTGATAGCTAGACAAATGCTTAAAAAACTTAAATAACTAACTATTGTTATCAATTGTTGCATCTAATTTACCCCAAAGTAATACTTCTATCCTCTATTTTACCAGATTAATCATTAAAAAAACGACCATGTCGTAAACAGTCGTTTTTTCGTCGTGAACGGTTATTTTTTAATGGAAAGAATGACTTCTGCTCCACCTATACTAGGATTTGAAATTCTTAAACCTCCATGATGTTTTTCAGCTACGACTTTCGCAAAAGATAGTCCAATACCATAGTGTTTTCCGCTTCTGCTATTATGTTCAGTGAAGAAAAATTTTGCGGCATTTTTAAGAGCTTCATCTGAAAATGGTTGACCATCATTCCAAATGGAGAATATGAGATGACTATCATCTTCTGAAATGCTAAGACGAATTTTTCCTTTTGGGGCATGTTGACTAGCGTTTACTAGGATATTAATCAGTGCACGTTTAAGATTTAAGCTATTTGCTAAAAAAGAATCGGTAGCACAGGTATTTCTCATCTTGAAATCAATTGCATTTGGTTTTAGAATATCTTCAATTTTTACCGATAAATCAGCTAAAAAAGGCTTTAAGAATAGCTTTTCTTTATGGTCGTTATCGCTTAATTGACGACTATAGTTAAGCATTGCATTGAAATAGTTTTCAAATACTAAAAGGCTATTATTGATTGATGTTAGAAAACTCGTTTGTTGTTCGTTAAGTGGTGTCATTTCAAGCAGTTCGATATTTCCCTTAATGACCGTTAACGGAGTTTTGACATCGTGAGCTAAGGCAGCGATTTGAAAAGATAAATCTTTCTTTTCGCTTCTTTCTCTTTCAATCAGTTCAGCTAATTCATCACTTTTTTGTGCTAAAACAGTTAAGGTGTCATCAAATTCCGCAATTCTAGAATGCTCTAGGAAATCTGAGTGAGACTTAGTTCCCATATTTTGAGTTGATTTTTGGATAGCATAAAAATTTGAAGTGAATTCTTTGAGCAGTCTTGTGATTGCAAAAATAAGGACCAGCAAAAAGCCGATGATAAAGATGATGTAAGTCAGCGTATTGTACGAAATTGAGCGAAGCGCATGATTTGAAAACTCTGGTATGCTAGATTGTCGGACAACTAAAACGTAGTGCGAATTTTGGGCAAGGTAATAGGTAACCCCATTTTCGTTTAAGTTTTTTCTCTCTTTAAAAGCTTTTTGGTAATACATCAAATCCTCAGTGACGTTTGTTCGCTTAATGACCTTCCCAGTCTGATCATACAAAACGTAGTCATAAGGTGTTTTCGTCATTTCCTTGACAATCTTATCCTTAGAGACCTTATCTGAAAGACTAATATTTAGCTGATTGCTGAGAGTAATTTGTTTCGTATAGGCAAGGACACTTGTTAAGGTTAAAATCAAACAGACAACAAGGACAGTTCCAATAATCACTTCAACCACAGTTTGAAAAATGCGTTGTTTTAATGTCTTAATTTTTTTTACTTTAATCATGCCACTGATATCCAACTCCTCGAACTGTTTTTATAGGATTGATGTCATAGGAAGAAAATTTTTGACGTATCTGATAAACGTATTCTGAAATTGATCTAAATAGAGCATCCGAATCATCGCTATATACGCTTTCGTAGATATTTTCACGTGTAAAAACTTTTTTAGGCTGGCTAGACAAGAGCTCTAGAATATGGTATTCACGACTGGTTAGAGGAACGCGTTCACCATTAATGTAAATGCTTTTTTCCTGCAAGTAAAATGTCATTGTAGAAAATTCACGTTTAAATTCTTGAAAGTCTTTTTTTGCCTGCTTAAAGCGTTCTTCCCTTTTTAAATGTGCTTCCACTTTTGCGACTAGTTGTTTAATACTAAATGGTTTGGTGATGTAGTCATCGCCGCCGAGTTTGAGACCAGAAATGATATCTTCTTCGCTATCTTTAGCACTAACAAAGATAATTGGTGTTGCAATACGATGGCGAATTTCTTGGCAAAGAGCCATACCATCCACATTTGGCATCATAACATCGAGTAAAATTAAGTCAAATCCCATAAAATCATTGATATCAATAGGAGAGTTTACTACTTGATAAGTTGTTACAGCATAATTTTGCATTTCAAAAATATTAGTCATTAGTTTTAAAATCTCAAAATCGTCGTCCACAACTAAAATTTTGTACACTTTTGTCACCTCAATTGTATTTGTTTCTATTTTACTATAAGAAACATGATTTCACTCATTTTTATTGCGTTTAAGTGTTAAAACGGCTATAACATCTAACATCAGTATCAAAGCTAACAAGATGAAAATGGTCTTAATCATTAGCTTTTTTTCAAGCATTAAGATAGCATTAACTGGCAAAATGATAGGAATCCAGAAATTACCCACAAAAGCATGATTTGAAGCAAAAATGATAAAAAGACACTCCACGAATGAGATAATGAGATTAAGACCTTTTCCTGCCCATAAGCTAAGTAAATGATGAAAATGATTGAGAAAGACAAGTAAAAGCCAAGTCAAGCTTCCTGAATAAAAGGCATAAGAGACATCATTGATCACATATCCAATGCTCCCCCATAAAATAAGACAAGGCAGAATAACAATAAGATCACGCGCTAACAACTTAAGCAACCAGATTTTAGCTCTATTGTGACTACTGTTGATATTTTGGCAGTGATTAGCTTGTTCTTCTTGCTCTATTGTTAGCAGCGAGACAATAGCCAGCATTAAACAATAAGCTAGCATGGGTAAAAAGGTCATCGCCTCTAGGGCGTAGGAGGTTTGATGATTTGATAAATAAACTGGTATGGTTAACCATTCTAACGCAAATAAACCAATCATCAGGTATAAAATAGCCGAATTTTTTAATTTTAAGAACTCGCTTTTTAAAATCTTAACCACGTTTTTGCTCCTTTAGTACTTTGATGAAGATAAGAAATAAAAGGACAGATAAACTGATTGCTACAATGCATAGTCCTACAGGATGAGGGTGATTTAGTACTTCTACTTCTCCAGAAGGTTTTAAGTGGAGAAGAGCTTGGGCGATTTTATAATGATATGTGTAGGGAAATAAATACCAAAAAGACGTTTGTGCTAAAAATGGCGCAACGAGCAAACATAAAAAAGAATTTAGAACGAAGACCAAATAACAATTAATCCATTTTGAAAGGTAAAATAAGAGAGGGACATTCCATGCAGAAGCAATAAGCATCAATAATAGTACCCAAGCGTCACGAAAAAAGTGGACAGTCATCACACCGCAAAAAACAAATGAGACAAGATAAAGAAAAAGTAACAGAACACAACTTGCTAAAAATAGGTTCTTTAATGCCGTCATGACTTTTGCGATTTTAATTTTTCCAGTTAATTTACCTTGAAGTGTGTTTTGGAAATGTCCAGCTCCTTCTTCAGCTTTATAATCATAAACAAATAACAATCCTGCCAAAGTAAATAAAAACAATGCTTCCCACCAATAAATTGAAAAACTCTCTAGAATCGTTGGTCCGCAAAGCAAAAAAGCGATAAACAGAGAGATAAATGGCAAGAATAAACATAATTTAAAGTAAGCACCATGTTTTTGTTTTAGGCATTCTGACTGAAGTATTTTTCTCATTTTTCATAACCTCCATGGACAATAGAAAAGAAGAGTTTTTCTAAATCTTGTTTGTCTTGATTGGGCTGATTGTAATGAATTTTTCCTTGATGCAGGATAACAATATCATCTGCAATCTTACTAACTTCATGTAATTGGTGACTTGAGATGAGAATCGTCACTCCTTTTTGCTTGAGAGAGTTGATTAAATCTAAAAGTTCTTTGATGCCATCTGGGTCTAAGCCGTTAGTTGGCTCGTCTAAAATCAGAAATTCTGGATTGGTAATGATTGCCATACCAAGTCCTAAACGTTGCTTCATTCCTAAAGAAAATTTGCCAGCTTTTTTGCGACCAGTATTTGCTAAACCAATTAAGTTCAAGGTTTCTCGTATGGTTTCGTCTGGAATATCATAAAGCAGTGCTTTAGTTTTTAAATTATCAAAAGCTGATAAATTCATGTAAATAGCTGGTGACTCAATTAAAGCACCAAATTTTTTATCATCTTTTATCTCTTTACTCGTTTTTCCATCAAATAAAATTTCACCAGCACTCTGACTTTCTAAACCATAGAGTATTTTCATTAATGTAGATTTCCCAGCTCCATTGACTCCCAAAAGTCCACAAATCGAACCTGATTCGATGGTAAATGAAATATCATTTAAAACTTTCTTATCCTTAAAGACTTTCTTGATATGTTTAATTTGAATTTGCATAAGCTAACCTCCTTTTTTATCAAGGATACATTAGTTTTTTCAGAATTAGTTCAGAAAACTAAAAAAGCTTGAGAAATTTCTCAAGCTTTTTCATTACATTAATTCATTGAAGTCCCAAACTTCTGTCCAACCTTCATAGAAATCAGGCTCGTGGCAAACCATTAGGACGCTACCCTTGTAGGCTTTAAGAGCACGTTTCAATTCTTCTTTAGCATCAACGTCTAAGTGGTTGGTTGGTTCGTCAAGTACTAGCACGTTGTTTTCGCGGTTCATAAGCAGGCAAAAACGCACTTTTGCTTGTTCTCCACCAGAAAGTACTTGAATTTGACTTTCGATATGTTTTGATGTCAAACCACAGCGAGCAAGAGCAGCACGCACTTCTGCTTGGTTCAATGCAGGAAAGGCATCCCAGACAGCTTCAAGCGGTGTTTGACGATTACCAGCAGCGACTTCTTGTTCAAAGTAACCAAGTTCAATGTAATCACCACGTTCAACGCTTCCTGAAATTGGCGGAATGATTCCTAGTAAGCTCTTAAGAAGTGTTGTTTTACCAATACCGTTGGCACCAACGATGGCAACTTTCTGATTACGTTCAAAAGTTAGGTTAAGTGGTTTTGTCAATGGACGATCATAACCAATTTCCAAGTCTTGTGTTTGGAAGATAAAGCGACTTGGTGTACGTGATTCTTTGAATTCAAAGGATGGTTTTGGTTTTTCAGCTTGCAACTCAATGCGGTCCATCTTGTCCAATTTTTTCTGACGTGACATAGCCATATTACGTGTGGCAACACGCGCTTTGTTACGATTAACAAAGTCTTGCAAGTCAGCAATTTCTTTTTGTTGACGCTCATAAGCTGCTTCAAGCTGTGCTTTTTTCATAGCATAAACGGCTTGGAAGTTATCATAGTCACCAGTGTAACGAACCAAATCGTGATTTTCCACGTGATAAACAATATTAATTACATCATTTAAGAATGGAATATCGTGTGAAATCAAAACGAAGGCATTTTCATAGTTTTGAAGGTAACGTTTCAACCATTCAATGTGTTCAGCATCAAGGTAGTTTGTTGGTTCGTCAAGAAGCAAAATATCAGGTTTTTCAAGCAAAAGTTTTGCTAAAAGAACTTTGGTACGTTGACCACCAGAT
The DNA here is from genome assembly GCF_046592795.1 of Streptococcus sp. TATVAM-FAB8. Lineage (NCBI taxonomy): Bacteria > Bacillati > Bacillota > Bacilli > Lactobacillales > Streptococcaceae > Streptococcus > Streptococcus sp. TATVAM-FAB8. Next base: position 33,700 of record NZ_JAWVPQ010000014.1, read on the forward strand.
AGTTCTGTGACGTCAGACTCCATGCCAAAATCCATAACACCAAGAGCGCGTGCAACTTCATCAATTTTGGCGTCCAAAGTGTAAAAATCGCGTGATTCTAGACGATCTTGCAACTCTCCTACTTCTTCCATCAGAGCATCCATATCTGCGCCTTCATCAGCCATAGACATGTAAATGTCATTGATACGTGCTTCTGTTTTGAAAAGCTCATCAAAAGCTGTACGTAAGACATCACGTACTGTCATCCCTGCTTCAAGTACAGTATGTTGGTCCAAGTAACCTGCAGTGACGTATTTTGACCACTCAACTTTTCCTTCATCAGGTTGTAAATGTCCAGTTACGATACTCATAAAAGTTGATTTTCCTTCACCGTTTGCCCCGACAAGACCGATATGCTCTCCTTTCAACAGACGGAAAGACACATCTTCAAAAATCGTACGCTCCCCAAAGCCATGACTTAAATGTTTAACTTCTAAAATACTCATCTCTTATATTCTTTCGTTTATTTTCTTTTTGAAAATAGCTGCGCAAACAGCCTATTTATAATAATCTTTTCAATTATAGCATGACTTTAAGCGCTAAAGCAATGACTTTAGCTGTTGAAAACGCAAACTAAAAAGCCTTTTTAAAAGGCTTTTGTGATTTATTCAGAAATCGCTTTAGCATGGCTTTTTTCTGGAATGAAGAATTGTTTTAAGATTGGGTATAAAATTGGCACAGAAATAATTGTGACAAGTGCTGAACCAAATGTTCCACCGATTTTAACTAAAGCTGTCAAAAAGGCTACTTGCAAATGAAGACCACCCACAAGACTGTTAATCAAAGTGTATTTAACAAGGTTACTAATGATTTTTGTAATGGCAGCTACGACCCCAACAATGATCACATTGCGTGTTTTAGTATCAGAATGCAAAAGTTTTTCAAAAACAAAATGAAGAACTAAACAAACAATTAATGATTCTAAAATCGTAATCCAAACTTCCGCAGCATAGCCATTAAGCACATCGAACAAGCCTAGCCCGATAGATGCAACAAGTGCTGCAATTCTTGAACCAAATAGTAGAACCGCTATTACAACCAAGGCATTACCAAAATGAACAAACTGAGCACCCAGCGGAATACGTAAAAACTGAACACTGATAAAGATTAATGCTGAATAAAAACTAAGTTCAACAAGTTGACGTGTGGTAAGATTTTTCATGCTTTTTCCTCCATTAATTGTTTGATTTGTAAAGCTAAGTCTGGCAAATAAGGTTCATATGACAAGCCAAAACGCAAATCTCGCTTTAATGACAAAGTCCTTTGTAAGGTCTTATCGATAAAGTTTAGAGCTACTTTTGCAACATCATCTAGACTTAAGCCGTGAAAATAGCCAGCCCCAAGAACTGCCGTTACTAAATCCCCTGTTCCAAAGAAATGATATGGATAGGCTTTCGAAAAATGATAAGTGATTTCTCCACTTTCGCTATCATAATGCGCTAATCCAACATTATCAGCTTCAAAAGAAACTCCGGTTAAGATAACGTGTTTATTATGAAGATGGGATAAACGTTCACAGAGTTGCTCGATATCAGTTTTTGTATAAGTCTCGCCAAGATAAGGATAATCAGCTAAAAGACAAGCTTCTGTTAAATTCGGCGTAATCACATCGGCATTTTTACAAAATTCTCGCATAGCTAGCACAAAATCTTGCTCATATCCAGCATACAGACGACCCTTATCAGCCATAATAGGATCAACAAAGCGTGGCAGCTTATGCTCACTAGCAAATTTAGCTAAGTCTTCTAACTGTATTTGATTCTTAAAATACCCTGTAATTAAACCATGACATGGGAAATCAAGCGTCTCCCATTGCTTGATGAAACCTTGTGTTGCTTGAGTTAAATCTGTAATAGCAATCTTATCAAATCCACCTGTATGCGAAGATAACAAAACTGTCGGCATAGGAATGACTTCAATTTGACAAGTTGATAAAACGGGCAAAGCACTGGATAGCGCCACTTTTCCAACCCCAACAACATCGTTGGCAACAATCACAGAACGTGTAATTTGATTCATAATAAATGGCTTTCTAATCTCGCCTCAAAACCAGATTCAATAACTTGAAAAGGTTTTAAATTAAGAGTTTAGAAATATTGTAAGAAAATTCAATTTATTATACAATAGGTATCATAAGAAACTGTATGGGGACAGATTATGACTAGTAAATACCAAGAAATCATAACAACTATCATCGACCAAATCGAAAATGGTAAATTGCAAAAAGGTGAGCGCATTCCTTCCATTCGCCGTCTAAGCCAAAAATTCCATTGCAGTAAAGACACTGTTCAGCGGGCTTTGCTAGAATTAAAGTTTAAAAATTACATTTATGCTGTTGAAAAAAGTGGTTATTATGTCCTTGAAGGAAAAAGCCAAAAGGAAACACCTCTGAATCTCAGTTTATCTGATTACAACAACATGGCTTATGAAGACTTTACAACGTGCCTAACAGAAACCCTTGTGAATCGTGAGAATTACCTCTTTAACTACTACTATCAGCAAGAAGGATTACAAGAATTAATCGATTCCTTGCAAGATTATCTTGAAAAGAGCGCTATTTACGCAAAAAAAGAAGACATTCTAGTTACTTCAGGGACTCAACAAGCCCTTTACATCCTTTCGCAGGTGACTTTTCCAAATCACAAGAAGACAATTCTTTTGGAACAGCCAACTTATCATCGAATGAATGATTTGGTTACTTCTCTAAAACTGCCTTATCAGACCATTGAACGTGATTTTGAAGGGATTGATTTAGCAAGGTTAGAAGAATTGTTTAAGACTGGTGATATCAAGTTTTTCTACACTATTTCACGTTTTTCAAATCCCCTTGGTTTATCGTATTCGACCAGTGAAAAGCAAAGGATTGTTGAATTGGCTGAACGCTACGATGTCTACATCATCGAGGATGATTACATGGGAGATTTTGCAAAATCAACGGATTTGCCTCTCCATTATTACGACACTTCTGGTCACGTTATTTACCTTAAGTCCTTTTCAATGACCATTTTTCCTGCTTTGCGTTTGGGGACCATTATCTTACCACCAGCTTTAACAAAAGCTTTTCTTGACCATAAGAAAATGATTGACTATGATACCAACCTTATCATGCAAAAAGCGCTATCGCTTTATCTGGATAGCGGTTTGTTTGAAAAAAATCTGAATTACCTCAAGCAAGTTTTTCAAAAACAAAGGCAGAAAATTGATATCGTTCTTACTGACTTTCCAAGGATTCAGCATTTCAGCAGCTCTCTTCAAGGATTGGTACTTGAACTTCCTAAAGACCAACACTTAGGTGACCTAAAATTCACCGATAAAATCAACTATTTGGAGGATAACTACCTTTCTTTGACAGAAAAACGATTCATTAAGCTTTCAAATAATCAGGATATTTTCAGCATTTTAAGAATGATAAGTGAGCGATAAAATAAAAAGCCAGAGAAACAGAATCTCTGGCTTTTTATATCGTTAATAGGAAAATTAATAATCAGGACGCAAAACACCTTTGACGGTTTCTTTTGTTGCTTCCACATCTCCATCGATAACAACATCGATGATACGTTTAGCATCTTCTGGTGGACAGCAAACCAAAGGCAAACGTAATGGTCCAGTTTCAAATCCAAGATAATTAAGCACGGCTTTAACTGGTGCTGGACTTGGATATGAGAATAAAGCATTAACTTTTGGAATGAATTGACGTTGGATAGCTGCAGCTTTCTTGATATCGCTGTTTTCAATAGCAGTTAGCATTTCGTGCATTTCATCACCGTTAACATGAGAAGCAACAGAAATTACCCCATCAGCACCTAAATTCATAGCGTGGAAAGCATCACCATCTTCACCAGTATAAATCAAGAAATTATCTGGTTTGTGTTCAATCAGGTAAGCCATGTTGGCGAGGCTTGTACACTCTTTAACACCGATGATATTTGGGTGTTCTGCCAAGCGTAACATTGTATCTGGTGTCATTTCGACAACAACACGTCCAGGAATGTTGTAGATAATGATTGGAAGGTCACTAGCATCAGCAATAGCTTTAAAGTGTTGATACATGCCTTCTTGTGATGGTTTGTTGTAGTATGGAACGATGGCAAGACCAGCAGCGAAACCACCAAATGCAGCAACTTCACGCGCAAATTCGATAGAATCGCGGGTGTCATTGGTACCAACACCAGCAATTAATGGCACACGACCTTTAACAATCTTTTGCACTGCAGCAAAAAGTTCCAATTCTTCATCGTGTGTCAAAGTTGGACTTTCAGCAGTTGTTCCAGCAAGCAAAAGAGCATCTGTGTGATGTGCAAGCAAATGTTCAATTAATTTTGGTAGTGCGTCAAAGTTAATTGAACCGTCTTCGTTAAATGGGGTAATCATCGCGGTGATGATTTTAACATCTCTTAAATCTTCAATAGACATAATACTCTCCCTCTTTATCTAAGAATTTATACCTGTTTGATTAAAAATGCTCAAAGACCAGCTTCTAAAAGAAACTGGTTTGAGTTGTTATTTTAGTTCGAATTTAAGCTCTTTAGTTGGGTGGACAAGACCGCGTTCGTGAAGTGTTTCAGCGATTTGAACAGAGTTCCATGCAGCACCTTTAAGAAGGTTATCAGAAACAACCCACATGTGAATACCATTTTCAACATCAAGGTCTTTACGGATACGTCCAACAAATGTTTCGCGTTTGCCCACAGCGTTAGCAGCTTGTGGGTAAACTTGGTTAGCAACATCATCTTCAAGAACTGCGCCTGGGAATCCAGCAATAGCTGCTTTCACTTCTTCGATTGGAGCTACTTCTTTTGTTTCGATGTAAACTGATTCTGAGTGTGAGAAAAGAACTGGCACACGAACACATGTTGCAGAAACTGGAAGTTCAGGCTCTTCCATGATTTTCTTAGTTTCGTTTGTCATTTTCATTTCTTCGTAAGTGTAGTCATTATCGGTGAAGACATCGATTTGTGCAAGAGCGTTAAATGCGATTGGGAAGTGTTTTTTATCACCACCACATGGCAAGATGTCAGCGTGAACGTCTTTTGGTTCAACACCATCATTAACAACTTCTTTGATTTCACGAAGTGTTTCATTGATAGCTGATTGACCAGCACCAGAAACAGCTTGGTAAGTAGAGACGATGATACGGCTCAAGCCCCATTTTTGACGAACGGGTTCCAAAGCAACCATCATTTGGATAGTTGAACAGTTTGGACAAGCAATGATACCATTGTGAGCATCTAAAGCGTGAGCATTGACTTCAGGTACGACAAGTGGCACATCTGGATTTTGACGGAAATAAGATGTGTTATCGACAACAACTGCTCCTGCTTTAACAGCGTATGGAGCGAATTTTGCAGAAACAGAACCACCTGCAGAGAAAAGAGCAATATCAACGCCTTCAAATGAATCTTCAGTTGTTAATTCAACAGTAACATCTTGTCCCTTATACTTCAAAACTTTCCCAGCAGAACGTGAAGATGACAAAAGACGTACTTTGTCAATAGGGAGTGTTGATTGTTCTAATTGTTGAATCATGCGAGTTCCAACGGCACCTGTGGCACCAACGACAGCGACTGTATAGCCCATTTCAATACCTCTTCCTGGAAAATAGAATACTATTCTCAATTTTCTAAAAATTTATAGTAGCTACATTATACAATTTTTTAACTCAAAAGAAAAGTCTGAATTTTATTTAATTTTAAAAATATTTTGACAACAAAAAAATCCCCACCAAAATTGGTAGGGATATGAGGCATTCAAAAATGAATGTGGCAAAAAGGTTCACACAGATTGCCAAAGTCCGCTCCTGCGTTTCTAGTCGAACTAGAATGACCCCCTCCTGCGCAAATAAACTCTCAAATCGAGTTAATTCGGCTCATCGCATGTTCCTAGTATACCATAGAAGGCAAGATTTGCAAATACTTTGTTTCTACATCAACGGTGCGATGGTTTTGACCAGTAATCCAATGAGTTTTTCATGGGTTGGTCGGCTATCAAGCGTCTCTTGAGTGACGCGTTTACTTTTTCGCATGGTTTGAATGCAGTCATCGTAAATATCACGAATGGCATCCACTTTATACATGTATGTCGCACATTCAAAATGATGATACAAACTACGATAATCTAGATTAATTGTTCCTACTACTGCTTTACTGTCGTCGCTGATAAAGACTTTAGCATGGACAAATCCTGGTGTGTAGAGATAGATTTTAACACCTGAGCGCATGAGTTTGCTAAAGTAAGTTTTTGCCAGCATATAAGGAACTTTTTTATCTGGAATTCCAGGCATGATAATTCGCACATCTACACCACGTTCCGCGGCAAAACAAAGCGCATGCTCCATTTCACTATCAAGAATGAGATAAGGTGTCATGATGTAGACGTATTCTCTGGCGTGGTTAAGAATATCAATATAAACATTCTCACCAATTTTATCGGTATCAAGTGGCGAATCACCATATGGAATAACATAACCATTTGCTTTTCGTTTTTTATCATGCTTAGCAAGGTAAGGTTTGACAACCATTTGTCTTTCAGTGATTGACCACATTTGTAAGAACAGTACTAAAAAACTGTCAACTGCCTCACCTTCAAGCATCAGTGCGGTGTCTTTCCAATGACCAAAACGATTGATTTTGTTAATATACTCGTCAGCTAAGTTCACTCCGCCGGTGAAACCTACTTTACCATCAATCACAATGATTTTTCGGTGATCACGGTAATTGTAATAAGTTGAGATAAAAGGTGAAATTGGTGAAAAAGCTTTGGCTTTGATACCAATTTTCTCTAAGCGTTGTGTGTAATCAAAAGATAAGGTTGAAAATTCAATCATGCCATCGTAGAGGACACGGACTTCCACTCCTTCCCTGACTTTTTGCTCTAGAATTCGTAGAATTTCACCCCACATCTTACCTTCTGCAATGATGAAAAATTCCATGAAAATGTATTCTTCAGCCTTGAGCAATTGTTTTTTTAGTTCTTCAAAAAACTTTTCTCCACTTGGGAAATAAGTCACTTCGGTATTTTGATAAGCTGGAAAGTCACCGCGACTACGGTCAAAATACTGAACCAGATGATAGGTCGTCGACGTGTTGCTTTTCAAAACTCTCAATGTTTCCAAATTATCTTGCAAATATTGGCTGCTAGCATCAACCAAATGGTTCATTCGAAGTTTGAGACCGCGATAACCCCAATCAAGCTTGGTATAAATGAGAAAAAGTGACCCTAACAAAGGGGCAATCATTACCAGAATAAGCCAAGTCACACGTGATAGAGCGTCCATTTCACTGTTTACAAGATATAATACAGTTGCAATGGCAAGAGCACGTTCAATCATAGCGACCCAAATACGATAGTGATCTAGCCAAGCAAATGATGCAATGATGAACAAAAGTTGCAAGATCAACAAGATAGAAATGACAGTTGTCCGACTAAAAATTCCTCGAAGAAAACTGCGTCGGCTTTTATCTAATAAGCGTAATGCTTTGATTTTATTAGTGCTTTTATTGTCGATAATCATAACCTCCACATCATTTTTTCTTCATTTACTTCTATTATATCATACTTTACTGGCTGCTTTTTTCTGGAAAAATAGAAAAAGCCGGCAAAAGCCGACCTTTTAGTGGTAAGTTTATTAGAACAATCCGATAGCTGTTCCATCTTCAGCAACGTCCATGTTAAGCGCTGCTGGTTTTTTAGGAAGTCCTGGCATTGTCATCACATCACCAGTCAAAGCAACGATGAATCCAGCACCAGTTTTTGGAACAAATTCACGAATTGTGATATCAAAGCCTTCTGGTGCTCCAAGAAGGGTTGGATTGTCAGAGAAGCTATATTGTGTTTTAGCCATACATACTGGCAATTTGTCCCAACCAAATTGAGCAAATTGTTTCAATTGGTTTTTAGCTTTTTTGCCGAAGATAACTTTGTTACCGCCGTAGATTTCAGTAACGATTTTAGTGACTTTTTCTTCAAGTGAATCGTCATCAGAGTAAAGACGTTTGTAGTTGGCATTGCCATTTTCAACGGCATTAACAACGGCTTTAGCAAGGTCAACCCCGCCGTCAGCACCGTTTGCCCAAACGCTAGCAAGTTCTACTGGAACATCGATTTCGGCACAAAGTTCTTTAAGTGCAGCAATTTCAGCTTCTGTGTCTGCTACGAATTCATTGATGGCAACAACTGCTGGAACACCAAATTTACGGACGTTTTCGACGTGACGTTTAAGGTTAGCAAATCCAGCACGAACAGCTTCAACATTTTCTTCACCAAGATCAGTCTTAGCTACGCCACCATGCATTTTAAGAGCACGAATTGTAGCGACGATAACCACAGCATCTGGTGTTGTTGGAAGATTTGGTGTTTTAATATCAAGGAATTTTTCAGCACCAAGGTCAGCACCAAAACCAGCTTCTGTAATTGTGTAATCAGCTAAGTGAAGAGCTGTTGTTGTTGCGAGAACAGAGTTACAACCGTGTGCGATATTGGCAAATGGTCCACCATGAACGAAGGCTGGTGTTCCATAGATAGTTTGAACAAGGTTTGGTTTAATAGCATCTTTAAGGATAAGAGTCAAAGCACCTTCTACTTTAAGGTCACGCACGTAAACTGGTGTACGGTCGTAACGGTAAGCAACCACGATATTTGCCAAACGTTCTTTCAAGTCTTTGATATCTGTTGCCAAACACAAGATAGCCATGATTTCTGAAGCAACTGTGATATCAAAACCATCTTCACGAGGAATACCATTAACTGGGCTACCAAGACCGACAGTGACATGGCGAAGAGCGCGGTCATTAAGGTCGACGACGCGTTTCCAAATGATACGGCGTTGGTCAATACCTAATTCGTTTCCTTGGTGCATGTGGTTATCGATAATTGCTGAAAGGGCATTGTTTGCTGTCGTGATAGCGTGCATATCACCTGTGAAATGAAGGTTGATATCTTCCATTGGAAGAACTTGAGCGTAACCACCACCTGCGGCACCACCCTTAATCCCCATAACAGGACCAAGTGATGGTTCACGAAGAGCAAGCATTGTTTTTTTGCCGATTTTATTCAACGCATCAGCAAGACCGATAGACATTGTTGATTTACCTTCACCAGCTGGTGTTGGGTTGATAGCTGTGACAAGGACAAGTTTACCTGGTTTATTTTCTTGAACAGATTTGATTTTATCAAATGATAATTTTGCTTTATATTTACCATAGAGTTCAATATCATCAAATGTGATACCAACTTTTTCAACAACTTCTGTAATTGGTTTAAGCTCAACGCTTTGTGCAATTTCGATATCTGATTTCACGGGGACTCTCCTCTGATATTTTTTGATTGATAAAAACATTATAACACACTTTTTTAAAAACGCACGATATTTATTAAAATAATTATTAATGTTCGTGTTTTATCGTTGTGAAACAACTTTTTTTATTAATTGTTATAGTTATTTACTATAACAAAGAACGTTTTTAAAACCCTTGAAATAACAGAATTCATTAGCAATTGTTCGTTTTGAAAACCATTGAAATCAATTGTTTTATTCTTCAAACTTCTCAGGAGAAGAGGTTGTTATTGTTCGTTTTTAGATAAAAATTTGAGATAAATAGGTATTTTCTAAATTAAAAGTGTGTCAAACAATTTACGAAAAAAATGTTTTTGTGTAAAATAAGGCTATGAAAATTTTAATAACATCCGGTGGAACAACCGAGAAGATAGATTCTGTGCGTGGCATTACTAACCACGCTACAGGAACTTTAGGAAAATATATCGCTGAAGTTTTTTTAGAAAAAGGGTATCAGGTAACTTTGGTTACAACTAAAGAAGCTGTTAAACCAGTAGACCATCCGTTACTAACAGTACATACTATTACGAATGTTGATAGTTTGCTAAAAACACTTGAACCACTTGTCAAAACGCATGATGTCTTTATTCATAGCATGGCGGTGTCTGATTATACGCCTGTTTATATGACAGATCTTAATGAAGTTGAACAGGCTGAACACGTTTCGGATTTGCTAAATCGTCAAAATACAGAATCTAAGATTTCTTCTAAAGAAGACTACCAAGTGCTTTTTATGAAAAAAACACCAAAAGTGATTTCTTTAGTGAAAACTTGGAATCCTGATATTTGCTTAATTGGCTTTAAATTGTTAGTTAATGTCAGCAAAGACGAGCTTTTTGCTGTTGCGCGTGAGAGTTTACAAAAAAATAAAGCACGCTATATTCTTGCCAATGATTTAACTGAGATAAAGGGAGATAAGCACCATGCTTATTTGCTAGATGAATCTCATGTCTATGAAGCGGACACTAAAAAAGCTATTGCAAACTTGATTTTTGAAAGGGTGACAAATCATGTCTAAAAGTATTTTATTAGCTGTTTCTGGTAGTATTTCTGCCTATAAAGCAGCTGATTTAACTAATCGATTAACCAAACTTGGCTATGATGTTCATGTTTTAATGACCAAGGCTGCTACTGATTTTATCACGCCACTGACGCTTCAGGTCTTGTCAAAAAATACTGTTCATCTTGATGTTATGAGCGAAGAGGATCCTAAGAGCGTTAATCATATCGAATTAGCAAAAAAAGCTGATTTATTTATCCTTGCCCCTGCTTCTGCTAATACTTTAGCAAAATTAGCACACGGTTTAGCTGATAATATGGTTACAGCTACTGCTCTTGCTTTGCCAGCTGAAACACCTAAATTAATTGCGCCAGCCATGAACACAAAAATGTATGAAAATCCCTTAACGCAGCGTAATTTATCGATCTTAAAAGAGGTCGGTTATGAGGAAATTGAGCCACGTTCAAGCCTTTTAGCTTGTGGAGATCTTGGTCGCGGTGCGCTGGCTGAACTTGACACAATTATCGAGCATATCGAAAAACGTCTATAATTTTACTCTTGTCAAGACACCTGTAAATTTGTATAATGTATTGGGCTTTCAAAAGAGAAGCCAAAAAAGTCATCTCTTAGGAGGAGTTATGAAAAACAATAAAGCAGCAAGTAATATTGCCACAGTTGCAATTTTCTTTGCTATCATGCTTGTTATTAATTTCTTAACAAGCCTTGTCTTTAACCTTTGGCCTGTGCCAATCAAGCCGACACTTATTCACGTTCCAGTAATCATTGCATCTATTGTTTACGGACCACGAATCGGTGCTACGCTTGGTGCTTTAATGGGAGTTATCAGTGTGACAGTAAACACTCTAACTCTTCTACCAACAAGTTACCTCTTCTCTCCATTTGTTGAAAATGGTAATCTTTCTTCATTAATTGTTGCCATGGTACCTCGTATTTTGATTGGTATCACACCATACTTTGTTTACAAATGGATTCATAATAGATTTGGTATCATTGTCGCTGGTGCTATTGGTTCTATGACAAATACAATCTTTGTTTTGGGTGGTATTTTCTTCCTCTTTGCAAATGTGTATAGTGGAGATATCAAAGCACTACTTGCAGTTGTCTTTGGTACAAATGCGATTGCAGAGATGATTATTTCAGCTATTTTAACGCTTGCAATTGTTCCAAAATTACAGAAAATCAGAGCATAAATAATGAAAATCACGGGAAAACCGTGGTTTTTTTAGTCACATGAAGTTAAAAAATTGGTTAATTTTTACCTTACACAAACGTTTGCGTAACTAGACAAAAGTACTCAAAAAGCCTGATTTAACAATATTTTCACTAATATTAAATTTTTACTAGAAA
>NZ_JAWVPQ010000015.1:0-42661 GCF_046592795.1 Streptococcus sp. TATVAM-FAB8
TCGGCAGCTGATTGGCAATCTAAAATCTTTAAAATTTGGATTGCATCATTCATTTGTTTCAATCCATCTTGTTTATGCCCTTGCTTGTAATCAAACAAGCCCTTTGCCCATAAATAAATCGTACGGTAATATGCTTCGCTTTCTTTGTAAAAATGATTTTGGATTTGTTTGTTAAAATAATTAGCATTAATAAAATCATTTTCATCAATGCAAAGCATAAAACCATTTAGTAACATTGTATGAATAATTTTTCGGTTTTCACCTAGTTCTCCTAAAAAATCAGTTTTTCGGAGACACTCTCTAGCATACATTGTAAATAGTTCAGGAGATAACAGAGTAGAACAAATCGAAAAGAGAGATAGTTCATGGTTTCCCCAGATTTCAGTATTAAAAAGATAATTATAAAGGAACGTTTCTTCTTCAGATGTTAGTTCTGTTGTTTCATCAAAGGCTTTCATGTGAGCTTTGATGATTATGGTGTAAAGCATTTTTGTATCTCTATTATTCTGCTTATTTTGCTCACTTTCATATAATTTCTGTAAACCACCTTGATCAAGCTTTTCTTCTAAAGAATAGATTTTTTCTTGTAATTCTACTAAATCACTTTTCAAAAATCCTCTAGTTAGATAAAGAAATTCATTAATTTCAATATGTGCGTTTTCAAGAGCTATCAATAATTTTTGAGCAGAAAGGTCATGTTTCCCACTTTCAAATTTTGAAAGCATCGAAGGTGAGAAGTATCCACCAGTAGCATTTGCTAGCGAAATATGTCTTGCTTCTCTTAATTCTTTGAAGGCCTGTCCTAAATATTTCATGTATTACTCCAGTTTATTAAGAATTCTTTTGAACAAATTATACCTCTTTTTATCAATTCACTGCAAAAATTGTGTCATTTTTCTGAAAATTATTGCGCTTTCAAGTTGAATGTGTTATAGTTATTCTGTAAATTTAATAAGACATTTGGGGTGCGTAAAAGCTGAGATTATACCCATTGAACCTGATGCAGTTAGAACTGACGAAGGGAAATGTGTGAGCAACAAAAAGCTGTTTTTTTGTTGTGCAAAAATCGATATAAGATAGTTCTTTTGTAAAGTCAAAAGAGCTGTTTCGCAGTTTTTAAATAGATAAACTCCATTTGAGATTTTTCAAATGGAGTCTTTTTATTTCTGTGAGCTTTTGGTGCATGTTAGTGTCAGGAAAGGAATTTTTATGGCGAATAATCGTGTACACCGTTTAACTGTTTTGGCTATCATGATTGCTTTGGATTTTTTGCTAACACCGCTGTTTCGGATTGAAGGCATGGCATTTATGTCCAGTGTGATGAATATCATTGCGGCAACTTTCATGACGCCTATTTATGCTGTAGCTATGGCATTAATTGTTGCTATTATGCGGATTTTAACTCAAGCTGGTGTGGCTAGTGTAGCTCCATTAGCTATTATTGGATCTGTCCCAGGAGCTTTTTTAGCCACTTATTTTTACCGTTTAACGAAAAAGCCTGTCATGGCATGGTTCGGAGAGTTTCTTGGAACAGGGATTATTGGTTCGCTACTTTCTGCACCAGTTATGGTTTGGTTTTGGACCATGTCAGCTCATGGGGATGACGAGTTACTTGCAAAAGCAAGTCAGGCACAATCTTTGGTCTTTTTTACCCCACGATTTGTTTTGGCGACTTTGATTGGAGGCTTTTTGGCAATGGCTGTGCTTCGTGGCTTGAAGTATTCAACACATTTCATGAATTTGAAAAAATTATATGCCTTAGAAAGTCTCAAGGAGGATGGATTACAATGACAGATGCAAAAATGTTTGACGGTTACGCAGACACGTATGACCAATGGTTTATGACAAATAGTAATGTCTTCGCCAGTGAATTAAAACTGTTGCACCGAGCTTTACATGATATTGAAAAAGAAACCATTCTATCAATTGGATGCGGCAGTGGTCTTTTTGAATCAGCTTTGCATAGACAATACGGCATTCAGGTTAAATACGGTGTTGAGCCGTCAAATGATATGGCGACAATTGCTAGAAAACGTGGCATGACAGTCAAGATTGGGGATGCAGAGAGTGCTACACTTGCAAAAGAAGCCTATGATGTGATTTATTTAAACGGTTGTTCGAGTTATATCAAGGATTTATCGTCAGCTTACCAGAATTGCCATCGCGCCTTGAAAAAGGGAGGTCATTTGATTTTGCTGGATGTTCCAGTGGAGAGTGCTTATGGTATTTTGTATAAATTTGCTGCTCATGTTGGTGGTTATAATAAAGAAATTTTTCATAAAATTGCCCCAACTTTTCCTTATCCAATCGAGTTAGTCCGCTCTGCTGTTTTCCATTCTCCTCTTGAAAAAGAAGCGATTTTAAGAGATGAACTTGGCATGACAAATATTCGATATTTCCAAACCCTTACAGCTCAGCCTATCTATACTAATGATTTTGTGGAGGAACCGATTGATGGGTATGACAAAGGAGGCTATGTTGCCCTTGTTGCCCAAAAGTAAAAGTGTTATTTTTCTTGATTTAGACGGGGTTATTTTTGCTTCTTATGGTTTGTGGGATGAGGTGATTGAGAAAGTCTTGGCTTTAGCCAATATTTCCTATACTCAAACGATAAAAAAACACCTCTGGCGTTTAAATATGATTGAGTCGCAAGCTTATTTATCAGCTTTATTTGCCAAAGAAAACTTGACTTATCCAGAAAAGAAAACTCAGCAGCTACTAGAAGAGGCTTATCAAAAGGTTTCACTCGTGCCGCAAGCTGTAGAGACCTTAGCCGATTTAGCTGAAGAAGATTTTTTGATTTATGCAGTCACATCAAATTATGATGATTTAGCCAAAATCGGTTTAGAATCGGCAGGAGTATTGCAATACTTTTCTGGTATTTATTCTTGTATTGCGCTAGGATTTCCTGATAAAACAGAAGATTTTTATCAAGCGGTACTTGAAACTGAAGCCTTATTTGACAAGACGATTTTTTATCTAGAAGATAGCACGCGCCATTTAAAAACAGCTCAAAAATTTGGCATTCAAGGTGTCTATCTGTCAAATACTGAAAACCCGCAAGACAATCAAGAGCAGGCATTTCGCACCATTCGTCACTTAAAGGAATTCACAACAATAGTAAAGGAAGAAATGAATGATTAATGAAATGAAAGAACGTAGTCAAATCTTCATTGATAAGATTTTAGCAGATGATTTTATCAAGCAAATGATGGCGGGCAATTTGTCTGATGAGGCAATTTGCCATTACTTAAAAGCGGATGCTATTTATTTGGAAAAATTCGCTGATATTTATGCTCAGCTATTTGCCAAAATTTCCGATAAAGCAAGCAAAGACTTCTTTTTAGGTCAGATTGACTTTATTTTTAATCATGAGGTTGGAGCTCACCATATTTTAGCTGAGGCAGCTGGAAGAGATTATCATGATATTATTGCTGATAAGGCTTGGTATCCAAGTTCTGACCATTACATTAAGCACATGTACTATCAGCTAAGTCAAGATAATCCAGCTTACATCTTGGCAGCCATGCTTCCATGTCCGTGGATTTATCAGCAGGTTGCTAAAAAAGCACTTGAGACTGGTAAGGTTGCAAGTGATAATCCATTTAAAGCATGGTTTGAGTTTTACGCAGCTGACGAAGCAACAGCTTGTTTACCGACGTATTTTGACCTACTAAAGCGATTTAGTAGTCAACTACCAGAAGAAAAAAGAAAAGAAATGATTCGTGTCTTTTTGGAAAGTTGTCAGCATGAACGCAATTTTTTCCAAATGGCAATTGATCAGGAAGAGTGGCCAGAGGAGGTAAGAAATGTCTAAATTACAAGTAGCTCTAACAATTGCTGGAACTGATCCAAGTGGTGGGGCGGGTATCATGGCTGATTTAAAGAGCTTTCAAGCGCGTGGGGTTTATGGTATGGCGGTTGTTACCAGTGTAGTTGCACAAAATACCCAAGGTGTTCAAGCTATTTGTAACCTTGATCAAATGATTCTTGATGAGCAGCTAAAAAGTGTCTTTTCTGATATTAAGCCAGATGCGATTAAGACAGGGATGCTGGCGGAAGTTGAAACCATTGAGCGCGTGAGTCAGTATTTGAATACTATGTCATGTCCTTACGTCCTTGATCCTGTCATGGTAGCAACAAGTGGCGATCGTTTGATTAGCCAAGAAGCAGTAGAGGCTCTTAAAGAAAAATTGCTTCCTTTGGCAACCATTATCACACCAAACTTACCAGAAGCTGAAGTACTTTTTGGACAAGAATTAAAAGACGAAGATGCCATTTTCAAAGCTGGAAAGTCTATTCAAGCTAAATACGGTGTTAAAAATGTTGTCATCAAGGGTGGCCATTTACAAAATGAAGCTAAAGACTTTCTCTTTTTAGAAAATGGTCAAGTGCAGATATTTACCTCTGAACGAATTCCAACCAAACACACACACGGAACAGGTTGTACCTATGCAGCAGTCATCACGGCAGAATTAGCCAAAGGTCGTTCTGTTCAAGAAGCAGTTGGAACAGCTAAGCGTTTTATCACCGAAGCTATCAGAACTGCTCCAGAACTTGGTCATGGAAATGGTCCAGTTAATCACGTCACATACAAAGGAGATTAAATGACTTATTTAGATGACTTACGAGAAAATAATCCTTTGACCATTTGTTTAACAAATCATGTGGTCAAAAATTTCTCAGCAAACGGACTTTTAGCTCTAGGAGCTTCCCCTGCTATGAGTGAGTATCAACCAGATTTGGAAGATTTTTTACCAAACGCTAGTGGTCTTTTGGTTAATATTGGTACTTTGCAAGAAGGAAGTTGGCAACTTTATAAAGATGCCTTGAATATTGCTGAGAAGCATTCGGTGCCAACTGTTTTGGATCCAGTTGCTGCTGGTGCTGGCCCTTATCGTAAGAAAGTTGCGTCTGATTTACTAAACCATCACAAGGTTTCACTTTTACGGGGAAATGCTGGGGAAATTGCTGCTTTGATTGGACAAAATGTCAAAAGTAAAGGCGTTGATTCTGCTGATGTTGATGATATTGGACACCTCGCTTGGTTAGCCAATCAAAAACTTGAAATTCCTGTCGTCATCACAGGAAAAACAGATGCAATTGCAGTCAATGGTCACGTTAAACTTCTTAAAAATGGCAGTTCCTTAATGCCTCTTGTTACTGGAACAGGCTGCTTACTTGGAGCTGTACTAGCAGCATTTATCGGACTGGCTAAAGAAGGTGACTTACTTGCTTGCTTAGAAGAAGCAGTCTCAGTCTATAATATTGCAGGTGAGCTAGCAGAAGCTGCATCAGGCAATGGTTTACCTGGAAGTTTTCAGATAGCTTTTTTAGATGCTCTTTGCAAAATCACAAATCAAGATGTTGAGCGATTGAAGAGAGTTGAGGTGTATTGTGAATAAAGAACAATTACAGGTCTATTTTATTTGTGGCACGCCAAATTGCCCCAAAGGGAAATTTTTGGATATCTTAGAAGCAGCTTTTAAATCGGGAGTAACTTGCTTTCAGTTTCGCGAAAAAGGTCAAGGTGCACTTTCTGGGCAAGAAAAAAAGGAACTTGCTTTAAAAGTTAAAGAACTTTGTCGTAAGTATCACGTTTTATTTTTCATCAATGATGATATTGATTTGGCTTTAGAAATTGGTGTTGATGGTGTTCATCTAGGTCAAGATGATATGCCAGTTCGTGAGGCTAGAAAGTTGTTTCCAGATAAGTTGATTGGTCTATCGGTTGGAAATGCTAAAGAATATCATTTATCAGCTATTGATGTTGTTGATTACATTGGTGTAGGGCCTATTTTTCCAACTTCTTCAAAATCTGATGCTGGCCAAGTAATCGGATTAAATGGTCTGAGAGAAATGCGTGAATTGGATAAAGACATTCCAATTGTGGCAATTGGTGGCATTACATTTGGTGATGTAGCTGCTATTCGGCAATCTGGAGCAGATGGTGTTGCTATAATTTCAGCCATTGCTCAGTCCAAAGAAGTTGAACTTGATACGCAACGATTTGCCAGAGCATTTGACTAGGGTATAGTTTGAAACTATACCTAGTCTTTTTTAATAAGTATTAGTCAATATTTTTAAAAGAGTGTAAAATTGTATGTACATTCAGAAATTTTAATGATTGGAGTACATGCCATGACACGAAAATATAACTTTGAAACTCTACAATTGCATGCTGGTCAAACTGTTGACTCAGTTACTAAATCTCGCGCTGTTCCAATTTACCAAACAACATCATATGTTTTTGATAATGCTCAAGAAGGTGAAGATTTATTTGGTTTGAAAAAACCAGGAAATATCTATTCACGTATCGGGAATCCAACGGTAGAAGTTTTTGAAAATCGTATTGCTGCCCTTGAAAATGGGGTTGGAGCAGTCGCAACATCATCTGGTATGGCAGCAATTACTTATGCTGTTCTTGGGCTTGCTCACGCTGGCGACCATGTGGTGGCAGCGACAACTCTTTACGGTGGAACATTTAACTTACTCAAAGAAACTCTTCCGCGTTATGGCGTGACAACAACATTTGTTGATGTTGCCAATCTTGAAGAAGTTGAAGCAGCTATCAAGGATAATACAAAACTTGTTTTGATTGAAACGCTTGGAAATCCTGTTATCAATATTCCTGATATCGAAAAAATTGCTGATATTGCGCATGCTCACAAGATTCCATTGGTAACTGATAATACCTTTGGTACACCATATCTAATCAATGTTTTCTCACACGGTGTTGATATTGCCGTTCATTCAGCGACAAAATTTATCGGTGGACACGGAACAACTATTGCAGGTGTAGTTGTGGATTCAGGAAACTTCGATTGGGAAGCATCTGGTAAATTCCCACAATTTGTAGATGAAGACCCATCATATCACAATATCAGCTACACTCGTGATATCGGAGCTGCAGCCTTTATCACAGCCCTTCGTGTGCAATTATTGCGTGACACTGGTGCAGCTTTGTCACCATTTAGTGCTTTCTTACTTTTGCAAGGTCTTGAAACATTGTCACTTCGTATTGACCGCCATATTGAAAACACTAAGAAAATCGTTGACTTTTTGGCCAATCATCCAAAAGTTGAAAAAGTCAACTATCCAAGCTTGCCATCGAGTCCATATTATGACTTGGCTCAAAAATATTTCCCTAAAGGTGCTGGTTCAATCTTTACTTTCCACATCAAGGGAGGGCAAGAAGAAGCGCATAAATTTATCGATAACCTTGAAATCTTCTCTGATTTAGCAAACGTTGCGGATGCCAAATCTCTTGTTGTTCACCCAGCGACAACAACTCACCAACAACTTTCTGAAGAAGATTTGAAAGCTTGTGGAGTAACTCGAAATCAAATTCGTGTATCTGTTGGTCTTGAAAATGCTGATGACTTGATTGAAGATTTGCGTCTAGCTTTGGAAAAAATCTAATCAAACAATCGTGTTGATGTTCATAGGGTAAAAGCAAGCAGTCTGTATGCCAAACAGACTGCTTTTTGATAGAATGAAAGTGAAAAATAGCTTAGTTACTCCAAGGAGGAAGAAAGTTGTCAAAGCTTGAAGAAATGACTCGATTATTTGAAGAAAACGCTGATTCGGCAAAAGCGCAAGTTATGTCTGCCTACATGAAAAATCGATTTTCTTTTTATGGTATTCAAACACCAAAACGCCGAGCGCTTTACAAATCATTTTTAGTCAATGAGAAAAAATCAGAAAAGCTTGATTGGGCTTTTTTAAAGCAGGTCTGGCAAGATGACCACCGTGAGTGTCAGTATTTGGTTCTTGATTACTTGCGTACGATGCAAAGATTTCTGACTTATGATGATATTGAAAAGCTTGAATATTTTGCAAGAAGCAAACAGTGGTGGGATAGTATTGACATACTAGCCGTTGTTATTGGTCGCATTGGATTAACGGATGAGAGAGTTGATAAGGTGATGAAAGCGTGGGCACATGATGATAATATCTGGCTATGTAGACTAGCCATTCTTCACCAGCTTGGTAGAAAAGATCAGACTAAGATTGATTTACTCCAAGAGATTCTTCTGAGAAATCTAGGTTCAAAGGAATTTTTTATCAATAAAGCCATAGGTTGGGCTTTACGTGATTTGTCAAAAACTAACGCTGCTTGGGTTAGACAGTTTATCATGACAAACAAAGAACACTTATCACCACTTTCAGTTAGAGAGGCAAGCAAGTATCTTTAACTTTCAAGCATATTCTTCGTTTAAAAAGAGATTTTTCGGTAAAATGAAAGGAGAGTAAAAGGCTTTCTTTTCTTGCAAATAACAAAAAAACTCTCATAAATGGAAGGAATAAACGATGACAACTTTTCTTGGAAATCCCGTAACTTTAATTGGTAAACAACTAAAAATTGGTGAAACAGCACCAGATTTTTCATTGCGAGCATCTGATTTAAGTATTAAAAGCTTGTCTGATTTTGCTGGAAAGAAAAAAGTAATTAGCGTTGTGCCATCAATTGATACAGGTATTTGTTCAACACAGACACGTACGTTTAATAAAGAACTTTCAGCTATGTCTGATACCGTGGTAATTACGATTTCAGCAGACTTGCCATTTGCTCAAGCACGCTGGTGTGGTGTTGAAGGTCTTGCTCAAGCGGTTATGTTGTCTGATTACTATGACAATGAATTTGGGAAGACTTATGGTCTTTTAATGGCAGAATGGCATCTTCTAGCGCGTGCTGTGCTTGTTTTAAATAAGGATAATCAATTGGTTTATGCTGAATACTTGGAAAATGTTAACTCAGATCCAGATTATCAAGCGGCTCTTGCTGCCGTAAACTCACTATAGTTAAAAAATCTCACTTAAGCTAAAGTGAGATTTTCTTAGTATTATCATACCATTTTATCAAGCGAAGCAACTTTAAGGATTATATCAGTGACTTCTTCAGAACTTTCAAATCCACCATTACTTACCCAAAGAGAGATAATACTCTCAATGGAAGATAAATAAACTTCAAGCGCATATTGATAAGGAATTTCATAATAGCTCACGAGAATATCTTTGAAATCAGGGATAGTCAAAAGAAAGCTGTAAATAAAATCTTTGATAGTTTTAGAAAAATCGGAAGAAGATGATTTTGAAATGGCATAAATAAACTCAAAATTCTTACGGATGTAGTCCAGACACTGGATGATAACAGTCCGACTATCAGAAAAAAGAGAGTCGTCATTTAGAATAGCTAATAACTCATCAAGTGTTTCATTTTTTAGTTGGTCCATCATGTCACATTTATCAACATAATGAAGGTAGAATGTTCCGCGATTAATGCCAGCAGTTTTGGTTAAATCTGAGACACTAATCTCCTCAAATCGTTTTTCCAACAAGAGTTTAGCTAAAGCTTGTTTAAGATAGTTCTTGGTTTCTGTTTGTCTCTTTGCCATAAAAATCAGCTCCTTTCTTAGTCCTGGTCTAAAATGAACAGATTGTCTATTTTTGTCCTTGTTTAATAATTTATCAAATTATATAATATAGTCCAAATTAAATCAACAAGATGTCTAATTAAGAAAAAATAAAGAGGTGAATTTCATGGCTTATATTGAAATGAAGCATTCTTATAAACGTTATCAAGCAGGTGAAACTGAAATTGTGGCTAATAATGATATTAATTTTGCCATTGAAAAAGGAGAATTGGTCATTATTTTAGGGGCATCGGGAGCTGGAAAATCAACTGTCTTAAATATTCTCGGTGGTATGGACACGAACGATGAAGGGCAAGTTTTGATTGACGGGGTTGATATTGCTAAATACAATGCAAAAGAATTAACAACTTATCGTCGTAACGACGTTGGTTTTGTCTTTCAATTTTACAATTTGGTACCTAATTTGACCGCCAAAGAAAATGTGGAGCTAGCATCAGAAATTGTCAGCGATGCAAGAGATGCTGAGCAGACTTTGATTGATGTGGGACTTGGAAAACGTCTTAATAACTTCCCAGCACAGCTATCTGGTGGTGAACAGCAGCGTGTGTCAATTGCGCGTGCGGTAGCCAAAAATCCCAAATTATTGCTTTGCGATGAGCCGACTGGTGCCCTTGATTATCAAACCGGAAAACAAGTTCTAAAAATTTTGCAAGATATGTCACGTCATAAAGGTTCAACCGTGATTATTGTTACACACAACTCAGCTCTTGCTCCAATTGCTGACAGAGTGATTCATATGCATGATGCCACGGTAAGTAGTATCGAAGTGAATGAGCATCCTCAAGATATCGAAACACTAGAATATTGAGGTGGTGGCTATGTCAAAAAAGACTTATTGGAAAGATATCAGAAAATCAATCGGAAGTTCAAAAGGTCGTTTTTTATCTATCATGCTTTTGATGATGCTTGGAGCTTTTGCCTTTGTCGCCTTGAAAGTAACAGGACCTGACATGCAAAGGACAGCAAGTGTTTATCTTAAAAAGCAAAATACCATGGACTTGTCAGTCATTGCAAGCTACGGTTTTAGTGATAATGACCAAAAAGAGCTGGCAACAATCAAAGACAGCAAAGTTGATTATGGCTATCTGACGGATGTGACAATTAAAAATACCGATGATGCTATTCGTGTGTTTTCAAATAGCAAACACATTTCAAAATATGAGTTAGTTTCAGGTGTTTATCCCAAAGCTACTGATGAGATTGCCTTAGCTTCAACCATGCAAAAGAAATACCACCTTGGTGATAAGATCAGCTTTATCCAATCTGACGAACAAGGCATTTTGAAAAAAACAACATTCAAAGTTGTTGGCTTTGTCAATTCCTCAGAGATTCTTTCAAAATCTAGCCTTGGAACATCAAGTGCTGGAAACGGAGTATTGAAATACTATGCCGTCGTTCCAGAATCAGCCTTTGACAGTGACTTTTACACGATTGCTAGAATTCGTTATGATGATTTAAAAAATCTAAATCCATTTTCAGAGACTTATAAGAAAAAATTAGCTAAAAAAGAAAATGCGCTAGAGGATTTGCTTTCTGATAATCCTAGCCAACGTCTAGCACAATTAAAATCAGAAACGCAAACTTCACTTGATGCTAATCAAGCAAAGGTCGATGCAGCTAAATCTCAACTGGAAGCGCAAAAAGCCATGCTCGCACAATTACCAAGTGAGCAACAATTGGCAGCACAAGACTCAATCAAGCAAGCGCAAGCTCAAATTGCTGAGAGTGAAAAGCAGGTTAGTGACGCTAAAACGAAGCTTGATTCTATGAAAGAGCCGACTTATACAACGTATACTCGCTCAACTTTGCCAGGTGGTGGAGGTTATCAAACCTACATTTCAAGTACCTCAAGTATTGGCAGCATCGGCAATGTCTTTCCTGTTGTCTTATATGTTGTTGCTGCTTTAGTGACTTTCACAACAATGACGCGGTTTGTAGATGAAGAGCGTACTAATTCAGGAGTGTTAAAAGCTCTTGGTTACAGTAACAGTGATGTTATTATGAAATTTGTTATCTATGGTTTTGTTGCTAGCATGACAGGAACCATCTTGGGAATTTTTGCGGGGCATTACATTTTGTCGCGAGTCATTGCTGAGATTGTTACAGGTGATACAACTTTAGGAAGTACGACTTATTATTTCTATTGGTCGTATACTTTGATTGCAATTGTATTTGCTCTTGTTAGTGCGGTTTTACCAGCCTTTATTATTGCTAGAAAAGAGCTTAGTGAGAAACCTTCTCAGCTTTTGTTGCCAAAACCACCAGTCAAAGGTTCAAAAATTTTCTTAGAACGTATCGGTTTTATTTGGCGCCGTTTGTCATTTACACATAAGGTTACTGCCCGAAATATTTTCCGATACAAGCAGCGCATGCTGATGACCATATTTGGTGTTGCCGGTTCGGTTGCCCTTTTATTTGCTGGACTAGGCATTCAATCGTCATTAGGAAAAATCATTGATAATCAATTTTCACGTTTGATGCCTTATGACATGATTGTGGTCACTAGTGATGATAGCAGTAGCCAAAAAGAGTTGACGTCTGTTTTAGATTCTAAAAAAGTATCCAAATACCAAAGCATATATTTATCACATGTCACAGAAAGTATTTCTGGATTGACAGATAAGCAAGACATTTCAATTTTGGTTAGTCAAGGTAAAAATTTTGAAGACTTTATTCATTTGAAAGATGCTAAAACAGCACAAGACTTGACCTTAACGGATGATGGTGTTGTCATATCAGAAAAACTAGCAAGCTTGTATCATGTTAATGCAGGTGATTCTTTTGACTTGAAAGATGAAAATGGTAAAAAACATGTTCTTAAAGTTTCAGCAGTTGCTGAGATGAATGTTGGTCATTATCTCTTTATGTCACAAAAAGCTTATGAAAAACTCTTCGATGAAGAGGTTAAAGATAATGCTTACCTTGTCACACTTAAAAATCATTCTAGTAAGAATATCGAAGATATGTCTACAAGATTATTAGCCATGGATAGTGTATCAGCTGTTAGCCAAAATGCTTCACTGATTAAGAATGTTAACTCAGTCGTTGTCTCTCTTAATGGCGCAATGACGATTCTAATCATCATATCCATTTTACTTGCTGTAGTTATTCTTTATAATTTGACTAATATTAATGTAGCTGAACGTATTCGAGAATTATCAACGATTAAGGTTCTTGGATTTTATGATAATGAAGTGACCATGTACATTTATCGTGAAACCATTAGCTTATCATTAATTGGTATTGTAGTAGGATTGATTGGCGGAAAATATTTACATCAACTGATTATGAATATGATTGGTTCAGATTCAATTAAGTTTGGGACTGAAGTTGGCTTACCAATATACGTCATTCCAATTATCGTTGTTATTGGAATACTATTCTTGTTAGGTTGGCTTGTTAATCATATCCTAAAAACAGTTGATATGCTAGAAGCTTTGAAATCAGTTGATTGAGTTCTTAGAAAAAAATCGAATAAATAGTAAAGGAGCAGTAGGTCCACTGCTCTTTTAACTTGTTTAATGTTCAGATTAGTATTATAATACTAACATATAAGGAGAGATAGCTATGAGTGAATTGATTGAGAAATATGAAGCAAATCCGATTGCCAAAGTTTCTTTAAGTGATGTAACAGATCATTTTAAGGGAAAGGCCGTTTCAAAATTAGGAGATACTGGAAATGTATCAGTTGTTAACTTAAGTGATATGACTGAGACTGATATTGATTACGACCATTTGAAAAAGATTGATGCTGAACAAGACAGTGTCTCACGTTACCTTTTAGAAGATGGAGATGTTTTAATTGCCTCAAAAGGAACAGTAAAAAAAGTTGCTGTTTTTCATGACCAAGATAGGGCAATCATTGCATCAGCTAACATCACCGTGTTAAGACCGACTGCTGACATTTCAGGAACTTATATCAAATTATTCTTAGAATCTGAATTAGGTCAAGAACTTCTTGAGACAACTAATACCGGAAAAAATGTGATGAATTTGAATACGAAAAAGATTGTTAGTATTCAAATACCAAAACTTCAGCCACTCAAACAAGCTTTTCTCATTCAACGATATGAACAAGGTTTGAAAGATTACAAGCGAAAAATTACTAGAGCAAACCAAGAATGGCAACATATTCGTGATGATGTTGCTAAGAACCTATTCTAGATATATAGAAGAAGTCCTCGAGACTTCTTTTTGTTATAATAGGAGTAATTATAAAATCAAGCGAGGAAATTATGAATAACATTAAGTGTCCCCATTGTGGAACAGTCTTTACCATTAATGAAACAGAATACAGTCAATTGCTAGCTCAAGTCAGAAGTAGCGAATTCGACAAAGAAATTCATGAGCGTTTAGAAAAAGAAAAGGCACTTTTAGAAGAAAAATCAAAAAATGATTTGCAAGTTCAAGCTAGTGCTAAAGATAAAGAAATTGCAGATTTGACTACGCAATTAGAGCAGCTAAAACAAAGTTTAGAGCTTGACAATCAGCGCCAACTAGCTAAGAAAGACCAAGAAATTCTCGAGTTAAAATCTAGCTTAGAAAATTTCCAATCAAATAAAGATTTGGAACTAACAAAAGCTTTAACGGAAAAAGATAAAGAAGTAGCTGAGCTTAAAAATCAACTCGAACGTTTATCACTTGAAAATAAAACAAGTCTGGTAGAAGCAGTTGCTAGCGTTGAAAAAGAACGTGATGATGTTAAGTCAAAATTAGCTCTCCAAGAAAAAGAAGCTGAATTATCTCTTGCATCTGTTAAAAGAGATTACGAAGCTCAATTGAAAGCTGCCAATGAACAAGTTGAATTCTACAAAAACTTTAAAGCTCAGCAATCAACTAAAGCAATTGGTGAAAGTCTAGAAGTATATGCCGAGACAGAATTTAATAAAGTGCGTGCCTATGCTTTCCCAAATGCAACCTTCGGCAAAGATAATGAAGTATCAAGCCGTGGCTCAAAAGGGGACTTCATTTATCGTGAAACTGATGAAAATGGTATTGAAATACTATCTATCATGTTTGAGATGAAAAACGAAGCCGATGAGACAAAAACTAAACACAAAAACAAAGATTTTTACAAAGAATTAGATAAAGATCGACGTGAAAAAAATTGTGAGTATGCGGTTTTAGTTACCATGTTAGAAGCTGACAATGATTACTTCAACACAGGAATTGTCGATGTTAGCCATGAATATGAAAAGATGTACGTGGTTCGTCCGCAATTATTCATCCAATTGATTGGTATTTTGCGAAATGCTGCGCTTAATTCTCTTAAGTACAAACAAGAATTAGCCTTGGTTCGTGAACAGAATATCGATATTACACATTTTGAAGATGACCTTGAAACCTTTAAAAATGCCTTTGCGAAAAACTATAATTCAGCAAGTAATAACTTCAAAAAAGCCATTGATGAAATCGACAAATCAATCCGTCGTATGGAAGAAGTGAAACGTTTCTTAACGACAAGCGAAAACCAACTTCGACTTGCTAACAATAAACTTGACGACGTTTCAGTCAAAAAATTAACTCGAAAAAATCCAACAATGCGAGCAAAATTTGAAGCGTTGAAAGATTAAAAATGATGTCAGATTTTATGACAGATGAAGTCAGTTTAAAATTCTTGTGCTATAATGAACCTATCCCTAATAAAAGAGGTTATTATAATGAACAATATTATAGATTTAACAAAACCAGTAGCTGAGGTTGTAAAAGATCATCCTGAGATTAAAGCTATTTTGGTTGATTTAGGTTTTAAACCTTTAGCACAAGTAACTATGCTAAATACCGTTGGCAAAGTGACTTCTCTGAAAGCAGGAGCAAAACTGGCTAATGTCTCACTTGATAAAATTCAAAAAGTACTTGAATTTAACGGTTATGAAGTGATTGGAGGCAACAATGACTGAAAATCGTATTGAAGTACTAAAAGATATTTTGTTGCGTTTGCATCACGGTGCGGATGCTGATTCTGTTCAGGAAGATTTCAATCAAACCTTTAAAGGAGTTTCTGCGCTTGAGATTTCAATGATGGAGCATGAGTTAATGGGAGATGATACAGGTATAACCTTTGAAGATGTTATGGGCTTGTGCAACGTCCATGCTAACCTTTTTAAAGGAGCTGTGTCAGATGTTGATGTCCCAGATACAGAGCAAGAAGGTCACCCTGTTTATGTGTTTAAACAAGAAAATCTCGCTTTACGCTCAGCTATGTTGCGCATTCGCCGTATTATTGAAAACTATGAGAAACCTGAAAATGCAGACTTTCGTGATGATTTGTTACGTGGTTTGAAATTTCAAATGGGGCTGTTAGGACAATTTGATAATCATTACAAACGTAAAGAAGAGCTCTTTTTCCCATTGATGGAACAGCATGGTCATGATGCTCCGCCACGCGTCATGTGGGGTGTGGATGATGATATTCGTGAGCTCTTTAAAAAAGCACAAGCAGCAGTGGGTAAGTTGCCAGAAATCTCAATTTCAGAAGTTTCACAATCCTTTGAAACTTTTGCTCATGAATTCGAAGAAATGATTTTCAAAGAAGAAGCTATTTTGCTGATGATTCTTCTTGAAGCTCTTACCCAAGATGATTGGTTAGCAATTGCTGATGAAAGTGACGCGTACGGTTATGCCATTATTAAACCAACCACTAAATGGCAACCAAAACGTGAGTCATTTGACAGCGAGAAACCAGAATCTGCTTCTGTAACAGTTAATTCTGATGACTCTTGTCAAACTAATGCTGAATCAAATGATAGTCAATTGACGAAAGTTATCGATACGCCAGAAGGACAGTTCACCATTAGCTTTACACCTAAAAAAGAAAAGCCAGCTGTTGATCGCACAACTGCTCAGCCATTTGGTAACGGGTATTTGTCAGTAGAACAAGCTAACCTGATTTTAAATCATCTCCCTTTGGAAATAAGCTTTGTTAATAAAGACGATATTTTCCAATACTTTAATGACAATACTGTTCCAGAAAAAATGGTGTTTAAACGTACACCAAGTCAAATTGGACGTAATGTTGAACTTTGCCACCCACCAAAAGTGTTAGATAAAGTCAAAAAAGTCTTTAAATTACTTCGCTCTGGCGAACGCGATAAAGTGGTTATGTGGTTTAAATCTGAAAAAATGGGCAAATTCATCCACATTACCTATGCAGCCGTTCGTGATGAAAACGGTGAATTCCAAGGTGTTTTAGAATACGTCCAAGACATTCAAGAATTCTTAGATATTGATACAGATGTTAACCGTGACATCTAGAAAGAATGAACAAGTTAAAGCAATACAAAGTTTTAACTTGTTTTTTATTGATGAAAACAGGTATAATATTATTTATGATTAACGGAATTATTAATTTGAAAAAGGAAGCTGGGATGACAAGCCATGATGCTGTCTTTAAGCTTCGTAAAATTTTACATGAAAAGAAAATCGGTCACGGTGGTACGCTAGATCCAGATGTTGTTGGAGTCTTACCAATTGCTGTCGGAAAAGCAACTCGTGTGATTGAATATATGACTGAAGCTGGAAAAGTATATCGTGGGCAGATTTGCCTAGGATTTTCAACAACAACTGAAGATGCCAGTGGTGAAGTTGTTGAGAAGACTCCAGTTTCAACAGAGCTGACAGAAGATACCATTGACCAAGCTATGGCGAGTTTTGTTGGTGAAATTACTCAGATTCCACCAATGTACTCAGCTGTTAAGGTTGACGGGAAACGTTTATACGAATATGCTCGCGCTGGACAAGCCGTTGAACGTCCTAAGCGTCATGTGACAATCTATGATTTTAAACGCACTAGCCCGTTAGAATTCAAAGATGATTGTTGTTATTTTGACTTTGAAGTTGCTTGTAGTAAAGGAACTTACATTAGAACCTTGTCAGTCGATTTAGGAAAATCACTTGGTTTTGCCAGTCATATGTCTTATTTGGAGCGCCAAGCTTCAGCTGGTCTTCAATTGGAAGATGCATTGACTTTGTCTGAAATCACTGAAAAAGTTGCGCAAGATGATTTTTCATTTCTTTTGCCAATCGAGTATGGCGTTATGGATTTGCCACGTGTAGATTTGACAGAAGATCAAGTTACAGAGATTTCATTTGGGCGTAAAATTGCTTTAGATAGAACTGAAGAACAATTAGCTGCTTTCTATCAAGATAAAGTTGTTGCTATTCTAATTCCACGTGATGACCTATACAAACCAAATAAAGTGTTTATATAATGGAATGGAAAAAATGAATATTCAACATATAAAAGATGCTCGAGATATCAATCGTACTCGAGACAGTGTTTTAGTATTAGGCTACTTTGATGGCCTGCATAAAGGCCACAAAGCCCTGTTTGACCAAGCTAGATCAATCGCAAAACGCAATCAGCTAGACTTAACTGTTTTGACTTTTAATGAATCACCACGTCTAGCTCTTGCTCGTTTTACACCAGAATTATTATTGAATTTAACGGCGCCAGAAAAGCGTTATGAAAAATTTGCTGAGTACGGCGTTGATGATCTTTACTTGATTGATTTTACGTCGGCTTTTTCGAAAGTTTCGTCAGAGGAATTTCTTAATACTTATATCAAAGCTTTACGAGCAAAAACTATTGTCGTTGGTTTTGATTATAAGTTTGGACACGATAGAAAAGACGCAGCTCATTTATCAGAAATTTTTGATGGTGATGTTATTGTAGTTCCTGAAGTTCAAGATAACGGAGAGAAGATTAGTTCTTCACGTATCCGACAAGAAATTCTATCAGGAAATGTTTCTGAGGTGAATCGTCTTCTGGGCTATGAATTTTCAACTAAAGGGATTGTTGTTCATGGCGATGCTAGAGGTCGCACGATAGGATTCCCGACAGCAAATCTTGCCGTTTTAGACCGTGTTTATCTTCCAGGTGATGGTGTTTACGTGACAGATATTATTGTTTCGGGAAAACGCTACCGCTCAATGACAAGTATCGGAAAAAATGTGACTTTTGGTGGCCAAGATTTACGACTGGAAGCAAATATTTTCGATTTTGAAAACGATATCTATGGCGAAACGGTCGAAATTATCTGGTTAGATAAAATTCGAGGCATGATTAAGTTCGCTGGAGCCGATGAATTGGTTGAACAGCTAAAATCTGATAAAAAAATTGCCCAAAATTGGGGAAAAAATAGAAAACTTTTTTAAAATTTTGTATAATTAAGTTAAGAAGATTAGAGAGGTGGTTTTATGATTACTTTATTTTTGTCACCAAGTTGTACAAGCTGCCGAAAAGCACGAGCTTGGCTTAATGAACACGATGTTAAATTTCAAGAACACAATATCATTACCAGTCCTCTTAGTCGCGATGAATTAATGGCTATCTTGGCCTTCACAGAAAATGGAACAGAAGATATTATCTCAACTCGTTCAAAAGTTTTCCAAAAGTTAGATATTGATCTTGACGAGTTATCTGTTTCAGAATTGATTGATTTAATTGCGAAGAATCCTGGTTTGCTTCGTCGTCCAATCATTTTGGATAACAAACGCATGCAAATTGGGTTTAATGAAGATGAAATTCGTGCATTTTTACCACGTGATTACCGTAAACAAGAATTGCGTGATGCAACGATAAAAGCAGAAATTGAAGGATAGAAAGGAATAACTCTTCAACAGGTTGATGTCTGTTGAGCTATGGAAAACGATTCGTTTTCTTAAGAGTTTGGGCATCTTTGTATGAAAAACTACAGCTATCCACTTGATTTGTCTTGGAGCACTGAAGAGATAGCATCAGTGCTTCATTTTTTGAATCAGGTTGAGGCCGCATATGAAAAGAAAGTTGCTGTTAGCGATTTGTTAGATAGCTACGCAACCTTTAAGACAATTGTGAAAAGTAAAGCACAGGAAAAACAAATTGATCGCGAATTTCAACAAAGCAGTGGCTATTCAACTTATCAAGCCGTAAAAGCTGCTAAAGCAAAGGAGAAAGGATACATTTCCCTTGGAAAATAAGTTTCAATTTGCTAAAGACATTATTCGTGACGCAGGTGACTTTATTAAGTCTAATATGGTTAAGGGTCTTGAAATCGAAGAAAAGACACGTTTTGATGATTTGGTAACGAATCTAGATAAAGCAACTCAGGAATTACTAATCACCAAAATTAAGCAAGCTTATCCAAGTGACCATATCTTAGCGGAAGAAAATGGCGTACACCATGATATTACCGATGGAAATGTCTGGGTACTTGACCCGATTGATGGTACTGTCAATTTTGTGGCGCAAGGTACGCATTTTGCTGTTATGATTGCTTATTATGAAAATGGTGTCGGTCAGTTTGGTTTGATTTATGATGTGATGAACGATACCTTGTATAGTGGTGGTGGTCAATTTGATGTTTATATGAACGATCAAAAATTACCACCATTTCAAGATCGACCAATGAACCGATTCTTGGTAGGCTGCAATGCTAATATGTTTGCGTATAACTACCATGGACTCCATGATATGATTGAGCATACTTTAGGAGTTCGTGTTTATGGCGGTGCTGGAATCAGTATGGCAGCAGTTATGGCTGGACAATTATTGGCTTACTTTTCTTACATTCAGCCTTGGGACTATGCAGCCGCTAAGGTGATGGGAGAAAAACTTGGTTATGTCTTATTAACTATTGATGGTGAAGAACCAGATTTCACACATCGTCAAAAAGTCATGTTTGTTCCGAAAGCAAAATTATCAACGATACAAACTTATTTATCTCAAACCTAGTATTTTTACTAGGTTTTTCTTTTACACCTATGGTAAAATAAGAATGAATTTACAGAAAACGTTTTTATTGGAAATACACATATAAGGAGATTTG
The DNA here is from genome assembly GCF_046592795.1 of Streptococcus sp. TATVAM-FAB8. Lineage (NCBI taxonomy): Bacteria > Bacillati > Bacillota > Bacilli > Lactobacillales > Streptococcaceae > Streptococcus > Streptococcus sp. TATVAM-FAB8. Next base: position 20,246 of record NZ_JAWVPQ010000015.1, read on the forward strand.
TTTATGATGAATTGGCTAATGACACAAAATGTTGTCTTTTTAGCCTTGTTAGCAGGCCTTTTTACTTGGGGATGTACCATTCTTGGATCTGCCGTTGTTTTTTTCTTTACTAAAGTTAGCCGAAAATTGCTAGATATTATGATGGGATTTGCCGCAGGTGTCATGATTGCAGCTTCTTTTTGGTCCTTGCTTGACCCAGCCCTTGCTTATGCTAAAGCAGATTATGGTAATCTAGCCTGGGTACCCGCAGCAGTTGGATTTTTACTCGGTGGCTTTAGTCTCCGATTGATTGACGCCCTTGTTCCTCACTTGCACTTAGGGTTAGATGTTTCTGAAGCTGAAGGGGTTCAACCAAAGAAAAAACTCTCAAAAACGGCTCTTCTCTTCTTAGCGATTACTATTCATAATTTTCCAGAAGGTCTAGCGGTCGGTGTTACTTTTGGAGCTTTGGCTTCTGGTAATATGACTAGTTCGGCGCTTATTGGTGCACTAGGACTTGCTATTGGGATTGGTTTACAAAATATTCCTGAAGGGGCTGCTTTGTCAATTCCGATTCGAGCTGATGGGAGTTCTCGTTTTCGAGCTTTCTTTCTTGGCGCAATGTCAGCCATTGTTGAACCAATTGGGGCTGTTTTAGGAGCAGCACTAGTGATTATTATGCTACAAATCATACCTTATGCCCTTGCTTATGCAGCTGGTGCCATGATGTTTGTGGTTGTCGAAGAGTTGATTCCTGAATCACAGACAAATGGAAATACTGACGTGGCCACTCTTGGATTAATGGTTGGTTTTGTTATCATGATGGTAATGGATGTAGCGCTGGGCTAATAACTTCATATTTAAAAAAGAGATTGAGATAAAATACCTCAGTCTTTTTTTGTGTGCAAATTATTTGAAACAGTTTTCAAAATTTATTAAAATGGACAAAAAAGAAAAAGGTGACCTTATGGCAATTACAGTTAATTTGTATTATAAAGGTGCAAACGGCAGTGCTAGACGATTTGTAGAAGAAATGGAAAAATCTGGTATAGCAGATGCTATTCGTGCTGAAAAAGGTAATTTACGCTATGACTATTTCTTTCCGGCTAAAGAAACTGAGACAGTTTTATTGATTGATAGTTGGGAAAATCAAGAAGCCCTTGATATTCACCATGCTTCACCAATGATGACTACTTTAGCGAAATTGCGCGATAAATATGATTTGCATATGACAGTTGAACGTTATATTTCAGATAATAGTGACGTTGATGACAGTGCTTTTATTCGCCATTAATTTATCAATTACATCGATTATTAAGTTTTCTACAGGAGGTATTCAGATGACATCATTTGCATCATTTTTTACAGAAATTACTGCACAAGAAGTTAAAAAGTGTTTAGAAGTAGCAGAAGGTTTTATTCTCTTTATTGGTCGCCCTAGTTGTCCATATTGTCGCCGCTTTGAACCGAAGTTAACTCAAGTTGCTAAAGATAATCAACTTACTGTTTACTTTGTAAATAGTGAAGCAGCCGATTCTGATATTCAAGACTTAAGAACAGCATATAATGTTCCAACAGTACCAGGATTATTAGTTGCCAAAGCTGGTCATGTTAAAGTGGTGTGTGATTCGTCGTTGTCAGAAGAAGCAATTTTAGATTTTATCAAGAATTAGATTAGGAGAATATATGGACGTTAAGCAATATGACTATATTGTTATTGGTGGTGGTTCTGGTGGGATTGCTTCAGCTAATCGCGCAGCTATGCATGGTGCTAAGGTGATTCTTTTTGAAGCGAAAGAAGTTGGTGGTACCTGTGTCAATTTAGGATGTGTTCCTAAAAAAGTGATGTGGTACGGGGCTCAAGTCGCTGAGACGATTCAGACATACGCTAGCGAATATGGTTTTCACACGGCTGATACTACCTTTGATTTCAAAACTTTAAAAGCTAATCGCGAGGCTTATATTGACCGTATTCATGGTTCTTATGAACGCGGATTTGATAACAATGGTGTTGAGCGTGTTTATGACTATGCTAATTTTGTTGATTCTCATACGGTTGAAGTTGCTGGTCAATACTATACAGCTCCGCATATTTTGATTGCGACTGGTGGTCATGCTCTTTATCCTGATATTCCAGGTGCTGAATACGGCATGATTTCAGATGACTTTTTTGCCTTAGATAGTCTTCCAAATAGCGTTGCTGTTGTTGGAGCTGGCTACATTGCTGTTGAACTTGCCGGAGTCTTACATGCACTCGGTTCAAAGACGGATCTTTTTGTTCGTAATGAACGACCACTTCGTACGTTTGATAAAGAAATTGTTGAAACCCTTGTTAAATACATGACCGAAAGTGGTCCACAATTACATACGCACTCAATTCCAAAAGAAGTTATAAAAAATGCCGATGACTCTTTGACGTTAATTTTAGAAAATGGCGAATCTTACACGGTAGACGCTATCATTTGGGCAATTGGCCGTAAAGCAAATGTGAGTGGATTCGGACTTGAAAAAACAGGAGTAGAATTAACCAAAGAAGGTTTCATTAAAACAGATGCCTATGAAAACACCTCTGTTGACGGTATTTATGCTCTAGGAGATGTTAATGGCAAACTTGAATTAACGCCAGTAGCAGTTAAGGCAGGAAGACAATTATCAGAGCGTCTTTTTAACAACAAACCAAATGCAAAAATGGATTATAAAGACGTTGCCACAGTCATTTTTAGCCATCCAGCGATTGGTTCTATTGGCTATTCGGAAGAAAAAGCTACTGAAGTATTTGGATCAGATAAGATTAAAGTTTATCGCTCAACTTTTACGCCCATGTATACTGCTCTAGGTAATCATCGCCAACCAAGTAAAATGAAATTGGTTACTCTAGGTGAGGATGAGAAAATTATTGGTTTGCACGGTATAGGCTACGGTGTTGATGAAATGATTCAAGGCTTCTCAGTTGCTATCAAAATGGGAGCTACTAAAGAGGATTTTGATAATACGGTAGCCATTCATCCAACAGGAGCCGAAGAATTTGTAACAATGAGATAGATTTAAAATTTTTATAAACAAACAAAGCAGTTCGGATAAGAACTGCTTTTTATTGGTTAAATTGCTTATTAAATCAGTCATATGCTTGTCTTAAAGTTGTAATTAACATGTGAAATTGTTATCATATAAGTATGAAATTACCTGATAAATTTATTGAAAAATACCGTAATCTTCTTGGACAAGAAGCAGATGATTTCTTTGCTACATTTGATCAAGAAGCCATTTCTGGATTTCGTGTAAATCCTCTGAAAAATGCTCAGCATGTTTTTGAAGATCCTATTCCAAATACCCCTTGGGGTCATTATGGAAAAGTTTCTGGTAAGTCTGCTGAACATGTTTCTGGTCTGGTCTATTCTCAAGAACCTGCTGCTCAAATGGTTGCTCAAGTTGCAGCACCGGGTGATCACATGCGCGTGCTTGATTTAGCAGCAGCACCGGGTGGTAAATCCACTCACCTTCTTTCTTACATGAATAATACTGGCGTTTTGGTCAGTAATGAAATTTCCAACAAACGCAGTAAAATTCTGGTTGAGAATGTGGAACGCTTCGGAGCTAAAAATGTTGTCGTAACCAATGAAAGCTCAGACAGATTAGCCAAAGTTTTCAAAGAATACTTTGATTTGATTGTTTTTGATGGACCTTGTTCTGGAGAGGGCATGTTTCGTAAGGACCCTCAAGCTACTCAGTATTGGCATGAAGGGTACCCTGCAGAGTGCGCGAGTCTTCAAAAAGAGATTTTAGAAGAAGCGATGAAAATGCTAGCGCCTGGTGGCACACTTGTTTACTCAACATGTACATGGTCCCCAGAGGAAAATGAAGGTGTTGTTAACTGGCTATTGTCAGAATACGACTATCTTGAGCTTCTTCCGATTGAAAAAATCAATGGAATGGCTGAAGGAATTGACATGCCAGAGGTTGCTCGCATGTATCCACACCGTTTTAAAGGTGAAGGACAATTTGTTGCTAAGCTACATGATACGAGGGAACCAGCTCACCGTAAAGTTAAGCCAGTTAAATCTAATCTAACAAAAGATCAGCTTAATCTTTGGCAAGATTTCGCCAAAAAACATCTAAAAATTGAGCTAAATGGGCTCCTACAAACCTTTGGTGATAACCTTTATTTGTTGCCAGAAGGATTGCCTGATTTAGGTAAATTAAAAATTGCTCGCAATGGACTTCATCTAGGAACATTTAAGAAAAATCGTTTCGAACCATCTTTTGCATTGGGCTTAGCCCTTTCACCAAATGACGTAGAACAGTTTGTAGAAATTGATATAGAACAGTTCAAGGTTTATGTTACAGGAAATGTCATAAACTTAGAAAATCCATTAAAAAATGGTTGGTATTTAGTTTCTGTAAACGGCAACGGCATAGGTTTTGCAAAAGTTACTGGGAATATTCTGAAAAATTACTTTCCAAAAGGACTTCGCTTTAATCCTTAAACTGTTATAGGTACAATTTTTGAATGTGATGGCCTGAAAACCACTTTTCAAGCTTTCAGTGATATGTTACTATTTGCATGTGAGGTGTTTGTAACACTTCATGTCAATTACTTTTTATTTTCAAAAAGAAGTAGGAATCGCAAATGAAAAAAATGAAAATTCTTAGCTTTTTATTGCTAGCTACCTCAGTAGCCTTTGTATTATCTGGTTGTTCAAGCTGGATTGACAAGGGTCAGTCGATTACCAGCGTAGGATCGACAGCTTTGCAACCACTTGTTGAAGCTGCCGCTGATGAGTTCGGATCGACGAATATTGGTAAGACAGTCAATGTTCAAGGTGGTGGATCTGGTACAGGTCTTTCACAAGTTCAGTCAGGGGCTGTTCAAATAGGTAATAGCGATCTTTTCGCAGAAGAAAAAGAAGGTATCAATGCTGATAAGTTGGTGGATCACCAAGTAGCAGTAGCAGGTCTTGCGGTTATTGTTAACAAAAAGGTATCTGTTAACAATCTAACCACTGAGCAATTACACCAAATCTTCACTGGTAAAATTACAAACTGGAAAGAAGTTGGTGGACCAGACTTAGCTATTTCTATTATTAACCGTGCAGCAAGTTCTGGGTCGCGTGCGACATTTGATAGCATCATCATGAAAGGTGATTCAGCTATTCAAAGTCAAGAACAAGACTCAAACGGTATGGTTAAGTCAATCGTATCGCAAACTCCAGGAGCTATTTCTTATCTTGCTTTTGCTTACGTTGATAGTTCTGTTAAGACAATTCGTCTAAACGGTTATAAACCAACAGTTGAAAATGTAACCAAAAATAATTGGCCACTTTGGTCATATGAACATATGTACACTAAAGGTAAACCAACTGGTTTGACTAAAGAATTTTTGGATTTCGTTATGAGTGATGAGATTCAAAAAGGTGTCGTTGAACATATGGGTTACATTTCAGTTAACGAAATGAAAGTTACCAAATCAGCTGATGGCACTGTTACAGCAAAATAAGGAGATACTATGAGAAATCAAGATCTTGAGAAACAGTTAACAACGCCTTCAAAAAATTCTCGCCTTGAGAAGTTCGGAAAAGGCATCACATTCTTTTGTTTAGTACTAATTGTTTTCATCGTGGCAATGATTTTAATCTTCGTTGCCCAAAAAGGATTATCAACTTTCTTCGTCGATGGTGTTAATCCAATCACATTCCTCTTTGGAAGTAAGTGGGATCCAAGTTCAGGATCATTCGGAGCTCTTCCAATGATTTTGGGATCATTTATTGTAACTATTTTGTCTGCCTTGGTAGCAACTCCGATTGCTATTGGTGCGGCAGTCTTTATGACAGAAATTTCTCCAAAATATGGAGCCAAAATTCTTCAACCAGCTATTGAATTATTAACAGGTATTCCATCTGTTGTTTATGGATTCATTGGTTTGCAAGTTATCGTTCCATTTACACGTTCTATCTTTGGTGGAACTGGGTTCGGTATCTTATCTGGTGTCTGCGTTTTGTTTGTTATGATTTTACCAACGGTAACCTTCATGACAATCGATAGTTTAAAAGCAGTGCCAAGACATTATAAAGAAGCTAGTTTAGCGATGGGAGCCACTCGTTGGCAAACAATCTGGCGCGTTATTTTAAATGCTGCTAGACCTGGTATTTTTACCGCTGTTATTTTTGGTATGGCACGTGCCTTTGGTGAAGCCTTAGCTATCCAAATGGTTGTTGGTAACTCAGCCGTTGTTCCAACCTCTCTAACAACTCCAGCAGCAACCCTAACATCCGTTCTTACAATGGGAATCGGTAATACCGTTATGGGAACTGTTCAAAATAATGTTCTTTGGTCACTAGCGTTGGTTCTACTCATTATGAGTTTAGGATTCAACATGCTTGTTAAATTTATTACAAGAGAAAGAAAGAGAAACTATGCACGCTAAGAAATTTGATAAGTTAGCAACAGGAATTCTCTATACAATTGCTGGAATTATTGTTGCGATTTTGGCATCATTACTACTATATATCTTGGTAAATGGATTACCTCATGTTAACTGGTCATTCTTGACTGGTAAATCATCATCGTATGAAGCAGGTGGTGGTATTGGGATTCAATTGTATAACTCCCTCTTTCTTTTGGTAATCACATTGGTTATTTCTATCCCTTTATCAATGGGAGCAGGAATTTATTTGTCTGAATACGCGAAAAAAGGCCGCTTTACAAACTTCATCAGAACATGTATTGAAATTCTTTCATCTTTACCATCTGTTGTTGTCGGTTTGTTTGGTTATCTGATTTTCGTTGTTCAATTCCAATATGGATTCTCAATTATCTCAGGTGCTCTTGCACTTACTGTTTTCAACCTTCCTCAAATGACACGTAATGTTGAAGATGGTCTTCGTAATGTTCACCACACACAACGTGAAGCAGGTCTTGCGCTTGGTTTGTCACGTTGGGAAACAGTAGTTCATGTGGTCATTCCAGAAGCTCTTCCAAGTATTGTGACTGGTATCGTTCTTGCTTCAGGTCGTATTTTCGGTGAAGCAGCAGCGCTTATCTACACAGCTGGTCAATCAGCACCAGCTCTCGATTGGTCAAACTGGAATCCGCTAAGTATTACAAGTCCGATTTCAATTTTCCGTCAAGCCGAAACTTTGGCTGTTCACATTTGGAAAGTTAATAGTGAAGGAACGATTCCTGATGCGACTCAAGTATCGCAAGGAAGTGCTGCAGTTCTCTTGATTTTCATCTTAATTTTCAACCTCTCAGCACGTTATATCGGTAAAAAACTTCACGCCAAATTAACGTCAGCAAAATAAAGGAGAAGAGATGACAAAGTATAACTGGAATGAAAGACATATTATTACTTTTCCTGAAGAAAAATTAGCCCTAGCTACAAAAGATCTTCATGTTTACTATGGTCAAAAAGAAGCTATCAAGGGAATTGATATGCAGTTTGAAAAAAATAAAATCACTGCTCTTATCGGACCTTCAGGATGTGGTAAATCAACTTTTCTTCGTAGCCTAAATCGTATGAACGATACCATTGATATTGCGAAAGTCACTGGACAAATTTTGTACGAAGGTATTGATGTTAATGCCAAAAACATTAACGTTTACGAAATGCGTAAGCACATCGGAATGGTTTTTCAACGACCAAATCCATTTGCTAAATCAATTTATAAAAATATTACATTTGCCTATGAGCGTGCAGGTGTCAAAGATAAACAATTTTTAGATGAAATTGTTGAAACTTCTTTAAAACAAGCTGCTCTCTGGGATCAAGTAAAAGATGATTTGCACAAATCAGCCTTTACACTTTCAGGTGGTCAGCAACAACGTTTGTGTATTGCTCGTGCTATCGCAGTGAAACCAGATATCCTTTTAATGGACGAACCTGCATCAGCCCTTGACCCAGTTGCGACAATGCAACTGGAAGATACGATGTTTGAGTTGAAAAAAGATTACACAATCATCATTGTTACTCATAACATGCAACAAGCTGCACGTGCTAGTGATTATACAGCCTTCTTCTATTTGGGGGATTTAATCGAATACGATAAAACCAATAATATTTTCCAAAATGCCAAATTGCAATCAACTAGCGATTATGTGTCAGGACACTTTGGTTAGAAAGGCAAGACATGACAGAACCTATTTTAAAAGTAAGAGACTTATCTGTTTACTATAATAAGAAAAAAGCGCTCAATAATGTCTCTATGGATTTCTATCCTAATGAAATCACAGCACTTATTGGTCCATCTGGTTCAGGAAAATCAACTCTTCTACGTTCAATTAACCGAATGGGAGATTTGAATCCAGAGGTGACTTTAACAGGCTCAATCGTTTATAATGGACACAACATCTATAGTCCACGAACAGATACGGTTGAACTTCGTAAAGAAATTGGAATGGTTTTCCAACAACCGAATCCATTTCCAATGTCAATCTATGAAAATGTTGTTTATGGCTTACGTCTAAAAGGGATTAAGGACAAACAAGTTTTAGATGAAGCAGTTGAAAGTTCTTTGATTGGAGCTTCAATCTGGGATGAAGTAAAAGACCGTTTGCATGATTCAGCGCTTGGTCTATCTGGTGGTCAGCAGCAACGTGTTTGTGTCGCGCGTGTTTTAGCAACAAGTCCAAAAATCATTTTGCTTGATGAACCAACATCGGCTCTTGATCCAATCTCAGCTGGTAAGGTTGAAGATACTCTTTATGGTTTGAAAGATAAATACACAATGCTTCTTGTAACACGTTCAATGCAACAAGCTTCACGTATTTCAGACCGTACAGGATTCTTCCTAGATGGTAAACTTATTGAATACGGAAAAACTCATGAAATGTTCATGAATCCTAAATGCAAAGAAACCGAAGATTATATCACTGGTAAATTTGGTTAGTTTTGGGAACACTCAAAAGGAGATGATATTATGTTAAGATCAAAATTTGATGATGAATTAGAAAAATTGCATAACCAATTCTACGCTATGGGTACTGAAGTGTTGTCACAAATTAACAAAACAGTTCGTGCTTTCATCAGCCATGACCGTGAATTGGCAAAAGAAGTTATTGAAGGTGATGAAATTGTCAATAACTTTGAAACAAAACTTGAAAAGAAATCTCTTGAGATTATTGCCCTTCAACAACCTGTATCACAAGATTTGCGTACAGTTATCACTGTTTTGAAAGCTTCAAGTGATGTTGAACGTATGGGTGACCATGCAGCATCTATCGCAAAAGCCACTATTCGTGTTAAAGGCGAAGAACGTTTGCCAGAAGTAGAAGCAGAAATCAAAAAAATGGGTAAAGCTGTTCGCAACATGGTCGAAGAAGCGCTTGACGTTTACGTAACTGGTGATGAAGAACGTGCTTATGAAGTTGCAGCTTCTGACGAAGTGATTGATAATTACTTTAAAGAAATTCAAAATATGGCTGTTGAATCAATCCGCCAACAACCAGATACAGTATTTGCTGGTAAAGAATATCTTCAAGTCATCACTTATTTAGAACGTATCGGTGACTATGCTCGTAACCTTTGTGAATGGGTTATTTACCTTAAAACAGGAAAAATCATTGAATTATAAACAAAAAGAAGGCTGCCACTAACAGGCAGCCTTCTTTTGTTCACAAGATTTTTAAAACTGACATATATCATATTTTGTGATATAATGATGAAGTTTGAAAGTATTGTGTGTCAATTCTGACATTTGCAAAAAATGAAAACAATACTTGGTAGCAAACTTAAAATTTAAAAGATTAGGTGATATGGGGCAAACAATACGTTGGTCCTCATTCTACGTTTTAAAGGAGTTATATGAAAACTGTAGAACATTTTATTGAAAAGTTTGTTCCTGAAAATTATAATATTTTCCTTGATATTAACCGTCAAGCTAAAACTTTTTCAGGTAACGTTGCCATTAGTGGTGAAGCTTTAGATAATGTTATTTCATTCCACCAAAAAGATTTAACAGTTGCTTCTGTTTTGTTAGATAATCAAAATCTTGAGTTTAAGATTGATAACGACAATGAAGCTGTTCATGTTGAGTTGCCAGAAACAGGAACAATGACACTTGTCGTTGAGTTTTCAGGTAATATCACTGATAACATGACTGGTATTTACCCATCATATTACACTGTTGATGGTGTTAAAAAAGAAGTCATTTCAACTCAATTTGAAAGTCACTTTGCGCGTGAAGCATTCCCATGTATCGATGAGCCAGAAGCAAAAGCAACATTTGATTTGAGTATCAAATTTGACCAAACTGAAGGCGAAATCGTACTTTCAAACATGCCTGAAGTTGATGCTGAACGTCGTAAGGAAACTGGTCTTTGGACATTTGACACAACACCTCGCATGTCATCATACTTGCTAGCTTTTGCTCTTGGTGATTTGCAAGGTAAAACAGCTAAAACTAAAAATGGTACAGAAGTAGGAGTCTTCTCAACAAAAGCGCATGCTCTTAAAGCATTAGATTTCTCACTTGATATCGCTGTTCGTGTTATTGATTTTTATGAAGAGTACTTCGGTGTTAAATACCCAATTCCATTGTCATACCATGTTGCTCTTCCTGACTTCTCAGCTGGAGCTATGGAAAACTGGGGCTTGGTAACATACCGTGAAGTTTATCTTCTAGTTGATGACAATTCAACTGTTAAGAGCCGTCAAAGTGTTGCACTTGTTGTTGCTCACGAGTTAGCTCACCAATGGTTCGGTAACCTTGTTACAATGAAATGGTGGGATGATTTATGGTTGAATGAATCGTTTGCCAACATGATGGAATACGTTTCTGTTGATGCTATTGAACCATCATGGAACATCTTTGAAGATTTCCAAACAGGTGGTCTTCCATTGGCTCTTAAACGCGATGCTACTGATGGTGTTCAATCAGTTCACGTTGAAGTCAAACACCCTGATGAAATCAATACTTTGTTTGACCCAGCTATCGTTTACGCCAAAGGTAGCCGCTTGATGCACATGCTTCGTCGTTGGTTAGGAGATGACGATTTCCGTGCAGGTCTTAAAATTTACTTTGAAAAACACCAATATAGCAATACAATCGGTCGTGACCTTTGGGATGCTTTATCAGAAGCATCAGGAAAAGATGTTGCTGCCTTCATGGATGCATGGTTAGAACAACCAGGATATCCAGTGGTTACTGCTGAAGTGGTTGATGATACACTCATTCTTAGCCAAAAACAATTCTTCATCGGTGAAAGCGTTGATGAAAACCGTATTTGGCCAATTCCACTTAATAGTAATTGGAAAGGACTTCCAGATACTCTAACAGAAACTCGTCTTGAAATTCCTAATTACAGCAAGCTTGCTGCTGAAAACGAAGGTGCTTTCCGTCTAAATACAGAAAATACTGCTCACTATATTACAAACTACAAAGGTGACTTGTTAAATACAGTTCTTGAACAATTGACTGAACTTGATACTGTTTCAAAACTTCAAGTTATCCAAGAACGTCGTTTACTTGCTGAAAGTGGTGAAATTTCTTACGCTGAGTTAGTTCCACTTTTGACAAAACTTTCTGATGAAACATCATACTTAGTAGCGGAAGCTATTTCTCAAGTTGTTGAAGGTTTGGATATCTTCTTAGAGGAAGGAAGTCAAGCACAAGCACAATTTAAAGCCTTGATTAGCCGTTTGATGCAAAAGAACTACGATCGTCTAGGATTTGAACCAAAAGCTGGTGAATCAGACGAAGATGAAATGGTTCGTCAAAACACTATTTCATTAATGTTGTATGCTGATAACGAAGATGCTGTCACAAAAGCGGAGGCTATTTTCCACCAACACAAAGACAATATCGAAGCGATTCCAGCCTCAATTCGTATGTCAGTTCTTGCTAACCAAATCAAACACGCTGAAACTGAAGAATTAGTATCTCTATACCTTGACACTTACGTGAAAACTAATGATGGTAACTTCAAACGTCAATTAGCATCAGCATTGTCAAATACAAAAGAAAATGCAACAGTTGAACGTGTCTTGGCTGAATTGAAGAACAAAGACGTTGTTAAACCTCAAGACTTGGCAATGAGCTGGTACCGACCATTCCTTGATAAACCATTCTCTCAAGGGGCATTTTGGACTTGGGCTCGTGAAAACTGGGATTGGATTAAAGCCGCACTTGGTGGCGATATGAGTTTTGATAAATTTGTTATCTACCCAGCCAACTCATTCAAGACAACTGAACGTCTTGAAGAATACAAAGCGTTCTTTGAACCACAATTAAATGATATGGCCATCAGTCGTAACATCACAATGGGTATCAAAGAAATCTCTGCTCGTCTTGATTTGATTAGCACAAGTAAAGTTGCTGTCGAAGAAGCTCTTGCAGCTGTAAAATAGTAGAAAATATAAAGGGCGTTTGAGTGAAAACTCAGACGTTTTTTGTGTTTTTAGGAAATCTTAAGCTGCTTACGATATGCTTTTGATAAACTGAAATTATTGTATTAAATACTTAGACTTAAGGGTTAAGTCATGATATAATAAGACGAATAAGGGAGCAAGATATATGATTAAGATTTTATTAGTAGAAGATGATTTGAGTTTATCGAATTCAATCTTTGATTTTTTAGATGATTTTGCAGATGTTATGCAAGTCTTTGATGGTGAAGAAGGGCTTTATGAGGCAGAAAGTGGTGTTTATGACCTCATTTTGCTTGATCTGATGTTGCCAGAAAAAGATGGTTTCCAAGTTCTGAAAGAATTACGTGAACAAGGTATTACGACACCTGTCTTAATTATGACAGCCAAAGAAAGCCTTGATGATAAAGGACACGGTTTTGAACTTGGTGCTGATGATTATTTGACAAAACCATTTTATCTTGAAGAGTTGAAGATGCGTATTCAAGCGCTTTTGAAACGCTCTGGAAAATTCAATGATAATACTCTTTCTTACCACGAATTAACAGCTGATACATCAACTAACACAACAACTGTTAACGGTGAAAAGGTGGAGTTACTAGGTAAAGAATTTGATTTATTGGTTTATTTCTTGCAAAACCAAAATGTTATTTTGCCAAAATCACAAATTTTTGACCGTATTTGGGGATTTGATAGCGATACTACAATTTCAGTTGTTGAAGTTTATGTTTCTAAGATTCGCAAAAAATTAAAAGGAACAAATTTTGCTAAAAATCTACAAACACTTCGTAGTGTAGGGTATATTCTAAAAGATGCTGAATAACATACACAAAAAATTATCAACAGGAACGTTTTCTAATTTTTTCCATTTCTTCATTGTATTTACAGGAATTTTCATCATTATGACTACGATTATCTTGCAGATTATGCGTTATGGTCTATATTCTTCTGTAGATACCACTTTAAAAAATGCAGCTGACAACGCAAGTGATTACGTCACACGAACAATGGAGCGTAGTGATTCCTTACAATCTAATAATAGTTTTAGTAATTCTGGAAAAGGAAAACCCAGCTCAAATGTGGCAAGTTTAAGTAATGTCAGTGTGCTATTGTACGATACAAATGGGAAAATCGTAAATGCAATTGATGCGTTTGTCCAGTTCGGGACATTAGCATCTAGTGTTGATGAAGACACTATTGGTGAGATTAAAGACGAGAAAATGACAACTATCTTTGGTCAAACCGAAAAATACCATGTTTTAACGGTTAGAGTGTATAGTAGTGACTATCCAACGATTGAATACGCGACTTTCTTAATCAGTGTTAGTCAGCTTGATGAGGCAAACGAACGTTATGTAACCATAACTGTTTCAGTCATGATTATTTTCTGGATGATTTCAATTTTAGCAAGTATTTACTTGGCAAATTGGATGCGTAAACCAATTTTAGAAAGTTATGAAAAACAAAAGCGTTTTGTTGAAAATGCTAGTCACGAATTAAGAACGCCGTTAGCGGTGCTTCAAAACCGACTTGAAAGTCTTTTTAGACGACCGAATGCAACAATTCTTGATAACAGTGAAAGTATTGCAGCGAGTCTTGACGAAGTTCGTAATATGCGTATTTTAACAACCAATCTTTTGAACCTTGCTAGGCGAGATGATGGATTGAAAGTTGAATTAGAAGAAATCCAACCTTCAATCTTTAATGAAATTTTTGAGAATTACAACATGATTGCCGAAGAAAATGGTAAAACTTTTGTTGCTCATAATTCTGCGAATCGTCCGATAAAAACTGATCGCACCTTGCTTAAACAATTGATGACAATCTTGTTTGATAATGCGATTAAGTACACTGATGACGACGGTTTTATTGAATTTACAGTTAAAACAACAGAACGCCAGACTATTCTAACCGTCGCTGATAATGGGCCGGGTATTAGTGATGCTGATAAAGCGAAAATTTTTGATCGCTTTTATCGCGTTGATAAGGCAAGGACACGTCAAAAAGGTGGCTTTGGACTTGGTCTATCCTTAGCTAAACAAATTGTTGATGCCTTAAAAGGTGATATTCAAGTTAAGGATAATCATCCAAAAGGAACTATCTTTGAAGTTCGTTTTAACCGACATAATTTTGGTAAATAAAAAAAGGATGCTTTAAGCATCCTTTTTAGTTTGTAAGAGTGTTCATTAGAAAAAGAAAAACTCCATTTGGAGTTTTCATTGGATATTATTTAGCCAATTTAGCAGCAAGACGTGCTTTATCGCGGCTAGCTTTGTTTTTGTGAATCAAACCTTTTGATTCAGCTTTATCGATGCTTGCAGAAGCAGCACGGAAAAGCTCTTCAGATGGGTTAGCTTCAAATGCTTTGATAGCAGAACGCATAGCTGATTTTTGTGCTGAATTTTTTTCGTTTTGTTTAACGTTAAGTTCAGCGCGTTTGATAGCTGATTTAATATTTGCCAATGTTTTCACCTCCAAATTAATCTAACTATATTATTATATAGAATTTATTGCGTTTTGGCAAGTCTTAATCACTGTTTCAGGAAAATTTACTTATTTTTTCAAGTAAATGTGATCGATTTTGTGATTATCAGTTTTGTGTAAAATTAATTCTGCCCTATTTCGAGTGGGTTCAATATATTTTTCTAGGTTTACAAGATTGACAGTTTTCCAAACCATTTTGGCAAACTCTAACGCGTCTTTGTGTGGCATTTTAACAAATCTATTATAGTAGTTCGTCTTGTCTGTCTTAGCAAGTTCTAGTAAGCTGTCAAAACGTTCTAGGTACCATTTTTCAATTAAATTATTTTCAGCATCAATATAGATGGAAAAATCAAAGTAGCCAGTCATATAGATACGTTTATTTTTTTGATTCTGAAAAACGTTGATACCTTCGACGATTAAGAAATCAGGTGCTTCGATAACTTGTTCTTGATTGGGAACTATATCGTAAACTTCGTGTGAGTATACAGGAATGCGAGCTGTCATTCCATTTTTGACAGTGTCAAGAAAGTTTAAAAGAAGTTCCATATTATAACTTTCAGGAAATCCTTTACGGTCTAAGATATTTTGCTCTATCAAGACCTTATTGGGATAAATAAATCCATCGGTCGTCACCATTTCAACTTTGCTATCTTTAAATGTTCGAGATAGTAGAAGTTGTAGAAGACGACTGGTCGTTGATTTCCCAACAGCTACAGAACCAGAGATTCCGATAATAAAAGGTCGTTTACTCGCATCTTTTTTTAAAAAGATGCTTTTTGAAAACGAAAGGTTTTCTTGAGCATTTTTGTAAATTTGAATCAAACTGATTAAAGGAAGATAAACTTCAACAACATCCTGGATGCTGATGTTATCATTTAAACTTTTAATCGATTCAAGCTCCTCAGCTGTGAGAAGCGGCTGAGTTTTTCGATGCAATTCCTGCCAAGTCTCGCGAGAAATAAGATCAAAATTAATAAATTCGTTAGTCATACGAAACTCCTTAAAGAGGTTATGTACCTTATTATAGCATTTTAAGCTTTAGTTGAAAACAGTTACAATGCTTGATATGATAGAAGAGTATGATAAAATAGAAGTGCATTATAAGAGAAAGTGATAGAAGAATGACTAAAATGTATTATGCAGAAAACCCTGATAGTGCTCACGACATTCATGAATTAAAAGTTACCTTGCTTGGGCAATCGTTTACTTTTTTAACTGATTCAGGCGTTTTTTCTAAAAAAATGGTAGATTATGGGAGTCAAGTCCTTTTAAATACCCTAGATTTCGAAAAAGGAAAGACACTGTTAGATCTTGGTTGTGGGTATGGTCCTTTAGGAATTTCACTAGCAAAAGTTCAAGGTGTTAAACCAACTATGGTTGATATCAATAATCGTGCAATTGATTTAGCGAAACAAAACGCACAAAAAAATGGTGTCGAAGCTGATATTTTCCAATCAAATATCTACGAGAAAGTCAATGGAACATTTGATTATATCATCAGTAATCCGCCAATTCGCGCAGGAAAACAAGTTGTCCATACAATTATTTCTGAAAGTATTAACTATTTAAAAGTTGGTGGCAATTTGACAATTGTTATTCAGAAAAAACAAGGTGCACCAAGTGCAAAAGCCAAAATGGAAGAAGTTTTTGGAAATGTTGAGATTTTAAAACGCGATAAAGGCTATTATATTTTACGCAGCGAAAAAAATTAATAAGTGAATAAAAAATCTTTATTGAATTAGTTATCATTTCTAGTTCGATAAGGATTTTTTTGTTGGATTCCTTTAATGACAAGCTTTGTGACAAATGTCATAGAATAATTATGACATGTTAGTCACTTTTTGAAGTATAATTATTCACATAAAAATCATAAAATACACTAATATAAAGCGATTACAAGACCAAAAGTCACTAATTTTACGGTCGCAAAATCTTGTTGTTTATAGTAAAATGATAGGAAAAAGTTCAGAAATACCGAATATGACATATGACACATATGTCATATTTAGTGCAAAAAGGTTGCTATAATAAGGTTTTTATATGGAAGTGAAACGAAATAAGCGTTTTAATGAATTTTCGGTTTTTGCCATTTTTACTCTTTATTAAAAAAATAGCAAAAAAGACTTACATTCTATCAAAAAAATGGTAGAATAGATAGAGTGTAATTATTAATGAAATGAAAATAACATTTTCAGGAAGGAATGGAAATTATATTAATGTCAATTAACAAATACATTGATCACACTTTATTGAAACCTGAAAGCACTCAAGATCAAATTGATAATCTTATTGCTGAAGCTAAAGAATACAACTTTGCTAGTGTCTGTGTTAACCCAACTTGGGTTTCTCATGCTGCAGAAGCCTTAAAAGATTCTGATGTAAAAGTATGTACTGTTATCGGATTCCCTCTAGGAGCTAACACAAGTCGTGTGAAAGCATTTGAAACAAAAGATGCTATCGAAAATGGTGCTGATGAGATTGATATGGTAATTAATATCGGTCGCTTGAAAGCAAAAGAGTATGATTTTGTTGAAAATGATATTCGTGCTGTTGTTGAAGCAAGTGGTGATAAATTGGTTAAAGTTATCATCGAAACTTGTCTCTTGACTGATGAAGAAAAAGTAAAAGCTTGTCAATTGTCAGTAGCCGCTGGAGCTGATTACGTTAAAACATCTACTGGTTTCTCAACTGCAGGAGCAAATGTACATGATGTTGCTCTTATGCGAAAAACAGTCGGTCCTAACATTGGTGTAAAAGCTGCTGGTGGTGCACGTTCATATGCTGACGCTGAAGCATTTGTCAATGCAGGTGCAACACGTATTGGAGCGTCTTCTGGTGTTGCAATCGTTAATGGTGAAACAGCTGCAGAAGGTAGCTACTAATCATTAATTAGAAGAACTTCAAACGATAACTTATTTTTGATTGTGGACGGTCGTGACGACGGTCAGGTGGTAACATTGCCACAGTTTTGTAGACTTTTTGGAGTCTATTTTCAGAGTGTTCATTAAGCCATTTGGCTTGATAGATTTTAGCAACAAAAGTTGCTTATAAGTTTTTTAGGAGGGTTCATTTTTCATGAACAAGAAAATTGTTGGTCTTGGACTTGCTGCAGTAGCAACATTAGCGCTTGGCGCATGTAGTCGTTCAAATTCATCTAGCTCTAGCTCAAACTCAAGCGTAAAAGCTGCAATCGTTACTGATACAGGTGGTGTTGATGATAAATCATTCAACCAATCTGCTTGGGAAGGTATGCAAGCTTGGGGTAAAGAAAACAAATTGAAAAAAGATACTGACTACACTTACTTCCAATCTGATAGTGAGTCAGACTATGCAACAAACCTTGACTCAGCTGTTTCAAATGGTTACAACCTTGTTTTTGCAATTGGTTACAACCTTCACGATGCAGTTGATGAAGCTGCTCCACAAAACGAAGATACAAACTATGTTATCATCGATGATGTTGTTGCAGACCACAAAAATGTTGAAAGTGTATTGTTCGCAGATAACGAAGGTGCTTACCTTGCAGGTATCGCAGCTGCAATGCAATCTAAAACAAAACACGTTGGTTTTGTAGGAGGTGTCGAATCTGATACAATCACTCGCTTTGAAACTGGATTCAAAGAAGGTGTTGCTTCAGTAGATAGCTCAATCAAAGTTGACGTTCAATATGCTGGTTCATACTCTGATTCAGCTAAAGGTAAAACAATCGCTGCAACAATGTATGCTAGCGGTGCTGATGTTATTTACCATGCTGCTGGTGGTTCAGGTACTGGTGTCTTCTCACAAGCTAAAGAAATCAATGAAAAATTACCAGCTGATAGCGATAAAAAAGTTTGGGTTGTTGGTGTAGACCGTGACCAAACTGAAGAAGGTAACTATACTTCATCTGATAAAGTGAAATCAAACTTTGTTTTGACTTCAACAATCAAAGAAGTAGGTCAAGTTGTTAAAGATATCGCTAACGGTCAACTTAAAGATGAAAAATTCGGTGGTAACCAAACTCGTACATACGGTCTTAAAGATGGTGGTGTAGATCTTGTTACTACAAACCTTCCAGATAACATCAAATCTGCTGTAGAAACTGCAAAAGAAAAAGTTATCAAAGGCGAAGTAAAAGTTGATGATGGCGTAAACAAATAATCGCTCTTTTGAAAAAAGCGACCAAATTGGTCGCCTTTTTTCAGGGGCTGAGGTAAAAAGTCATTTTTATCTCAGTTAAGTTCATTAAAGGTCTTTTAATGGGCTTAACTGACCTAAAAATTATTATTAGACTGAAAGGGATCACACATGACACATGAAAACGTCATAGAAATGCGTGAGATTACCAAGAAATTTGGTGATTTTGTCGCAAATGACCATATTAATTTAGAAGTCAGAAAAGGTGAAATCCACGCTCTCCTCGGAGAAAATGGTGCCGGTAAATCGACTTTGATGAATATGCTTGCTGGTCTTCTACAACCAACAAGTGGTCAAATCTTAGTAAAAGGTGAAGAGGCTACACTAGATTCACCATCTAAATCAGCTAAGATGGGTATCGGAATGGTTCACCAACACTTTATGTTGGTTGAAGCTTTTACAGTTGCTGAAAACATTATCTTAGGTAATGAAGTGACAAAAGGTCCTGGAATTCTTGACCTTAAAAAAGCAAGTAAAGAAATCAAAGAATTATCTGAAAAATACGGTTTAGCGGTTGATCCGTCTGCCAAAATCTCTGATATTTCAGTTGGTGCGCAACAACGTGTTGAAATCTTAAAAACACTTTACCGCGGAGCTGATATCATTATCTTTGATGAACCAACAGCTGTTTTGACACCTTCTGAAATTACTGAATTGCTTGATATTATGCGTAATTTGGTTAAAGAAGGCAAATCAATCATCTTAATCACTCACAAACTTGATGAAATTCGTGCCGTAGCAGACCGAGTTACAGTTATCCGTCACGGTAAATCAATTCAGACAGTTCCAGTTGCTGATTCAACAAGTAACGAATTGGCTGAAATGATGGTTGGTCGTGCTGTTTCATTTAAAACAGATAAAATTCCAGCTAATCCAAAAGACGTTGTTCTTTCAATCAAAGATTTGGTTGTTAACGAAAACCGTGGTGTTCCAGCTGTTAAAGAATTGTCATTGGATGTTCGTGCTGGTGAAATCGTTGGTATCGCTGGTATCGATGGAAATGGTCAAACAGAATTGGTTGAAGCATTGACTGGTTTGCGTAAAGTTGAATCAGGTAATTTCTTCATCAAAGGCGTTGATATGACTAACCAACGTCCACGTAAGATTACTGAATTGGGTGTTGGACACGTGCCAGAAGATCGTCACCGTGATGGTATGGTTCTTGATATGACAATTGCTGAAAACATTGCTCTTCAAACTTACTACAAAGAGCCATTCAGTAAACATGGTTTCATGAACTATCACAAGTTGAATGAACATGCTCGTCAATTGATGGCTGAATTCGACGTTCGTGCCGCAAGTGAATTAGTATCTGGTGGTGCTCTTTCAGGTGGTAACCAACAAAAAGCGGTTATCGCTCGTGAAATTGACCGCAATCCTGATTTGCTCATCGTAAGTCAACCAACGCGTGGACTTGATGTCGGTGCGATTGAATACATTCGTAAACGTTTGGTTGCCGAACGTGATAAAGGTAAAGCCGTTTTGGTTATTAGTTTTGAATTAGATGAAATCCTTGATGTTTCCGACCGTATTGCCGTTATTCATGATGGTAAAATTCAAGGTATCTTAGACGCTGCCACAACCAATAAACAAGAACTTGGTATTTTGATGGCTGGTGGAAAAGTGGAAAAGGAGGATTCTAATGTTAATGTCTAAGAAAACCCAAAAATGGGCTGTTCCATTGATTGCAGTATTCCTTGGAATGTTACTCGGAGCAATCCTTATGCTTTGCTTCGGATACAATCCTTTGTGGGCATATAATGATTTGCTTTACACTGCATTTGGTTCAGTAAAAAATATTGGTGAAATCTTCCGTGCAATGGGTCCACTTATCCTGATTGCCCTTGGTTTCTCAGTTGCTTCAAAAGCTGGTTTCTTTAACGTTGGCCTTCCTGGTCAAGCCTTAATGGGTTGGGTAATGTCAGTTTGGTTTGCTTTGTCATTCCCTGATTTACCAAAACCAGTTTCAGTAATTTGTACTGTTTTGGTTGGTCTTATTGCTGGTGGTATCGCTGGTGCCATTCCTGGTATTTTACGTGCTTTCCTTGGTACAAGTGAAGTTATCGTTACAATCATGATGAACTACATCATCTTGTACGGAACCCAATATCTTATCCAAGATGTATTCCCAGATAAAATCATGCGTACAACAGAAGCAACTATTAAAGTTTCTGAAAATGCATCATATCAAACAGAATGGCTATCTGCTCTAACAGATAACTCACGTATTAACATCGGTATTTTCATCGCCTTATTTGCTGTCTTTATCGTATGGTTCTTAATGCGTAAAACAACATTGGGATATGAAATTACTTCTGTAGGGATTAACCCCCATGCCGCTGAATACGCTGGTATGTCAGCTAAACATTTGATTGTAGTTTCAATGATTATCTCAGGTGCTCTTGCTGGCCTTGGTGGTACTGTTGAAGGTCTTGGGACATTCGGAAATGTCTACTCTCAAACAAGCTCATTAAGTATTGGATGGGACGGAATGGCCGTATCTCTACTTGCTGTTAATACAGCTCTCGGTATTCCATTTGCATCATTCTTATATGCCGTTCTTTCAATCGGTAAAACAGGTATGATTGGTATCCCATCAGAAGTTATCGATGTTGTGTCAGCCTTTATCATTTTCTTTGTCGGAGCTGATTACTTGATTCGTCAATTTATTAAAACTAAAAAAGAAGAAGGAGGAAAGTAAGATGAGTTTTTCAACAACGTTAGCCCTATTAGTTTCTTCCATGCTAATTTATTCTGCACCTTTGATTTTTACAAGTATCGGTGGAACATTCTCTGAACGTGGGGGTATTGTTAACGTCGGTCTTGAGGGAATCATGGTTATGGGTGCTTTCTCAGGTGTCTTGTTCAACCTCACTTATGCTGATGTTTTCGGACATGCGACACCTTGGGTTGCTTCAATTGTTGCTGGTTTAGTTGGTCTTTTGTACTCACTTATCCACGCAGTAGCAACTATTAACTTACGTGCTGACCACGTTGTATCTGGTACAGTATTGAACTTGATTGCACCATCGTTTGCGGTTTTCCAATGCCGTCACTTGTTTGGTAAAGGTCAAACAGATACAATTACTCAAACATTCGGTCGTTTTTCATTTCCTATTTTAAAAGATATTCCATTTATCGGAAAAATCTTCTTTAACAATACATCTTTGGTAGCATACGTAGCTATCTTGGTATCATTTATTTCGTGGTACATCATCTTCAAGACACGCTTTGGTCTTCGTCTTCGTTCAGTTGGTGAACACCCACAAGCAGCTGATACACTTGGTATTAACGTTTACCTTATGCGTTATGCAGGTGTTATGATTTCAGGTTTCCTTGGAGGAATCGGTGGTGCTGTTTATGCACAAACGATTTCAAACAACTTTGCGGTTACAACAATTGCAGGTCCAGGTTTCATC
>NZ_JAWVPQ010000016.1:0-37641 GCF_046592795.1 Streptococcus sp. TATVAM-FAB8
CTAATTTATAATTAACTTTTTGAATAAGATATTGATTTACATTAAAATTGAAAGCATCTGCTATATAATTTCCTTTTTTATCCTGTTGAGTTGTTTCAACAGCTATCTGATTTGGTAAAAGCTCAAGTTGAAAATTTCGATCTTCATCAGTGAGTTTTGAAAAATCACTCTCAACTTCTGTCACTGACTTTCCTATTTTTTTGTAGACATCCTGATTTCCAATCTTGAATTGATATCTTAATGAGCGTATTGCTTCAGCCAATACCGCTGGTTGTGTGCCATCATTTGTCTCAAAAAGAATTGACCATTGATTCATTGATATTTGCGATAAGGGAAGAACGGCATTTTTTCCCAGTACATACTTATCTACTTCATCTTCAGTAAAAGAATCAGAATATTCCCCCGTTGGGTCTACTATCAATGTTCTTATACCATCATTAACCAACTTATCTAAAATACTCAATGCAGATGTTGACTTACCACTATTTGTAGTTCCGACAGTCATCAAATGTCTATTAAATAAAGTTTTTGGCTGTAATTTTATTGGATATTTTTGAGAGCTAAAGGCAAGATTTGCGAAAGAAGATAGTAATTTTTCACTGTTAGGATTTACTTCTATTGATTTTATAAAAAGCTCCACTGCTAATTCATTAGCAATATATACCTTATCAGTAATACCAACCGTGTTTGTTCCATTTAATTTAAAATATTTCTCACCCAACGGTATATACCCAAGTATGTCAATATTTATTTCTGGAAAAATTTTTTCTTGTTGTCCATTCGTTAACATTTCATGTACACTATCAGAATTTGGAACTTTAGATTGAAATATTTCTCCAAAGAATAATCCGCTACTTGAATCAACTAAAACATAAAAATTTATTGTATTAGGAGCAAGTACATCTTTCCTTAACTTTCTATATGAAAAGAGTGATAAATTTTCTATCTGAATTGTCGAATAGGAACGATTTACTTGAGAAATCATTCCAAGATAATAATTACTCTTATCAGCAACTTTGTAAAAACTATCAATTTTCGTCATTTAAATACCTTCCACTCAAGTAATCAACTAAATCACTGTTCATAGTAGCCTTTAAGAAAGAAATTGGATAACCTTCATCCATAAGGTGCACAAGTTCTCCCCAATTTTTATTATATTGACTTTTGTCCTCTGTAATCTCAATATACCGCTTTTCATTTTCATTCCACTGTCTATTTGGGTCAATATTAAAGTCTGTCACTAATAATCTCAGACTAGAGTTATTTTTCAATGCCTGCGTAATCATCTTAGAAATATGGTCATCTGCAAAACTAAATCCTGAAGAAATCAGCAACGTATTGGGACGTTTTATAAGCTCTTGAAATTTTGTAAATAGCTCGAAATACGGTTCCTGATAACTTTGGGCAAATTTATCTGAACTAGGAAAAACCATTACCATTTTATCGGTTTCAGTAATGCTATCTTTATTTTTTCTTACGATATCACCATTATCCTGTTTTTCCCAAGTAAGTGATCCATGGATTTTAACAAGATTGAATGTCTTATCCTTATATTCAACTTCTCTGGTATTAACATTCTGAACCTCTTTCACAAGATTCCATTCAAACATATTACTATCAAACTTTGGTAGAGGTGTAAAATTGAATCCGTCAAAAATAACAAAATTATTTTCTGCAGCAGCTTCCTCAATCAAAACATCATAATTAGTTGTAATAACGGAAAATTTATTTCCATCTTTTCCTGATAAATCAGATAAAAACTTTAATAATGCACCGTGTTTCAACACTCTGCTATCATATGAATAATTTGTATTTTCCTTAATCAGTTGTAAAATTTTGTCAATAGTTCCATTAAACTTCACTTTATCATCATTTGGAACATAAGGACGATAATGAAATAATGTTGATAAGAAATCCTCTAGATTAAAATCATCTACTAATTTAGGTGAAGCTGGTGATCCAGATTTATTTCCAGCTAATATGTTTCCATCCTTGTATCTACATTGTGTTGCCAACTCTTCTAATGTATATAGATTTTCGGTAGATTTATGAAGCTCTTCAAATATATCATCTGCAATCATTTTTACTGTTTTCCCATATTTTGGGTTTCCTCCTACTACAGACGCCCCAGCCCCAGCAAGAAAAACAATATTTGAATATTTCTCTCCGTAAATAGTTTTACGAATCTTTTCGCTAATCAATTGCTTAAATTCACTCTCTTTAAATTCATTTTTAGAGTCATCCTTTGATTCTTGCTTTTCTAGTTTTCCATGGGAATCAAAAAACTCCTTGCCATCAATTTTATCTACACCATATGAGATTGAATTCGATAAATAATGCAATTCAATCTGTTTATCGTTAGATTTATCATCATTATCAAAAAAGAAGAAAAACACCATATTACTCCTCTACTTCAAATTTTGGTAAGCTGTTGGTTAGATCGACCGTTTGAATTGAGACGTTAATAATTCTCAACAATAGATTAAAGATATATTTTTCATCATTACTATAATCATTTGGGTCATCTGTGATACCAGACTTTTTATCCATTTTAATCTGATATTGGTCCATAATCCATTCGATTGCTGAACGTCCATTAACAACATATTGATAAGCTTTTTCTGGGATATTGCTAATAGTAATATCGTTATTATAAATAATAATTGAACGGTCATTAACTGATTTACCATTCTCATCACGTTTTTTAGCAAACTTCATCTTAGTTACCTTATAAGATGTCTGTTCTGATAATTGAATTTTTACATCTTCATAAACTGGAACTTCCTCATAGTTGAGGTGCAAATCCATGAGTGCTCTACCAATTTCAACATATTTTTCTTTGTTTTTGACAATTGGAATTCGAGCTAGGTCTTTTTTCAAATCGTTAGCATATTTTTCCTGATATTCACGAGAATTAAGCAGACCATAAACATAGGCAAAAGTATCATCTAAACCTAATCCAAGCTTAGCAGCAAAAGCTTGATTCATATTATCATTAGACTGAAAAAGTGCTGTTTCATCGATTTCATTATCATAACGCATGAAACCTTGACCTTTCTCCATAAAGTCATTACTTGGCAAACAATTGATTACCAAAGTAGAGAAATCTCGTGATGCACCTCGTCCAGTTGTATTGATGACAAGATTATCTTTACCGAATTTATCAAAATAGAGACGTGCTTCTTCGTTAAGATATTTATCATGATAAACCCATTTTTTAGTAAAGGGCCTATATAGACTTTGTTTTATTCCATTAGGTTGATAAGTAATCTCAAAGTCATTAGCAGCAAGGCGTTCAAGTTTACGAGACCAATTAACATAATCTGCATTACGATTTAATTGACCTTTTCTTTCACTAGATGGTACATCTTTCAGCCGTTCTAATTCACTATTATAATTTTGAATAAGACGTTGTACGTTTTGTATTACCTTTTCCTTTGAGTAACCATACACCCATGAATCACGACTTGTTAAAATACCCATAGAATTATTTAAGAAAACAGAATCCTGCTCACCAGCTAGAACAGCATACTTCTGATAATTCGGGTCACGTTGATTAAGCCAGTCGTTATTGTTATCAGGTGTAATCTCTTGCCAATCAATAGCTGAAATATCTGCAAAGTCTTCGATGATACTGAGCTTTTCTTTTTGCGATAGATAATCGCCAATATCATGGTAATGAATTTCATGACTATCAGAACCATCTTTAACAAGAATAGAAATGGCTACCGATGTCCGAGTACCTGCCCCAAAAACATTCCCACCTTCTTTTTTACGGATTTCTCCTAACCCAAGTGCATTGCCTCGCATGTTAAAGATATAAAGATGATTAAATTCTTCGTAAAGTCCTGCACGAAGTCCATCTGTAGAATTTGAATTTAGATAGCCACCATTGGTCACAAAACCAATGACACCTTGATCTTTCAGACGGTCAGATGCCCAACGAAAAGCTTTTACATATGAATCATAAAGCCCTCTTGTTAATCCTGCATTTGATTTTGCCACATAGGTATCCGCCAAGCGTTTATCCAACTTCGGATAAGAAATATTTTGATTATTATCATTCTGACTACTTTGACCAATAGAGTAGGGAGGGTTACCAATAATCGCTGTAATCGGCTTTTCTTGTTGGCGTTTGAGACGCTCATCATTTGTTCCAAAGAACGAATCATCAAGTGTGTCTTCTTGTTCTGTAGATTCAAAGGTATCTGTAAGGACGATTCCTTCAAATGGTTCATACGGTTCCTCGCCATTAATATCATCAAATACCGCCTCGATGTTGATAGCAGCGATATAATAGCTTAAAAGGACTATTTCATTCGCGTGAAGTTCTTGCGTATATTTTCTTAGAATATCATTATAAATGATTTCACCCTTATCCATAAGAGTTTTAAGATATTGTAGCGTGCGCGTAATAAAAGTACCTGTTCCTGTAAATGGATCAAGAATATGAACATTTTCGCTTGCTAATGTTTTACCAAAATGTTTACGTAAGACTACATCAACAGATTTAATGATAAAATCAACTACTTCAACAGGCGTAAAGACAATTCCTAGACGTTCTGTTGTTGACTTGAAACCAGTAGAAAAGAATTTATCATAAAGAGTGATAATAATTTTTTGTTTAGCTTGTGCATTATCAATCCCTTCAGCACGTAAACGAACAGATTCGTAAAATGGTTGCAATTCTTTTTGCTCTTTCTCAAAGCCATATTGAGAGAGTTCGTCAATGATTTTTTCCATAGCTGAACTAACAGGATTATTTTTAACAAAGCTGTACTCACCAAATAAAGCATCAAATATCGGCAATGTAATTAAGTGTTGAGCTAACATTTCAATAGCTTGTTCTTGATTAATAGATTCATTGATATTATGCTGCAAGCTGTGTAGGAAACGTTCGAAAGCTGTCTTACTATCTGGGTTCTGTTCTAAAATAATCTTAATTCCCTGAATGTGACGGCGTGCAATATCGGCAACATCTTTCGACCAATCTTCAAGATAACGTCTATCACCAACTTTCTGAACAATTTTACCGTAAATAGCACCTTCTACAGCTTCCCATTCTAGTTCTAATTCAGTTTGATAAGGTTTAAATGGTTCTTCGATAACTGTGCCATCACCATTAGTATTAAATTCAGGATCGTCGGGAGCTCCACCAACCCCAATTACTTGAATATTTTTAGGCTTTTTACGATTCAATTCTAACTTATTAATAGTCGCCTCAAATCGCTCATCTACAGAACGTAAAGCATTAAGAACTTGCCAAACTACATCATAAGATTTATTGTTATCTAAAATATTTTCTGGCGTTTCACCTGCAGGAACTACAATTGGAAGAATGATGTAGCCATATTCTTTTCCTTCAAATTTTCGAATAATACGACCAACTGCTTGTACAATATCGACTTGTGACTTACGTGGTGATAGGAAAATAATAGCATCTAAGTTAGGAACATCAATTCCTTCTGTCAAGAAACGTACATTTGATAAAATGCGAGCCGAATTTTCTGGAATATCATCACTAGCTAGCCAGTCTAATGCTTCATTTTTCTCAAGAGCATTCATACCACCATCAACGTGACGAACATTAACAGAGTAGCCTTCTTCACTATCGAGATAATCATTAACAACTCTTTCAAATTGTTCAGAAATACGTTTGCTATCTTTAATAGTACGTGAGAAAGCGATAGCTCGCTTCATCGGTTCACCAGAAACTTTATCTGCAAAACTTTCACGTTTAATCATGCCATTCCAAACACCAATAATACGCCCGACATCATCAATATTTAGCCCGTTTTCAGGATCAGATAATGATTTTTGCATATCTTTTTGGACAACTGTTTCATCCACAGCTAAAACCATCAGTTTATAATCTGTTAAAATATCATGACTAATAGCATCACCAAAACCTAAACGATAAAAGACTTCACCATATAAACTTTCATCATCCATACTTGAAATAACTATTGAATTATCTTTAGCTTTTTTCTTAGCATCCATACCATATAGTTTTGGCGTTGCTGTTTGATAAAGACGTTTCTTGGCTTTAACATTTAAATTACTGTGAACTTTTGTAAATATGAATCTTGATCACCTAAAGCTTTAGCACCAGTTGTGCGGTGTGCCTCATCAGCAATAATTAAATCAAATATCACTAGCTTTTATTGTAATATTTGATTCATCTTGTTTAATACTGCCACGACTAGCATTTCTATCACTTGTTACCGCCATTGATGACATAGTCATCTCGGTATCATTATTCCAACCACGTAATGTTTGAGTAAGAAGCTGGATACTAGGAACTAAGTAAAGAACAACATACTGTTCTTTAGCTGCTGCTTTTGCCATAGCTTCGGTAATTTTCAAACTAGTAAAAGTTTTACCAGTACCTGGAGCCATGATTAATTGACCTCGGTCGTTAGTTTTATAATGTTCTAAAGCTGCTGCAATTACTTCTCTTTGATAATAGCGTGGTTGCTTTTTAGACTTGACTTCTACTTCTTCTGGTCGTTCAAAAGAAAATTTATCCCAATCAATTCGAGAATTTCTAAGATCTGATAAACCAATACGTATGACATCACTTCTGTCAGCTAAAGCTTTTTCCGCATTTTTTCCCCACTTATCTGTGGAAGCTACTATAATTCCTGATTCATAGTAATCTTTACCAAGTTCGCTTAAAAACGAATCAATATTGGATTTTTGAATAGGATGGTCGTAAAATTTAGCTTGGATTGCTACTAGTTCCCCAGTACATTTTTCAGCAACTAAATCTACTCCAATATCTGTTTTTGGAATACCATATTCTTCTGGGACATCAACTAACATCCATACATTTTTAAATTCGTTTTTGTATGTGGGTTCATTTTGAAAATATGCTCTTACAAGATATTCAAAATATGTTCCTCTATCACGCTGTGTCTCTGCAGAGTTATTTATCTGATTTACAAGATTATCAAAACTCATTGTATAACCCCTTTTCTCACATGAGTAAGGGACTTCATGGTGTTAGTGTATTACTATGTAATACACTAGAGGTACCCTTACCTCAAATTATTATATCTTCTACATTATATCATGCTTCCACCACGCACGGAACCGTTATCTTAACCATTCAAATAAAAACTTACCTAGCTCTTTATAAAACTAGGTAAGTTATTCTTGGTTAGTCTTCACGTTCTTCATCTTCCAACCCCATCAACTGGCATTGGCGTTTATCGGCTTGGTCTACGATGTATTTGAAAACTGTGTTCTTCTCTTCTAAGGTTCCATTTTTAGTTAGAGAGGAAATCCTTTAGTCATATTTATCAACGATTCTTTTTACTTCTTCCTTTGTGGTCATTGTAGTCTCCTTATCTCTCCTCACACTCCCTCGACTTCCACGCCGATGGCTAGGATGTCTTTGGTTTGGATGAGTTGGTAGTGGGATTTTGTTTTGATGGTGATTTCTTGTGGGGTGAGGTCGGTGATTTTGCCTTTTAGGCGTTTGGTGTGGTCTTTATCTTTAGCGATTGTAAAAACACCAGTGAGGTGGCTGGTGTAGAGTTGGCTGAGGAGCAGCGCTTTTTGGTCTTTGGTAAGGTTGGTGTGTAGGAGTTCTTTGGTTTTATCGGCTTTTAGTGAGCTGGTGTGTTCGGATAAGAAAAAACCCATCCATTTTTCCATGCCTCTGTCATAGTGCTCACGCGCCGATTGAAATGGTAAATAACTGCGATCAATCATCTTAACTTAATCCATCCAATCCTCCTGCGGAATGCCCGCCGACCAATTTGCTGCGCTCTAGGCTGCGTGAGGCTTCCTGCAGAGCATTAGCCTTTTGAATGGTTGTAAAGCCAAACTGATCACGAATAGCATCAATAGCCGATTGGAGCCTTTCTTCTTTTTCTATTTTTTCAATGTCATCAAATAAGGAAAACGTACTGTACGATTCATCGACTAAGCCTGAATAAGATACCGCGATATGTCTGACAGCACCCGAATCGTATTTTTTGCGCAGCAAAGTTAAAACGTGCTCAGTCAGTTGCTTGGTGTTATTGCTAGGCTCGATTTTCATTTGCGCCTGAATACGGTGCTTTTTCTCTTGCTTTGAAAAGCCGACATAAATCGACACATTTGTCGCCTTCTTGTGAGCTCTTCTCAGGCGAATAGCAACCTGCTCTGCCATTTCCCTAAAAACTAACTCGATATCGGCCTTCTTGCGATAATCGCGTGGCAAAACCTGAGAATTGCCAATGCTCTTAGACTTAGGCTTGTAGGGCTGGTGAACGTTGCTTTCATCAATGCCGTTAGCATGAAAGAAGAGGTCGACCCCCACGATACCAAGCTCTTTCTTGAGAATATCGGGATTGAAATTAGCAAGTTCTTTGATGGTAAAAATGCCAAGCTTATTAAGACGCCTTTCCATACGACTGCCAATCCCCCAGAAGTCAGTCATCTTAGGAATCGCCCAAACCTTAGTCTCAACATCCTCGTAAGACCAATTGGCACGCATGTTCTGATTGTGCTTGGCTTCGTTATCAAGGGCAAGCTTTGCAAGCAATGGATTGGCATTTGACATGCCAACCGTTGAGTAGATGCCTGTCTTTTGCCAAATTTCTCGCTGAATCATAGCAGAAACCTTATCCAGCTTTTCTTTCTTACCTAGGGTCTTGTCAGGGATAAAATAGTTCAGCGACGAGGTCAAATCAATAAAGCCTTCATCAATAGAGTAAGGCAAAATGTCCTCAATACTACCGTAATTCTGGAAAATATGCTGGATTTCCAGATTTTTCTCGATGTAGCGGTCCATTCGCGGTGGCACAATCCAAGTCGCCTTTGCCCAATTTTCAATGAAAGCCACATACTCAGGCGTGGTTGGTAAACCTTGACGTTTGGCATTGTAATAAGAAAACTTGCGCGTGTGCACATCAAAAGGCAAATCATAAGCACGGCTAACATTTGACTTGCCAAAAACTTTCTTGAACGTCGGTGAAGACGCCAAAATCAAGCCACTGGCATTTTCAGCACGGCTCATAACGCAAAGCGAAGTTTTTAACGGGTGCAAACCACGGTCGACACATTCCACACTGGCATAAAATGATTTCATATCCACAAAAGCGATGTCTGCGCGTGGCTCCCGTGAATAATCAAAGTAGCCCATCTAAGCCTCCATGGTAATCAAGATAGAATCATTGACCAAAAAGGCATATGGTGAGAGTTCGCTGTCTTGATTTTCTGGTAAATAAACCTTTGAAAAACGCTGATGCATGACAGAATCCGCAAAATCATCCATATCAAAAATTTCGACCTTGCTATCAGGAGCTAAGTCATATGAATCCAAGTCTAAAATATCTTTTAATCGCATCTTATCCTCCTATGATTGGTATAAAACTTCCAACGATTTTCCCGACAATACGCGGATTATCCTCATAAGGAGCAAATTTGTCCGCATAATCTTTATTAATTGATACCAAGCGCAAGCCATTTTCCTCGCGGTAAACTTTTTTGATATAAGTCTGTGAATTCCAAACAACGGCGTAAACCGCGCCATCATAATCAAAACCAGTGTCACGAATGAGAGCTACTGAGCCATTATGATAAGTCGGTTCCATAGAATCCCCATCAATCCACGAGGCAAAATCATGCGCCAACTCTTTATCAAAATAAACTGTATCGTAATCCATATCATCATAGACATTAGCACCGATACCAGCTGACAAACGTTCGTAAACCTTGTAGGCAAAACGTGGTTCTTGAACCATAGTAACCACCTTACGCTGCTGTTCAAGTAAATCTTGAACATAAGTCAAAGCTTTATCCTGATTTTGGTCAGTTAATTGCTTATAAAGAGTAGCAATCTCAAGCTCAGAAAAATAGCCGTGCGACACCTGTAAAAGCTCTTCTAGCTTAGCCAAGTTAGCTTTTGTCGGCTTTGCCGTACCTTTTTCCCAAGCAAAATAAGACTGCTTAGAAATCCCAAGCTCCTTTGCTAGTTCTGTCTGCTTCAAACCAAGCTCCAAACGACGATTTTTTAACTTTTCAGGATAATACATCAAACTCACCTCTTTTATCGCATTTTGTAAATATAAACTGATTTGTTTTTAAAAAGTCAGTTATACAACTGACTTTATTATATAAAAAAAGTGGAACATTGTCCACTTTGACATGTAGATAAAGTCGCAAAGATTGTTACCAATTTTTCCATTAAATCTGGATGTTTAGCAGAAAAAAAGCGGACCTAGGCCCGCTTAGATTTTTTTATCATTATTTATCGATATCCATTTCACGAAGTTGTTCAATGACAGCCTCAAATGGAACACCTGCTTGCAGTAAAGAGGCTGCTGTATAAGCCCCTTCAACGAGAGGAACTTTACACATAAGGATGTTCTTTTCAGATAATTCCCCAACCATTTCTAGATTCATCTTTGAAGAGCCAAAATCAAAGAATCCTAGCAAGGTATCTGCAGCGTTGTTATCGACTGTTTCTTTGATTTGTTGGAAACTTGTTCCGATTCTACCATCTTCAGTTCCACCAGAAAATGTAATGGGAACATCTGTTGCCACTTGTGAGATTAAATCTACGACACCCTGAGCAATATCTTTTGAGTGTGACACAATAACAATACCAGTTTTCTTAGACATAATCATTTTCCTCCGCTTCTAATAGTGCTTTAAACAATAGACCTGATGAATACGAACCAGGATCGACAAGCCCAAGTGAACCATCTGCAGCATATGCATGACGTCCCTTTTTAGCTCTCAAAAGAGCTGTCTTTAGAATATACTCATCAATATGCTCTGGTGTTAGCTGATGATTTTTCAAATCTTCTACTACAGGCGCCCAGACATCAACCATAGTTTTATCACCGATTTCTGCTCGACCACGCCTTTGAATCATGACCAAGCCTTCTTTGATGTCATTGTAAAGCGTGCCATCAACTTTTTCAGCTCTCGCCATTCCCAAGAATGCTGAACCATACAACGTTCCAGACACACCACCGACTTTTGTCAAAAGAAGCATCCCCGTTTCTGTAAACAAATCAGATGTCGAAGTAAATTCTTTTGGTTCAACGGTATTGACAACAGCTGTCATACCACGTAGCATGTTTTCACCATGGTCTCCATCTCCTCCCATCGTTGAGTCCAATTCAGCTAAAACAGCCACATTGTCTTGGATTTTTTCGTAGAACAAGATGAGCCATCTTTTTGCAGTCTCTAATTCCATATAAAACACTCCTTTTATCATCCTAAACACTGCTAAAAAGAAAGCGGTATCATAGAAACCTTTTTCTTCATTATAAAACTTTTTAATCAAAAGGTCTCACATAAAGTCGTAAAACGGCCTATTTTTTTGACAATTTGTCAATTTTAGTGAAAACAGCTTATTTAATGGTATTCATCCATTTTCTACTGCGGAACATAAAGACTGACACGATAAAACGGAACAATTCCTCTTGCGATAGAATAAAATAAACCCAAACAATCGGAAGTTTAAGAACCAGTCCCGTAAAGAGCCCTAAAGGCACACCAATACACCATGTACCCAAAATATCGATAATCATGATGTACTTGGTTCTCCCACCACTTCGGATAACACCACCACCCAAAATCATATTTTGGACTTTAACCGGTGCTAAAATCGCAAAAGTCAACAAGAGTTGTGACCCGACTTGTCTAACATCAGGACCAACATTATATAAGTCAATGTAGAGATTTTCACCCAAAATCAAGAAGATTGATAAAATGAGTGACCCTACAAAACCATAAAAGCACAAACGTTTCGAATCATGATAAGCTCGTTCGTAATCATGCTCACCAAGCCTGCGTCCGATTAAAATCCCCGCAGCTTGTGATAACCCAGACAAAGCCCCGATAAATAGCCCCTGAATGGGACCAGTTAGTGACATCCCAGCAAGCTCGCTCGTTCCCATGTGCCCATAAATGTAGGTATTGACATTTTGCCCCAAAGTCCAAAGCAACTCATTAACCACAATAGGCGTTAGCATGATGAGGTACTGACTAATCTCTGAAGCCTTCATCCGCAAATCAAAGCTAAATTGACAAGTTCTATGGTAAAAATAAACCATCAAAGCCAGATTCACTACTTGAGACATTAAACTAGCTAGCGCTGCCCCCTTGATTCCCATGGCAGGAAAACCAAAATGTCCAAAAATCAAGAGATAATTTAAGCATGTATTGACCACCGCAGCGACTGCACTGATGTAGAGCGGATACTTAGCGTAATTTCGGCAACGTAATTGAACCGCTAAAAGCGTTGCAACCCCAGATAAAGGATAGACCCAAGCTAAGAGCTGAATATAAGGTTTAGCCGTCACCACAACTTCAGTATCCTTAGTGAAGATTCCTGCCAGCACATCAGGCAAGATTAAACACAAGCCCATGGTAAATAAAGCCAAGCACAGCATGACTAAGAGGTTAACTGACATGCTGGTATTAATCTTTTTCTGATCATTTTTTCCCATATACTGAGAAACCATGATACCTGTTACGGTCGCAATTGCTCCGCTAACAAAGGCAAAGACAAATTGTGGCTTTCCGCCAACTTCAACGGCTGCAATGGCAGTCTTTCCAAGCTGTCCGACCATTAATTGGTCAATCATTGAAAAGGATGACTGCAGCATGGCTTGCAAAGCTACAGGGATTGCAATCGTCATTGCTTCTCTTAAAAAATGTTCTCTTTTTGCCATAATTTTTCTCCATCATTATTACTAAGTGCATTATATCGCAAACGCTTGCATATCACTAGTGGTATATCTGCACAATTTTTTTGGTCATTTAAACCTAAAAAAGCACCCCTAGCCAAATTCAGCTAAAGGTGCTATTTGTAAGATTTCAATTAAGATAACCAATGAATCAAGGTAGCAATCACATCGCTGCCATTGCCGATAAGATTTCCAATAAAATGCGCCGTCATGACAACGTAAATATTTCTAGTTCTGATATACGATAAGCTCAACGGTAGCGCCCAAATCATGGTCAAGAAAATTCCCCACCAAGAAAGCGAGTGTTCCAAAGCATAGAGTAACATACTAAAAAAGGTCGTGAGAAAAATTGCCTTCTTACTATCAAACAGAATCATGTTTTTTCGGTAAAATGTCTCTTCGGTCATAGCTGGCAAAAAGATGGTCGAAATGGAAAATACGATTAAGGTCAGCCAACTATCTCTTCTTAAACTGATACTCCCTATCTCAAAGTTTGGAAAAAATCCTTCTAGCATCCTTGTCAAAGCAAAGGTAAGCACGAATCCTAAAAACGTCAATAAAACCTGAATCCAGTACTTTCTGCCGCTTTTAAAACTCCTAAACCATTCTTTTAAATTAAGGTCTTTAGAGATGAGAAAATAAACCAAAAGCAAAAAGTAAAACAAAGCGTTGGTGTAGATAAGGTAGCTTGACGGGACAATCAAACACGACAAGATAAAAACCACTTCAATCAAAATAGGAATAGCATTTAAAGTAATATAATCTCTAAAACTAGTCTTTTTCTGTTTACTCATCATAGCCTGAAATCTCCTTTTTAGATGTCAACTTATCTTAGTATTGAAATACTAAGGCATCTTCCTTCACCCAAATTATACACCAATGCTAATGAAACTTAAAGTTTTAAGCATAAAAAAGCTACCAAATACTAGCACGCACATCACTAGATTTGATAGCTTTTTATTATGGAGTTATTGCTTGTTTAAATTTGTTTAGTATTTAAATACTAACACGCTTTTGATGACTGATTAAGCTTCTACAAGAGCTACATCTTCATCTTCCAAGTCACCAGTTTTGGCATCGTAATAGTGTTTGTGACCTTCAGCGTCTGTAGCAAATCCGCCTTTAGTTTGAACACCATTTTCATCGAAATGCAATTCTTGACCGTTGATTTCTTGGTCACCTGTTACGACTTGACCGTTTTCGTCAAAGTAATACCAGTTGTCACCATCAGCGATAAATTTATTTGTGGCAAGTTCACCTGAATCTGGATCGTAAAAGTGACGATTTCCTTCTGCATCTGTTACGAAGATACCTTTAGCTTGGAGACCATCTTCAGCAAAGTAAAGTTTTTGACCACGAATAACTTGTGAACCTGTTGCCAAGTTACCATTTTCGTCAGCGAAATACCAGTGGTTGTCACCTGTTGTGAAGAAATCACCAACAAATTTTTCACCAGATTTAGCATCATAGTAACTACGTGTACCATCTTCATTGGTTACGAAGATACCTTTGGCTTGAACACCATTTTCATCGAAGTACAATTGTTGACCGTTAATTGTTTGAGCACCTTTAACAGCTACACCGTCTTCGTTGAAGTAATACCATCCGCCGTTAATAAGAGCGAATTCAGAAGCAACCATGGCACCTGAGTCACCTTTGAAGTAACGAAGTTTGCCATCTTTGTCTTTAACAAGTTGACCTTTAACTTGGTTACCATTTTCATCATAGTATTGGTAATCTTCACCGATTTTAACAAGACCACGCGCCATAACACCGTCTTTACCGAAGTAACGCCAGTTTGTTACAGTCTTAGCAACGCCATCAACTGTTTCAGTTGTGTTGAAGGCATAGTAATGACCACCTTCATAACGGCTACCTGTTTTACCAAAGTAGTATTGGTTTCCTTCTGCATCTTCATAGATAGCATCACGAAGTTCAATACCATTTGGCAAGAAGTAATAAGTTTGACCGTCGATTTCACGCATACCAGTTACCATGTGACCATTTTCGTCAAAGTAGTAACGGTTTCCGTTGTAAAGAACGAATGAAGATTTAGCTTGGTAACCACTTGTTGAGTAGTAAGTCATACCTTTACCATCATAGTAGAAACCAGTTTGTGCTGAATCTGATGTCATTTGTTTTGGAAGGAATGCGCCATTTTCATTAACAGTGAAGTAAGTACCTGTTGCTTGATCGTTAAGAACGTAATCAGAACCTTTACCAAGAATGTTTGTTCCGTTGAAGTATTCAGCTTTCCAAACTTTAATCTTAGTTGATGGATCGATTTTCTTACCGTTAGAAATCATGACACGTTCAAAGATTGATGGGTATTTTTCTTGAAGGTATTCTAAGAATTCACCACCATATTGTGCTTGATAGTCTTTACCACTACTTTTAGTGTTTGCGGCATAAGGTTTGTTCTTAATTTGAGCACCTTCGCGTTCTTCACCGTAGTCGTTAACACGTGTTGCAGTTACGATTTCTTCACCTGGAAGAGCGTAAATTTGGTCTGGAACCCAGTCAGCGATTACTTGAATACCTTTAGAGTGAAGGGCTTTAATGGCATTTCTTAAGTCTTCTGCTGAACCGTATTTATTGTTTTTGCTCATTGCCAAGTCATAACGGTCGCTGAAGGCATAACCATTTTGAATGATTGAGTCAAGGAATGTACCATCAGTAGATGACACGTATTGTGGTGCCAACTCAAATGATGTGACACCCCATGAAGCAAAGAGATCAGCATTTTCAGCAATGACTTTGTTAGTGTATTGTGATGGGTCTTTAACAAAGTCTTGGAAGTTTGAGAATCCTTCAAAGATAACTTGTGAGTCAAGAGCTGCTGAAGTTTCGTAAGTTAATTTACCTGCTTCTTTTGCTTCTGTACTTGCTTTGACACGGATATCTTGGTCAGCTGATGCACCAACTGGTACCCAAACAGTAAGGAAACCATTCATATCAACAGTTTGGAAACCTTTGATTTCATCACCTGTGAAGTAGATAAATCCGTTTTCGTCTACAAGTTTAGTGATGTCTGTATCAGAATCGTTAAGGTAAGCTTTCAAACCATTTTCAGTTGGTGAAAGCAAAGGACGGTAGTATTGACCAGCGTGTGCAATACCAACTTGTACAGCAATTTTATCTGAGCTGTTTAATTTAAGGTTTGGATTGTTAGAAATGATTGTCACAATACCTGAAGTTGGAACTGATTCATCTGTTGCTTTTTGATCAGCCGTCATGATGCCTTTACCAAAACGAACAGATGTCAAAACGCCACCGTTAGCACCTTCTGGGTATTGAACGTTCATTGCTTGACCACCAGCTGCGTATTTGATACGTGATTTAAGAAGAGCTACGATTTGATCATAGTATGGAGATTTAACTGCCATGTATTGACCGTTATCAGTGAACAAATCACCGTAGTATACACGTGGAACAGATTCCATATTTGTCAAAAGAAGAGCGTAGGCTGCTGGGATATTGAAGTGAGTGTATTTTTTGTGAACACTGTTCATATCAGCGTTATAGATTTCAAAGGCTTTTTGCAATTCATCAAGTGTGAATGTGAAACCATCTGTTTTAGGATTGATTTGACCAGCGATGATTGATGCAATGATACCTTGAACTTCACTATCGTGTGCACGAACGAAAGCATATGATGGCATTGTATCACCATAAGCGCTGTCTACAGTACGGTCAGTCATACCAAGGCTATTATGAATCAATGATTCCAAGTTTGAACGGCTACCTTCTGGACGTGTCAAAACATCAAGGAAAGCCATACGAAGACCATTATCGATAGCAAGTGCAGCACCGTTTGTATCGTGGTTATAATCAGGGTCGTTAAAGCTCCAAGCTTCTAGGATAGAAATGTGAGCAAGTGCTTGTGCTTCTGTTTTATTAACGCCGTAAGCTGCTTCAAATAAGTCAGTGTAAAGTTGAAGAAGGTCAGCATCCACGTTATCTACGGCATCGACACGAACACCATCAAAGTTAGCGTCAGCGTCACCAAAGACCACTTTACCCCAGTTCATAAGGTAGTAAAGTTGGTTCAATTGTTCTGCTTGAACAACTGGGTTTGAGTTATCAACGTCGTTTGCAAGCAAGAAGTCATAACCACCTGTACGGTCAGCTTTGTGGTAGTTTGTTTGACCGTTTTGGTAAGTAGGTGCGCGGTTAAGAAGACGATAGTCTGAATTAGCCCATTCAGTCAAATCGCTGTTAACGTAAAGAAGGGCACCACCTTGCAAGTGGTCAGTGTCACGATCTTCTGAGTTCATGTTCCATTTGTCTTGAGTTGATACAAATGAAGCAATGATATCACGCAACCAAGCTACATCACCACGACGTTTGATTTCTTGTTCAATTTTAATTTGAATAGCTTCTGCTGCAACGTTTAATGTTGATTGTTTATCAGTTGCTGAATATTTTTTATCCATGCCAAAGTATTCAGACATGTGGTTAAGGTAGTTCACTTGTGTGTCAACATCAGGCCACCATGCCATTACCAATGGACGGAAAGTTTCTTCAGTTGAATCTACCCATTTTTCACCATTATCTAAAACTTTAGTAGGGCGATACCAAGAATTAGCTGTTAAATAACCATCAACCAATTCAAAGCTTTTTTCTGTTGAATCGTAAGCTTGGTTATTTTTTGAGAAGTTATCGACAAGGTCTGTCAATCCTTCTGTAAATGAGTAAGTTGATGTTGATGATAAAGCACCTGTTTCAGCATCAAAGTAAAGCAATTGACCATTTACTGTGATGGCAAAGTTTTTCTTAACTGTACCATCTTCTTGAATGTAGTAGTATTTACCATCAATTTTTTTGATGTTATCCAAGCTCAATTGGTCAACAGCAGCTTTTTCGGCGTCTGAATCAGCAGCTTTGTTTGTTTTGTCATCACGTACTTCTTCATCAGTAGCTTTGTGTGATTCTTCTGATGGGTTAGTTTCAGAAGTTTCACTTGTTTCTGTTGAAGTAGCTTCTGAAGGTTTAGTTGTTTCTTCAGATGATGCTTTTGTTTCTTCAGATGCTTCAGTTGCTGAAGTTTCAGTAGTCTTGTCATCAGCTTTAGCAGATGTAGCATCTGTAGTTTTTTGTGAGTCATCCGCAACTACTGTTTCTTCTGTTGATGAAGCTTCAGTTGTTGTTTCTTGACTTTGTTCTGTAGCAGCGCTGGTTTGTGTTTGACTACTACTTGACGCTGGGGTGTCACTTCCTCTTGTAACGGCAACGACGTTTGTTTCGTCGGCAGATACTTCATGTGTAGAGCAAGCAACTCCAACACCAACTCCAACGAGTGCCATACTTGTAACAGCAATGGTTACCCATTGTTTTTTAACTTTGTGTAGCTTATAGCGAATCTTGTTTTCCATAAATCCTCCTAAATAAATTCCATAAAAAGACTACACGTATAGTTTACTTAAAATTACAAATGAGTTAATTCTTTTTGCATATGTGATGTTTCTTGTTTTAAATCAGAAATTCTATCCAACATTTGCTGAGCAATGCTGTGGCATTCTAAAAACATCATGATTTCTGCGCATTTTTCCATCGTTTGAAGGCCAGATAGATTACCTGTTTTAAGTAGGTAATAACCTCGACAATACTTGACCGCATTGCGAATGAACAAATCGGTTTCATCTTTTTTCAAATTATCAGCATAGTTAAGCAATTTGAAAGCTAATGAAAAACGACTTCTTTCAATACAAACGTTAATCACATTGAACAACATCTGATTGACCAGACGGCGATTTTCAGGAATTTCTTGATAAAACTGCGTGCGGTTAATCATTTCACAAGCGAAAGTTTCAACCAAGTTACTTGTCATCAATGAGGCACTGTAAGTGAAAAGCCAGAGCTCATAACGCCCCCATTCTTCAACTGAAAACAGGTAATCTACCAAGAATTGAACGTCCTTTTTTGCGACCTTTTCTTTCTTGTCACACTGCTGCAAAACAGCTTTGACAATGATTGTATTGAGTTTGTAAAATTTTTGGTGTGGTGATGAAGCTTCAAGTTGCTGACATTTGACTAGATAGTGTTTTAGGGTTAGTGTATTTTTTTCAATGTAAGCCTTAGCCACTTCATCTTGAAAAAGCAGTGTTTGATTTTGTAAGTAATTCCTACAAACACACTGAAATTCTGCAATAGAGACATTCATATTCTCCAAACACTGATAAAGCGTATCAGCGTTAATATTACTAACACCACGTTCAAAACGTGATAACTGCGCGATGGAAATAACCTCCCCAGCTATTTCCTTTTGCGATAAGCCTTTTGATTCTCTCAAAAGCTTAAAGCATTTTCCCAAATTATTTTCCATGATGTATCCCTTTCCATAAAAAATAGAACATTATCTATATTACTCCATTTTTAGGTTTATGAAAAGACATTTTTGTATGTTTTCAAGAAAATTTCAGAAAAGTTACAATTATCATTCGAATTTTGCAACATTGCAAATTATTAATTTGATATTTCAAACTATTTTTCTTCAAACTCCTAAATTCACCAATTGAAATCACAATTAAAAAGCCATTTTCAAAAATGACTTTTACCAAATATAAGGAATTAAGCGATAACGAACTTTTTTTTGATAAACTTCATAACCTTGCAAGTCACGTACCAAAACCGCTTCTTCATTACGGATACGTTTGACAATAAGAGGCAAGTAAGCAAGTAATA
Organism: Streptococcus sp. TATVAM-FAB8; assembly: GCF_046592795.1. Classification (NCBI taxonomy): domain Bacteria; kingdom Bacillati; phylum Bacillota; class Bacilli; order Lactobacillales; family Streptococcaceae; genus Streptococcus; species Streptococcus sp. TATVAM-FAB8. The sequence goes on from NZ_JAWVPQ010000016.1 coordinate 19,383, forward strand.
TGAGAAATGACACCAAACTCCCAAGAACAAGCCCCATCGCTGAAAATAAAAGTAAAGTTGCGGCATACATAGGGTGACGAATGATACTATACAAACCCGTGTCGATCACCTGTTGTCCTTCTTGAACCTCAATCGTTCGAGCGAGATAGGTATTTTCACGCAAAACTTCTGCATATAAACCATAAGCTAGTAAGAATATCACAGCTGCAACATAACTGATATTAGGTGATAAGCGCAGCCAATGGAAACGAAAGCTAAAACCAGCTGTCAAAAAAGCTGTGATAAACATCAGCGCGCTAAACTTAATGACCTGCTGCTGCTCTTTTTCACTTTCTTTGGCATTAAGACGCTTTTTAAGCAATTCTGGACTAAAAATCATCATGACAAGCCCTGCGATAAACATGGGAATAAACAGAATCGCTAACAAAAGCCAAGCGTTCCAATAATACAAAGTCCCTGCTGAAAGAAATAACAAAGTAGCAACAAACAAAAAACCAAAGAAAAATTTGCTGATAGCTTGCATAAAAAGTTTCTTACTCATTTATCTCACCCCATTCAAATCAAATAGGCAACCCAAATAAACAAAAGCGAATAAAATCAACGGTACCGTGGGCAATCATAGCCGATACAATATCTCGTTTTCTCTGCAAAAAAGCAAAAATCAGTCCAAAAATAAGGATGTATAAAACCACTGAAATCAGCCATTCCAGCAATCCAGATAGAAAACCATTGTTAAAACACTCCACCGTATGCGGTAATATATGCGGAACAGTCATCATGGCATAAGTTGTCAATTCCTGACCTTTCGACTTCAACTTCTGATCAGATACCATGGATAAACAAAAAGCATAAAAAACAGTCCGATATGCAATTTCTTCAATAATAGCAGGGCTTAAAGAAAGTAAAAAGGCTTTAAAAACGCTGGATGGCTGAAGGGGATTACTTCCTAACATCAACAAACAATTAATAGCACCCCAAATGAGTCCACATAGTATTCCAATACTAACACTTATTGCAATACTTTTTCTTGAATGTACTTTAAACCATTTTAGTGCTCCTTCTGGTTTTTGAGCAAAAACAGCCATCACAGCACAAGCCGATAAAAAGACAAGTAAGATATTAAAAATCGACAAGGGTGTTGGATGAATCATTTCAGACAAGGTATACAAACCACAAAGTCCGCCTGAAATAATCAGGTGCTTAGGCTGCAAGTAACGATAGTATTTCCAAAGAATAGAGCTATCAATCACAAGGACATAAAACTCTAAAAGAAGCCAAACAAGCTGTTTTTGATTAAGTATTAGACTACCTAGCCAAAAAAACAGCAAATATATCAAAAATGATAGCCATACTCTATTTAATTTCGTATTTTCTTTTTTCATAATTCTCTTCATCGTGATTATTAATTATAGTTATCATATCATATTTAAAAATCTTTTACCCAAATTGAGTAAAAGATTTTTTTATTTTATAAATGCTTCTAATTCTGTCACATAAGCTGCCGTATTACCAGCAAAATAACCACAATGTGGGTAGCCTTTTCGGATAATCACATCAACTTCTGGAAGATATTTTTTAAAAGCTTTTTTAGAAACGCCGAGATCAAAATCTTTCTCGCCATATTCTAAATGAAGTTTGCTTTGTTGTTCTGCTGCTAACAGCTGTAAATTATAATGACAACATGCGTGACAAATAGCATCGATATCCTGACTAGTAATTCTATCAAAATTTTTCGTCATCAACTTAGCCAAATCCTCGCCATACATTTTAACAAGAGAATGTGATGCAGCTGCGCCTGACTTTTTTAGTGCTCTTTTCTTTTGTCTAAAAAGAAGGCGCGTGACATTTTCCAACAACCAAGCATTTTTCTTCAAAGCAACTCCATCAAACCAAGCGTGTTCAATTTTGAAACGTTGGTCATTAAATAATCGCCATCCAATAGCTACACCCAGTGAGGCGCCATAAACCAGTTTAATATCAAAATACCCTTTTTCTTCCAAATAAGATTTCAGATGTTGATATTCATCATCGGCACTCAAATACTGTCCCGCTTTACCATGACCACCTTGGTCGGGTGCAATAATACAATAATCACCTTTCAAATATGGTTTCATCAAATGATATAAATTCTCACCAGATATCATCATCGGTGCTAAGAGGATTACCTTAGGATGTTCAGGATTGCCAAATTCATGGATATACATGTATCATTCACTTCTTTCACTAACTTTTTAATCTTTATTTTTCAAGAGCAATAAACCATAAACACCTAACAGAACAAAAGCTACAAGTGACGTTACCAAAGCAATTTGCGGATATTGATTGCTTGTTGAAAAGCAAAAAGGAATGCCACAAAGGTCGATAACAAAGTGCAAGACGATTGGTACCCAAAGATTACGCGTCTTAACATAGACACTACCAAGATAAACACCAAGAGCCATTGCCCAGACGGTTTTACAGATAATTGTTGCAAGTGGTTGTCCAAGTGCCCCAAATATGTGACCAAAGCCAAACAAAAAAGAGGTAATCAAAATAGCATATAATGCTGCGTTCTTGCTATTTTCAAAACAATTTTCTAAAAGATTTTGCAATAATCCTCTCAAATACACTTCTTCTACAACAGCCACACCAATATAATAAATAATTCCTTCAACTAAAACACGCCAAAAGGATGGTTGATTATCAAATGGTGCTAAGCCAATGCAAAAAGTAATTGCTACAGCTAGCGTCGCAATCACAGCTGGTAAGCCAAATCTTTGTAAACCTGAAAAAAGACCTGATTTTTGTAAACCAAACTTCAATGATTTAATCCAAAATTTTTGGCACAACCAGCAAATAAGTAAGGCTAGAATAAAATTTAGCATCAATGTAAAATACATTGGTTTAATATCTTTGAAAGTTACTTGACCTAAAAAAACTGCAGGTAGGGCTGAGAGCTCCATAAAAGCCATTAACAAGGTTAAAATAAGCACTTTCATTCTTGGTAGCTTATGTGTCATCGTTATCTCCTGATTCTAAGTGTCGCTGCCACAACTATTTTCATTAAATTTTCAAAACATTTTTATTATACGTTACCTGAAAATGCATTTCAAGAAAGAAATCAAAAAGCCTCAAAGAAATTCTTTAAGGCTTTAGGCTATATATTCTATTCAAAATAAATATCTGTTGTACCGAGACCATTATCAACGTTAAGGGTCAAGAGCGGTTGGTTAGTATCTGTAGATGATGTGCCGTGTGTATTAATACTTCCAAGACCATTGTCAGCATTAAGGCGTACTCTAAATTCTTTTGGCACATAGACTTGCAGCTTACCTAAGCCATTATCGATATCAATCGTAGCCCCTGCTTCATCTAGACTTGTCCCGTTAAGATAAACCGTCAAACTGCCAAGAGCATTCTCAATTTTACCATGTCTTAACTCATTAACAGACATATAAGCTGTTCGTTCGCCTAAACTATTATCAACCGCAAAAGTCCCTTCACTATCAGAATATTCTTTAGAACTAAATCCATTGCTTTGTCGGTGTTCGTATTTAGTTGATGCGACATTTACCCTTGGTGTGTGACCGAAAATCATTGATAAGCCAATCCCTACGAGAACTGACACCAAAATAATGGTAACAGGTGAAACCATGCTAATTCCAAGCAAGTCAGAGAATAAGCAAGCAATAATACCAAGTGGCACCGTCACTCCCAAAAAACTACGTTTGCCAAAACCATTTACAATGATAAAGTAAATTAAAATCGCAATTAAAACTACTTTCAGCATCATTTTTACAGGCGGAAATGCTGTCAGAATACCCATTTTATTAAGCATTAGCATGGCAGCAAATAAAATTAATAAAAGTCCTGTGATAATGGAATTGATTCTATGTCTTTTCATCTTTTTAACCTCTTTTCATTCATAATATCAATAAGTGCCTTAATGTAATTTCTTGATGCGTAAGCTTTTTTGCTGGAATGGCTAAAGGCAATCTCACTAGCTCCCGTGATATTTTTCTTAATGCCAGAAATCCTTAGCGTATTCACAATCGTTGAGCGCGAAACTCTGACAAAGTCCCTTGGAAGAAGCTCTTCCAGCTCGTATAATTTTCGCCTTGTTTTGTAAATGTCCGTTGACGTGTGAATCAGAATGTAGTTACCATCAGATTCCATGAAAATAATGGACTTAAGCTCCAAAAAATGCTCAACATCATCTTGAAAAGCTGATAGACGAAGACTGCCAGAAGATTGACTGACCAAAGTCTTTTGCAGCTCCAAGATATCATCTGTCAACTCTTTACAATGAATGGTAATGTAATCTTGCTCCAAAGAATCATCGACATCAATGGTGATTTTCACTCCTCCAACCCTCCTTTTGATTATAGTAAAACACACTTGCTATTAATTAGCAATAGTTTGGGACAAGAGGTTAATTTTTGGTGATGAAAGGTAATTGAAAACAAAGTAAAAAGCTAACCAGATTTGGTTAGCTCAATTCTTCGATAAAGTTCTGTATTCTCTGCGTGGCTAGTTCTTCTCGAGACATTTGACGCAATTCTTCAGCTGTCACCCATTTATACGCTGATGTTTCACCTTCTTGCAAAACAATACTAGCCTTATCTACATCAGTAAGGCACTGATAATTGACATAATAGGTCTGATGTCTCTGGTGCAACACTCGCCCCACCTCAACAAAATCACCTGTCACGATTCCTGTCTCTTCACGCAATTCGCGTTTGGCACACTCTAAAGGACTTTCACCTTGCAAAGCTGAACCACCAGCAGTCGCTTCCCACATACCACCAAGATTTTTTCTTGAATCTCTCTGAGTTAGCAAATAAGTCCCATCTTGATGCCTCACGATAACTTCACTCACCAAATGATAAACACCCTTTGGAATCTTTTTCCCACGAACCAAAACTTGACCACCGATAACATTCAAATGCGCATCATATGCATCCCAAAGTTCCATTTCAAACCTCCTTTATTCCAGACAAATACTGTTAATAAGCTTTGATATTATACCACTTGATTTGATAAATTCAACTAAAAAACCACCTAGAAGATTTTCTTCTAAGTGGTTATATTATTCACCTCTCAGCAACCTCATCACATCGTCGCTTTCGCTCCCTGCTCTGAGACAGCTATCACAGGGGTAATGCATCAGCTCTCTTGTACTAATGTACTGCGAATCGCTGTACATTATTCCCATTCTACTGTTGCAGGTGGTTTACTTGTAATATCGTAGACGATGCGGTTAACGTGGTCAACTTCATTTACGATACGAACAGAGATTTTTTGAAGAACATCCCATGGGATACGTGCAAAGTCTGCTGTCATACCGTCGATTGATGTGATTGCACGGATTGCGATTGTGTAATCGTAAGTACGTCCATCACCCATAACACCAACTGAGCGAACACCTGTGTTAACTGTGAAGTATTGCCAGATATCACGGTCAAGACCAGCTTTAGCAATTTCTTCACGAAGGATAGCATCAGATTCACGAACTGTTTCAAGACGTTCTGCTGTGATTTCACCCATTACACGGATAGCAAGTCCTGGTCCTGGGAATGGTTGGCGCCAAACGATTTCGTCAGGCATACCAAGAGCTGTACCAAGCGCACGAACTTCGTCTTTGAAAAGTGTGTTAAGTGGTTCAATCAATTCAAATTGCATGTCTTCTGGAAGACCACCAACGTTGTGGTGTGATTTGATTGTTTGGGCTGTATCTGTACCAGATTCGATAACGTCTGTGTAAAGAGTACCTTGTGCTAGGAAGTCAACACCTTTAAGTTTGCTTGCTTCGTCGTCAAATACACTGACAAATTCATTACCGATGATTTTACGTTTTTTCTCTGGGTCATCAACGCCAGCAAGAAGGTCTAAGAAACGTTTTGAAGCATCAACACGGATGATGTTCAAGCCGAATTTACCACCAAGCATGTTCATAACTTGGTCACCTTCTCCTTTACGAAGAAGACCGTGGTCAACGAAAATACATGTCAATTGGTCACCGATAGCACGTTGAAGAAGGACACCTACAACTGATGAGTCAACACCACCTGAAAGTCCCAAAAGAACTTTACGGTCTCCAACTTTTTGACGGATTTCATTGATTTGCAAATCAATGAAGTTATCCATTGACCAATCGCCTTTAGCACCACAGATTCGGAAAGCAAAGTTACGTAAAATATCGTTACCATATACTGAGTGACGAACTTCTGGGTGGAATTGGATACCGAAGATTTTCTTCTCAGTATTTTCAATTGCTGCGTAAGGGCAATCAGCAGAGTCCCCAACCAAGTGGAAGCCTGCAGGAATTTCAGTAACAGCATCGCCGTGGCTCATCAAAACAGTTTGTTCATCTGGTGTTTCAGCAAAAAGTTCTGATTTAGCTTTTAGACGAAGTGTTGATTGACCGTATTCGCTGTGACCAGTTTGTCCAGCTGGAACAACTTTACCACCAAGTTTGTCAGTCAACAATTGCATACCATAACAGATACCAAGAATTGGAATACCCAATTCAAAAATTTCCTCATCAATGCCAAAAGCATTATCAGCATAAACTGAGTTTGGACCACCTGAAAGTACGATACCAATTGGGTTAATTGCGCGAACTTCGTCTGCTGTAATTTTGTGGCTTCGTAGTTCAGAGAAGACACCAAATTCACGGATACGACGAGCAATCAATTGGTTGTACTGGCTACCATAGTCAAGAACAATGATTTTTTGAACATCGTTCAAAGTAGATTTGTCAGTCATTATTACCCTTTCTATTAAAGTCAGCTATTCTAGCTAACTGTGTTCTCCTTAATTGTAGCATAATTTCCCATATTTGGCAGTAGATTTTCGGTATCTCATTAAAATTAGCAATTTAACAACTATTCTCATAATTATATAATCAGATAAAGCGGTTTCTGCACTTGATTTTAGAAATTTCAGCTGCTAAAAAGCCACGATTTCTCGTGACTTCTATTTTAATCAATAATCTGTTCCATGCGTGTTTCTTGCGGTGTCATGCCTTGGCGTTCATAGAAACGAACTGCTGATTTATTAGCACTCCAGACATTCAACGTTAAGTTGTAACAACCAATCTCTTTGGCATACTGCAAGGCAAACTGATATAACTGCTCACCGATTTTTTGCCCACGCGCAGCTTCATCCACACACAAATCATCAATAAAAAGTGTCTTTTGCGGCACTTTTGGCGCTGACGATTGCTCGATAACGGTAAACATATGTCCAAGAACTTGTCCCTCTTCGTCTTCATAGACAAAAATCGGACGATTATCATCAGCAATCAACTCAGCTAATTGGGCTTCCGTATATTTGACACCCTTTTCTTGAAACAAATCAGGTCTAACCTTGTGGTGCACCAAGAGAACTTGCTCTAGTAAATCAATCAGTTTTAAAATATCACTTTCTTTTGCTCGTCTAATCGTCATATCAGTCTCTCCTTCTTACAACTTGCCGTCCCATTCTGCGTAGAATTCTTTTAAGAATTCTTCCAAAACAGCGTGGCGGTGCTCAGCCATTTTTCTAGCATGGCTTGTGTTCATCAAGTCTTTAAGTTTAAGCAGTTTCTCGTAAAAATGCATGATTGCTGTGTCCTTGCCATTACGATACTCCTCAGCAGTCAAATGTTCACGGGCAGTCATGCTGGGGTCATGAATTGGACGACCCTTGCTACCTGAATATGCCATACATCTGGCAATCCCAATTGCGCCAATAGCATCTAGTCGGTCAGCATCTTGTACAACTTTTCCTTCTAAAGTTGCTGGAACACTGCTACCATCTCCTTTAAAAGACATGGTATTGATGATTTGGATAACGTGTTCAACGTCTGCTTGAGAAAGTTGCCGCTCAACGAGCCAAGCTTTTAAATTAGCTAGAGCTTGCTTAGGATCATCATTTAACTTTTCATCAGCCATATCATGCACCAAAGCAGTCAACTGACAGATAAAGCTATCTGCTCCTTCTTTTTCGGCTAATTCACGCGCTGTATTTCTCACACGAACCGCATGCCACCAGTCATGACCACTAGCTTCTGCGTGTAATTTATCATAAACAAGCTTTTCAGCCCTTTGTAAAATATCATTTTTATCAGTCATAAAATGATTATATCATAAAAGCAGGACAAATTTGCCCTGCTAAAAAATAGGAAGATGTTTAAAGAAAATGTTCTATTAGTATTCTAATGCTCCTGGCCACGCTGATGTGCCACCATCAACATTTACCACTTTATAGCCTTGGTCATCTAGAAAAAAGCAGGCTTGTTCTGAACGGGCACCACTTTGGCAAATGATATGATATGTTTTATCTTTATCAAGTGCTTGGTAGCCAGATACAAATTCACTCAAAGGAAGGTTAACTGCTGTTGGAACGTGTCCCATGGCAAACTCCATTCGCTCACGGACATCGATAATGTTTAATGGCTGTTCCTTTAAAGCCTCTTGTAGTTGACTAGCTGAAATGTATTTAATCACGTTTAATCTCCTCTGGTTTTACAGTACTATAAAGGTGGTATGCCCCATCAAGGTTCTTCACTTTAAAGCCATTTTGTTTCAAGATACGTTCGCCAATGTAAGAACGAAGACCGCTGTGACAGCTAATAATGTATTCCTTGTTAGGGTCTAACTCAGACAAACGGTCACGCAAACTATCTAGTGGTATGTTAATACCATTTGCAATATAACCTCTAGCAACTTCTGCTTCAGTACGGACATCAAGAAAGACCTTGCCTTTGGCTAATTCGTCAGCTAATTCATACCATTGGATAGATTCACTAACGCCTTCAATGATATTAAGTGCAGCATATCCTGCCATATTAACCGGATCTTTTGCTGCTCCAAATGGTGGCGCATAAGTAAATTCTAATTCTGGAAGATCTGCCACGGTCAAGCCTGCTTTAATGGCTGTCGCTAAAACATCGATACGTTTATCAACACCTTTTTGACCAACTGCTTGAGCTCCATAAATAACACCAGTTTTCTTATTGAAAATCAATTTCAAAACAACATCAGTTGCTCCTGGATAGTATCCAGCATGGTCCTTGTTATTCGTATGAACAACAGCAACATCATCAAAGTTTTGACGAGCAATACGTTCGCTAAGTCCTGTTGAAGCAGCTGCTAAATCAAAGACACGAACAATAGCTGTTCCGATGCTACCTTTATTTTGGCGAGCAATCCCAGCAATATTATCAGCTACTTGACGACCTTGACGGTTTGCTGGACTGGCAAGAGAAATAAGCGCATCTTGACCAGTGATTTCTTGTTTAACAATAATGGCATCACCAACAGCGTAAATATCTGGATTGCTTGTTTGGTAGTTTTGGTTAACCAAAATACCGCCACGAAGGCCGAGCTCAAGACCAGCTTCTTTAGCGAGACTTGATTCAGGTTGAACCCCAACAGACATAATAGTAATATCTGAAGTCAACTCACTACCGTCTTCCAAAATAATCACTTTTCCATTTTCTTTGAAAGCTTTGGCAGATTGATTAGTGTAAACTGTGATACCGTTTCGAGCCAATTCGTTTTTCACAAAGGCTGCCATTTCTTCATCGAGTGGTGGCAAAACATGCGGGGCTTTTTCAACGATAGTTACGTTTAAACCTTTTTTAGCCAAGCTTTCTGCCATTTCAAGCCCGATAAATCCAGCACCGATGACTGTTGCATTTCCTGATTGTACATCAGATAAAGCTGCCATGATTTTATCCAAATCTGGAATATTGCGAAGCACAAAAACATTGTCTGCACTGTCTAGACCTTCCATTTCTGGGACAAATGGTTTGGCACCTGGTGATAGGATTAATTTATCATATGATTCTGTGTAGACCTTATCATCATGACGAACGGTGATTTCTTTCTTGTCCGCATCAACTGATAAGACCTCTGATTCTGGACGGACATCAATGTTAAAACGCGCCTTCAATCGCTCAGGTGTCTGAACTAGCAAGTTGTCACGCTCTGCAATTTCCCCAGAAACGTGAAAAGGTAAGCCACAGTTAGCAAATGACACGTATGGTCCTTTATCAAAAACAATAATTTCAGCGTCTTCCATCAAGCGGCGAAGACGTGTCGCAGCTGACATACCCCCAGCGACACCACCGACAATCAAAATTTTACTCATTTGTTACCTCCAATTGTTTTTCCTTGCCAAGCAAGCATGCCACCTTTAACTGAAATGGCATCATAACCTTTCTTTTTCAAGAGTTTCGCAGCGCGTTTGCTACGTGCTCCTGAATGACAGATTAGGTAAACAGGACTTTCTTTTTTACCCTCGTAGGTATGAATTCTGTCAAGCGGGAAAAGTCGTGCTCCTTTAATATGCCCCCTAGCGTATTCTTGAGCTGTTCGAACATCTAGTAAAACCGTAGACTTGTCCTGCATAACAGCTTCTAGTTCACTTGTCGTAATTGTTCTCACTGACTGAGAAAATAGTTTTTTAAGAAAAATAAGTTTTTTCTCCTTTCTATCGAATACCCCTATAGGTATGATAAAATAATATCATAGCTACTTTTATCCTGTCAACGAAAAGGTCTTAGGTTTGACAATTATACCTACCACCGGTATAATAAAATCAAAGGAGGCCTCATGAAAACAGATAAAAAAGATATTATCAACCGTTTAAAACGTGCCGAAGGCCAACTTCGGGGCATTCAAAAAATGATTGACGAAGACCAAGAATGTATCGACATTGTGACACAACTAACTGCTGTTCGCTCAAGTATCAATCGTACCATTGGTATTGTCATTGGCAATAAAATCAATCAAGTCATCGAAGAGCCCGTAGCAGATCCTAAACAGCAAGAAGAAAACCTTGCTAAAGCTATTGATTTGATTATTAAAAAGTAGAGATTGACTGAAAAAGCAATCTCTACTTTTTTAATTTCAACTTTCAAACTTCTTTTTCTTGATGCGAATTCCTTAAAAAGGTGATATACTAGCATTTGAGAAAGCGATTTTAAAATTAGTAAGGAGTCCATATGACTAAGAAAGAAATGGTAAGCTTCCTATTAGATTACCTTATTATGGAGAATCCGCAATTTAAAGCCATCGATGTTCCAGATGACTTACCTGGACAAGAAACTCTCTTGCGTGCTCTTCTTAATGTCAGACCGCCAATGGCTGTCTCAACACGTTTTTTAATCATGCAAAATGATTACCTTCAATTAAAAAAAGCTGAACGGGTGGTCGTTTTTTTAAATCATTTACAGCCACTTGCGACAGACGACCGCTTGTATGTCTGGAAAGGTGATATTTCACGACTTCAAGTCGATGCTATCGTCAATACGGCCAATCGCCAAATGCTAGGTTGCTTCCAACCGCTTCACGAATGCACTGACAATACCATTCATACTTATGCCGGTGTTCAACTGCGTCTGGAATGCTATAATCTTATGAAAGACCAAGGGCACGACGAACCAGAAGGCAGTGCAAAAATCACTCCTGGTTACAACCTTCCAGCAAAATTCATTCTTCACACCGTTGGTCCTGCCATCAACGAGCACTTAACAGAGTCTGATGCTGATTTGCTTGCCCAAAGCTACCTCTCTTGCCTAACCCTGGCAGAAAAAAATCAACTCGAATCTGTTGCCCTATCATCCCTAGCAACTAATCATGACAAACACTTTATCAACGAAGATGCTGCTAGAATCGCTGTAAATACTGTTAAAGCATTTCTAGATCAAAGTCAGTATGTCAAAAAAATCATTTTCAATGTTGACCAAGACGATGAAGCAGCTATTTATCACGAATTGTTGCATTAAACAACTCAAAAGGAACTGGATAATCCAGTTCCTTTTTTAGTTTTATCATACTAATTTGTAATTTTTCCAAGTGCCTTTGCGGTAGCGAATTTCATAAATGATACCTTTAACAATCCAATCTAAGAACATAGCTACCCAAGTTCCAAGCATTCCCATACCAAAATCGACCGATAAAAAGTAGGCGCATACCACGCGAACTAAAAGCATTGAGGCAATACCGATAACCATTGGAAAATTAGCATCTCCAGCACTACGAAAGACAACAGGCAAGACATAACCTGAATTCCAGAAAATACTTACTAAAATCCCATGAGCAAGCACAATAATCCAAACATAATGTGTCGCTTGGTCTGACAAATCATAAATCATCATCAAAAAAGGCATTAAAGCAACGACAACTAATGAAAATAAAGCATTTGCAGCATGAATGATGCGGCTAACTTTTCGCTTGTAAAACTCAGCCTGCTCATAGTCACCAGCACCAACACATTTTGAAATGATAACAGCTAAACCAAGTACAATTGAAATTCCTGGCAAACCTTGAAACATGATGATAGTTCCACCAACTGAATTTGCGGCGATAGCTGCGGTTCCAAAAAGGGAAACAACAGACAAAACAATCAATCGTCCAAGGAAAAACATACCATTTTCAAAACCAAATGGTAGTCCAATACCAAGAACTTTTTTAATCATTTGCCAGTCGACTTTTTCTTTTAAGAAGTTTCCTAAGGTCAAATCTGACTTGATATGATGCGCAAACCACAGAATTAACAGCATGGCACCAACACGAGAAAGAAGAATTGGAACAGCCACTCCTTCAACTCCGCAACCGCAACCATAAATCAAGCTGACGCCCATGACAATATTCAAGCCATTCATGACTAACATAATATTCATCGGTAAGCGAGATTTATTTAAGGTTCTGAAAATAGCTGCGCCTGAGTTATAAAGAGCGATAAACGGTGTTGAGAGTGCAACGATATTAAAATAACGATCAGCTTGCGCGTGAACCTCAGGTGTGATTGACCCGAATAAATGACTCAAAATAAAAGGCTTAATCGCAAAAATCAAGACCGTAATCCCTAAACTGAAAAATAAAGTAAATTTAACTAGCTGATTGACGGCTTTGTTAGCATTTTTAGCATCACGGTCACCTAAATATTGACCAGCTACAATCCCACCACCAGTCGCAAATGCCGCAAAAATACTGATAAAGAGTGCCATCAAGAATTCAACCAAGGATACACCTGACACCGCTGCTTCACCAACCCTTGAAACCATGATGGAAGCAATTAACCCAACCAAAAATTCCAAGCCTTGCTCGATAATTAATGGAATAAATAATTTAGCTAAATCACGATTACTAAAAAAGTAATTCTTTTCTAACGCCTTATCCGAAAAACTATCCATTCTTTCCTCCTATTTGAATTGCTACTACTAATATTACACCTTGGAGCCTACTCAAAGTCAAGAGATTTTTTAATTTTTCTGTATCTTCTCATAAAAAACAACTAAACATTGGTTTAGCTGTTTTTCATTATTTTGCGGATTTCATTTTCTTCGCTTTAGCTGAATAATCTGTTACCACGACTTTTATCACGGCTACTGGCTTGGTCATTTTCTCGGTGAATTCAAATCTTTTTCCAGTTTGATGTTGCATTAATTGATTTAAAGCGTGTGCTTTTTCATCATGTTTTTCTAAAAGTTCTGCTTTTCCACGTCCGATAAAAGAGGTAAAGAAAGCACCGTACTTACATGGAATCTCGTGGTCATAATCTGGTATGACTTCACCTTCAATTTGGATACAAACATTTGGATTTTGAGCAATTAAATCAAGTTTATGTCCTTGCCTTGCTCCATGCATGTAAAAAATAAACTGATGATTTTCTTCTTTAAATTCATATCCATAATGTAAAGGAACAACATAAGGAAATTCCTCATCAAAAAGACCTAGGTGCAAAATCATATTTTTTTCGATAATAGCTTTAATTTCTGCTAAATCTCTCACTTCACGGTCACGTCGTCTCATCTCAGGCATAATAAAACCACCATTCTCTTTTTTCAACATTATAGCAAAATAATCTTATTCTTAATAACGAAAAATGAAATTTTCAATATTTTTTCATTTTGTATTGCACACCATTAGTCAATATGCTAAACTAATATCGTTTTCACAACTTTTTTCAGTCTATGTTTCATAAAGGAGAAAATATCATGGGACGAGAAAGCTATTTTGACGGCGGTTTGCTAAGTTATATTGGACACAGCATTATTGCAAGTTTGATTACCATTTTAACACTTGGTATTTGTGCCCCATGGGGAATTTGTATCATGATTAATTGGAAAGTCAAACACACTGTCATCGACGGTCACCGTCTTTACTTTGATGGTACAGCTATGCAGCTATTTGGAAATTGGATTAAATGGTTAATTCTAACAATCATTACACTAGGTATTTACTCATTCTAGCTTAACATCAAGTTAGAACAATGGATTACCAAACACACACATCATTTAGATTAATAGATATAAAAACCAGCTAGCAACACTAGCTGGTTTCTTGTTATTCCACCACTGCTTTTGCAATTTCTTGTGGGGTGATATTAGTGAAATATTGTGTAGTCTCTACGGTTCGGAGTTTGTCTAAGACGTCTTGGTATTCATAGCGTAGGCCGATAAGTTTTTCTTCAATATCTGAAACATCTTTAATGCCAAAGAAATCACCGTAAATTTTAAGACCTGTAATCATCGATTTTTCAACTTTGACGTAGCTTGTAATCTTACCTGCTGGGTAGCGGACTGAACGTTTGATGGTGTAGTCTGGTGATTTGCCGTAAGTCCAATCCCAAGTGGCAAATTGGTTATCGGCTAGATTTTGAATGTTTTCTAAATCAGCTTCAGAAAGAACATACTCCGTCATGTCAGGGTATTGTTCTTTTATTTTGTTAAGTAATTGTTCTGAAAATGCTTCAACAGTCATTTTTTCTGGCAACTCATCCAAAATATTGGTCACACGCGCACGAACTGACTTAACACCTTTTGATTCAATTTTATCCTTTGAAACTTGCAGGGCATTACCAAGAACAGTCATGTCCACGTCAAAAAGCAGGCAACCATGGTGCATCATGCGACCTTTGTAATAAGCTTGTGCATTGCCACAAAACTTTTTGCCATCGATTTCAAGGTCATTTCTTCCAGTGAAGGTCGCTGTCACACCAAGATCAGCAAGGGTTTCAATGACAGGTTGTGAGAAGGTCTTAAAATCAAAGGCACCTTCTTGGGTTTTATTAGAAATAATGGTGTAATTCAGATTATTAAGGTCGTGATAAACGGCGCCGCCACCTGACAAACGGCGAACGACATGAATCCCATGTTTATCAGTGTAAGCCTTGTTAATCTCTTCGATTGCATTTTGGTGTTTTCCAATCACAATGGTTGGCTCATTTATCCAGAGAATAAAAAGCTCATCTTCGTCTCGCAATTCACGAAAAGCGTAAGCTTCCAAGGCAATATTGTAAGCGGGATTGTGGGACTTGTTAACGATGTATTTCATCTGAAAGCTCCTTCATTTTTCATTAGGCTTAGTATATCAGAATCCAATCCCACCGTCTCTTAATTTGCTCATCAATTCTCCCAAGCTTTTCTAAGGCGTCTGACACAATCTGGGATGTCTTCCAAATCAATTTTACTAAATCCAAGAAAGAGGCTTTCCTGCGGACAAGCCGCTTTTTCTTGCCAAAATTGCATGGTATCGTAGACTCGAACACCTTCTTTTTCTGCACGCTTGATAACATCACACTGGTTGATTTTATCCGGAAAAGTCACCAAAAAATACTGTCCACTGACGTTTGAAGAGAGTTTTATGGGAGCGTTAAACTGCTCAAACTCTTTTTTAAAGGCTTCATAGCGCTTTTTAAAAACATGATTCATCTTGCGAACCAAGCGGTCGTAATCACCACTCGATAGGATATTGGCTAGAGCAATCTGATTTAAGAGATTAACCGTGCTATTGTAAAGCTTGAATTTTTCTAAAAAGCTCTCAGTGAATTGTTCTGGCAAAACCATATAACCCATACGAAAAGACGGTGAAAGAATTTTTGAAAAAGTCCCAAGATAAATCACTCGATCCAGATAATCAATTGATTTCAAGGCTGGAATGGGACGTTGGTAATAGCGGAGCTCGCTGTCATAGTCATCCTCAAGAATAAAAGAATTGTGAGCTTCAGCAAAACTCAAGAGTTCACGGCGTCTAGAAATCGGCATAATCATACCAAGCGGAAATTGGTGAGATGGTGTGGTGTAAATCATTTCAATCTCAGCATTTCTATCTACCTGCGTCAATTCTAAGCCCTTGTCATCAACGTCAGCAGTTATGATAGGATAGTGATTTTTCTTAAAGATTTCACGCGCTTTAGGATAACTCGGGTCTTCCATCAAAACACTTCTTTTCGTATTCCCCAAAAACTGGCAAATATAATCCAGCGATTGTTGAAGCCCGCTAGTGATAATGATTTGGTCTGGGTGACATTTTACCCCACGAATACGCTCCAGATAACGACTGATTTCCTTTCTCAGCTTGTACTCTCCCTGAAAAGGCTGCAAGGTCGACAATTGCTCTGCTTTATCTAGCTCATCAAGGGCATTTTGATAATGTTTTTTCCAAACTTTCTTGGGAAATAGATTACTCGTATGGCTGCTGTTGGTCAAATCGTAAACAATGTGGTCGTCATCAGACTTGGCTTCAGTTTTTAAAATGGGCTCGGTCAAAGTTCTTTCTGACTGAAAAGCCTTTGGCATTTTTAAAACGTAAAAACCTGCATTTTGACGGCTCTCGATATACCCTTCTAGGGTCAGCTGCATGTAAGCTCGGTCAACCGTATTTCGACTGACGCTTAGCATTTTTGCTAGGGTTCGTGTTCCTAACAGTTTCTCATCAGGCGCTAAATAGCCCTGCAAAATATCTGATTTTATCTGCTGGTAAATCTGCTGGTACAGGGGACTACTCCCTGCACTGCGATTAAGATGTATCATATTTCCTCCAAAGTGGCACCTAAAAATTTTTAAATACTGGTACTTTTTATTATACCACGTATCCTTTACAATTTAGACTGAGGTGAAAAAATGAAGCAAAATCGTACAAATGATAGCAAATATATTTTCTTAATTTTTCTAGCTATCTGTTTTTTAGCAACTGGTGGCATCTTTGTCAAACTCAGTCCCCTACCACCAATCAACACTGGATTTTACCGTGTTTTATTTTCCATCCCCATGCTGATGCCTTTTCTCAAGAAGTCTGAGTTACAGGCTTTAAACCGCAAACAAATCGCAACAATTATTCTAGCGGGAGCATTTTTAGCGGGTGATTTAACTTTATGGAATAGCTCATTTTCGTATACTAGTGTGGCTAATGCCAATCTTTTGGTGAATCTTACCCCATTCACTGTTATTCCAGTCAGTTATTTCCTATTCAAAGAAAAAATGACGCCTAAATTTTTGTTTGGCGGTCTCGTTACACTTATTGGTGTGCTGGTTCTCATGGCAAATAAAGTGAGTATGTCTCCAGACCGTCTGCTTGGAGATTCACTGAGTCTTGGCTCATCTGTCTTTTACGCCATGTTTATGATTACAGTTTACAAATTGCGCGATTCGGTAACATCAACCATCATTATGTTTATCAGTGCTTTTGGAACTCTACTGGTACTAGCTACTGTGATTTTCTTTACCGAAGGCTTTTATGTGCCACAGAATTTTGGTGAGCTTTGGCCACTTTTGGCACTAGCTCTCGTCTCTCAAATTTTAGGGCAAGGCTTATTAGCTTATTGTTTGGGAAAAGTAAATGCTTGCCTATCATCCTTAATTACCCTATCTCAGCCAGTCGTTGCCGCATTATACGCTTGGGTAATTTTCAACGAGAGCTTAAATCTCCAAGCTATCATCGCCATTTTAATTACATTGACAGGTGTTTACCTTGCTAAAACACAAACATCAACTAACATCGCACAAGAAAAAGCTTAGTCTTTTTAATTGTTACATTCAAAACAGAAACATCCTCAAAACTTAATTCACACTTCAATTTTCATGCTCAACTAAAAAGGATTGCAGTAAACACTTAATTGTGACTGCAATCCCTTTTTTATTTGTGAAAAATTCACATATAAAGAGCATGAGAATCCTATCTCATACTCCTTTTAATCTATACTAACTGGTAAGAACTTGTTGAATCATAGCACAAATAAATGCCAAATTTATCAGTAAATAAACCTGAAGAAATCTAATTTCACCTGGGAAAAGTAACGGAAACTCTTGTGTATTTCCTTTTTTTCGATAATATTTTGAAAACAAAATACTGATTTCACCAATTAATACAGAAATAATAAAGAATACATAAAGAAATATTCTATTGTCATAACCATCAGGTATACCATTATTGAAATGCACCACAATTATCTCAGGTGAGAATAAAAATAGAGCCGTTGCAAAGACAAATACTAAAAAATAAAG
>NZ_JAWVPQ010000017.1:0-35744 GCF_046592795.1 Streptococcus sp. TATVAM-FAB8
AAGAAAACTTATAAGAAAAACTATTGACTGTATAGATGGACGAGTAAAGGTAACTGAACTTATAAATAGAGAATATTATCTCAGAATATGGCTTAAATATTTGGGCTTTAAAGAAAGTGTATTTATACCAGATTATTTCAAAGTAAATGATAAGAATTATCATTTTATTATTTCTACTTATAAATAATTTCACCAGAAAAACTATTTAATTCTTATGGAACATTAAGCCAAAAAGAATAATTTAACTCTTTTAAGAGAATAAATATTATTTTTGGGAAGTTGGTTATATCCAGCTTCTTTTTTATTTTCAAGTGGGTTTTAAAGGAACATGGAAAAACTATAAGTTAGTATAGAAAAAATAATTTTGAAAAAATTAAAAAATTCCCTTGACTTGGAGGTAACTCAAAGGTGTAAAGTAATAGATGACGTTAGAAAGAGGAGAAAATTATGGAAAGTGATGTAGTTGCAGCACAGCAAAACACGTATTTTTTTAGCAATCGTGATTTAGCAAAATTGTTCATTCCTTTGATTATTGAACAAGGTTTGGAATATTTGGTGGGCTTAATCGCCTCGATTTTGGTTTCAAGAGTTGGTGAAGCAGCAGTGTCAGGAGTATCCTTGGTTGAATTTCTTATGGCGCTCTTTATCAGTATTTTTGCCGCATTTGCAACGGGTGGTGGCATTGTTGCAGGTCAATACTTAGGTGACCGTGATAGTAAAAATGCTAATAAAGCTTGTCAATCAGTTGGTCAAATTCACATTGTATTTTAGCTTAATGATCACTATTTTGATTTTTGCGATTAAGCCATTTATCTTAAGTCATTTATTTGGAACGATTACACCTGAGGTTCATTCGCAAGCAGATCGTTACTTTAATATCGTTGCTTTATCAACACCGTTTATTGCTCTTTATAATTCGGGTGCAGCGATTTTTAGAACCTTAAATAAATCACACTTGCCGATGAATATTATGTTGGTCATGAATGGCTTGAATATTTTAATGGGGATTAGTTTGATTTATGGCCTTGGTTGGGGTGTTGAAGGAGTAGCTGTACCGATTCTCTTTTCACGTGTTGGTGCCATGGTGCTAGTTCTTTGGTTTGCACATCACTTGACATCTGAATTAACTTTGGGAAACTTTTTGCGTGAAAAAGTTGACTGGCAGATGATTAAAAAAGTCCTTGGTATTGGACTACCATTTGGTTTTGAAAATGGTATGTTTTTCCTTGGGCGTTTGATTGTCTTGTCTGTTGTGTCACTTTTTGGTACAGCTGCCATCGCTGCAAATTCGATTGGTGGAACCATTATCATGTTTTAAGGATTGCCGGGTATTTCAATCGTGTTGGGCTTAGCAGTCATTATTTCAAAATGTGTTGGTGCTGGAGATTATGTGCAAGCAGAATATTACAAACGTAAAGTTAGCCGAATCATCCATATTACAAATGCTTGTTTTTCAGCTGCTGTTATAGCTTTAATGCCTTTGTTAATGAGATTATATGATCTATCAGCACAAGCAACACACTATGTTTGGATTATTGTCCTTGCTCATGGGATTTTAGTCAGCCTTTTTTGGAATTCTGGCTATGTTTTACCTGTTGTCTTTCGTAGTGCGGGTGATGCGAATTTCCCAATGGTCATCAGTATTTCTTCTATGCTTTTAGTTCGTGTAGTATGCGCCTATTTTTTTCTGTTAACCTTGGTATGGGGATGCTAGGAACTTGGGAGGCTATGTTTCTAGACTGGTTTGTTAAAGGAATTATTTATGAAATCCGTTACCATAAGGGGAAATGGAAAAATTATAAGTTAGTGTAAGAAAAGATTTCCTCACTAGTTTGGTGGGGAATTTTTATCAGAAAGTCATGCTTTTTAGGTATTGGATATATCAAATATAAGTATTTGTAATAGACGGTATTCCTTGTTATGATAATGGTAGAAATTAGAAGAAGCGTGCCGATAAATTTTTTAAATTATTTTAGGTTAGTGTTACACTTTAAGTAACATCATAAACACATAATAAAAAGGAGAATAAGATGACTGAACAATTACATTTGGTACAAGAATGGGATAAAGTTTTCCAAAAAAGTGACAAAGTTGACCACAAAAAAGTGACTTTTCATAATCACTTTGGAATTACTTTAGTTGCTGATATGTACACTCCGAAAAATGCTTCAGGCAAATTGCCAGCCCTTGCTGTTTCAGGACCTTTTGGAGCTGTGAAAGAACAATCTTCAGGACTTTATGCGCAAGAAATGGCAGAGCGTGGTTTCTTGACAATTGCTTTTGACCCGTCTTATACAGGAGAGTCAGGCGGTACTCCGCGTTATATGCAATCCCCAGACATTAACACTGAAGATTTTCAAGCAGCTGTTGATTACCTATCAACGCTTGAAAATGTCGATGCGGATAAAATTGGTATCATCGGTATCTGTGGTTGGGGAGGTATTGCCCTTAATGCAGCAGCAATTGACCCACGTATTAAAGTAACGGTAGCCTCTACAATGTATGACATGTCTCGAATTGCTGGAAATGGCTATTTCGATTCAGCAGATAATGAAGAAGCACGTTATGAAGCTCGCCTAGCTCTTGCAAATCAACGCACCAAAGATTATCAAAATGCTGATTACGCTCTAGCTGGTGGTGTGGTTGACCCTCTTCCAGAAGATGCACCGCAATTTGTCAAAGATTATTATGCATATTACAAACAACCACGCGGTTACCATGCTCGTAGTCTTAATTCAAATAATGGCTGGGCAGTTCAATCAAATACGAGTTTCCTAAACACCCGCTTCCTTCATTATACTGATGAAATTCGTAATGCTGTGCTTGTCGTTCATGGTGATAAAGCTCACTCATATTACATGGGTAAAGATGCCTTTGAAAAATTAACAGGTGACAACAAGAAGATGATTTCTGTCTCAGGTGCAAGTCACTGTGACCTTTATGACCAAAAAGATATCATCCCATTTGATGACATTGAAGAATTCATTAGAGAAAATATTTAAAAATATTTCAGAACTTTCTTTGTTAGTAAACTAAAAACCTTCCGTGTTTAAAACGGAAGGTTTTTTCTCTTCCTTATTCTACAGGGGGTCTTGCATTATTGAAATATTACAATCAAATAAATGTACTTTCTTTGGAAAACATAGTAAGCTTACAGTAATCGAAAAAGGAGGACGTTTATGTTTTTAGCTTGGAACGATATTAAATATTCCAAATTGCGTTATGGTCTGGTTGTAGGGGTGATTTTTTTAATTGCTTACTTAGTCTTTTTCCTAACGGGTCTTGCTTATGGCTTAGCTCAAGCCAATCGCTCTGCGGTTGATTCTTGGAAGGCTGATCAGATTGTATTGTCAAAGGAAGCCAATAATAATTTAAGAATGTCGCATTTTCCTGATTCCCTAACAAAGGACATTGATGCAGATCAAAAAGCAGAGCTTAGGCAAGCTTCTATGACCATAAAAGGTAAGGATAATTCTGATGTTAACGTTAATGTTTTTGCCATTAACAAAAATGAGTTTTTAAGTCCTAAAATGGCTAAGGGGAGACTATTTTCAAAAGCAGGTGAAGCTGTCTTTGATAGTAGTTTGAGTAAAACAAATGATTTTAAAATTGGTGATAAAGTAAAAGTCGGAGAAGGAGGTCAAGTCCTTACGATTGTCGGCTTTACTGATAATGCTAGATTCAATGTACAGCCAGTTTTGTATACATCAAAAGAGACTTTAGATAGTTTGGTGCCGGCAGCAAACCAATCGGAAATGATTAGTGCAGTTGTGACGAAAGGAAAAGTTCATCAAGTCCCAGAGGGATTAGAGGTGGTATCGATTACTGACTTTATTGAAGAGCTACCTGGTTACCGAGCACAAAATCTAACGTTTTCCTTTATGATTGGATTCTTGATTATCATAGCAGCCATTGTCATTGGAATTTTTATCTATATTTTGACCTTGCAGAAAAAAGAAATCTTTGGTGTCTTGAAGGCACAGGGAATTTCAAATACTTATTTATCAAAAATGGTTTTTGCCCAAACTTTTATTTTAGCCGTTTTGGCAGTTAGTTTAGGTCTTGTATTAACCTTAGTCAGTGCAAAAGTGTTGCCAGCAACTGTACCGTTTCAAGTTAATCCACTTTTCTTTGGTGTCATCAGTATATTGATGATTGTGATAGCAGTCTTTGGAGCACTATTTTCAGTTTTAAGCATTGTCAAGGTGGATCCACTAAGAGCGATTGGATAGGAGTAAATTATGACAGCAATTGAATTAATCAATATCAAAAAATATTTCAAAGATGGCCCAGAGCAAATTGAAGCTCTGAAAGAGACAAATTTGACGATTAACAAGGGTGAATTTGTCGCAGTGATTGGCCCATCAGGTTCTGGAAAAAGTACTTTTTTGACCATTATCGGTGGGCTGCAATCACCGTCACAAGGTGAAGTGAGATTGAACGGCCAAGCTTTTAGCCAGAAAAAGGAAAAAGCGCGTGCTAAGATGCGTTTTGACCAAATCGGCTTTATCCTGCAAGCTTCCAACCTAGTGCCATTTTTAAAAATCAAAGACCAGCTACGTTTGGTTGATAAGGTGGATAAGGAAAAGCAACGTGAGTCGATTGATAGTCTTTTTGCTCAGCTTGGCATCACTGATATCGCAAACAAATACCCTGAGGAAATTTCAGGCGGACAAAGGCAACGAGTGGCTATTGCCAGAGCTTTGTACAATGATCCGACTATTATTTTGGCTGACGAACCAACAGCGAGTTTAGACACCGAAAAAGCTATGGAAGTTGTCAAAATTCTAGCCGATGAAGCCAAAGAAAAGAATAAAGCAGTCTTAATGGTTACACACGACAGACGCTTAGTTGCTTATTGTGACCGATTGTTGGTCATGGAAGATGGCTTTTTACGAGAAGAAGAGATTACTACTTATCAGTAGTAATGTGTCTTGAGATGCGATGTGTGATATAATGAAGTCAAATCTTACTGACTTAAAAAAGGGTCGTTAGTAAAGGAGACGTCATGATTACTTTTTTCTTGCAAATGCGTCGGACATTGCGTGTCTTATGGTCACTCTTTAAGGATGATGAAACCAGAGGAATTGCTGGTGTCACAGCTGTTTTATTGCTTAGTGGGACACTTTTTTATGCACACGTAGAACATTTTACTTATTTAGATGCCCTTTACTTTTCATTTACAACTTTAACAACGATTGGCTACGGGGATATTTATCCCGTCACAGCGGCTGGAAAGATTTTTACCATGGCGTATTCAGTTGTCGGATTAGGGGTTATGGGGAGTTTTCTAGCTGTTGTTGTTAAGAAATTGGGTCAATTGGATAGAAGAAAGTGAGAGAAAATCTGTGATTTATCGTGATTTATTGTTTGATTTGGACCATACTTTGCTTGATTTTAACGCGGCAGAAGATGTTGCTTTGACAGAGCTTTTGATAGAAGCGCGTGTGGGTGATGTTGAGACTTATAAGGAAGTTTATATTCCCATGAATCGTAAACTTTGGAATGATTTAAGTCTGAAAAAGATTACTAAGAAAGAGTTAGTTGACACGCGTTTCTCTCGTTTATTTGCCCATTTTGGGCACGAGGTTGATGGTCATGCCTTTGCCATGCGCTATCAAGATTTTCTTAGCCAACAAGGTCAGATTCTTCCAGGAGCAGATCAGCTTTTAGACCAGCTAAATCAAGAAGGTTACCGCATTTTTGGTGCAACAAATGGCATTACCAAGATTCAAACTGGTCGTATGGTCAATTCAGGAATTAAAGATTATTTTGAACACGTCTTTATCTCTGATGAAGTTGGTTTTCAAAAGCCAGATAAAGGTTTTTATGATGCGATTTCTGGAGCCATTTCACGATTTAATCATGACAAAGCTTTGATGATTGGTGATAATTTGCTGGCGGATATCCAAGGTGGCAATAATGCTGGCATCGATACTGTCTGGTATAACCCAGATAAAAAAGCCAACCACACCGCAGCCAACCCTACCTACACCGTCCACAACTATCAAGAATTGTTAAAATTATTACGATAAAAACAAAAAGCTAGGAGTTCCAAACTTCTAGCTTTTATCTTTAATAGTCGATTTTGCGTTCTTCGGTGATTAGTTTTGCCATTTGATCAGGATTTATAATATGAATCTGATGGCCTGTTTTTTCAATCATTTCTTCAGCGCGAAGTGCTTTTACCATTCGTGCAATGGTTACTGAGTGCATGCCTAGGTAGCAGGCGATTTCTTGATAGGTAAAGAATGTGTTTAAGGCTAGATTACCAGCTTCACACGGTTCAGCCTGATCAAGTAAGAAGCGGCAAAATTGGACCAAAGCGGGTTCATTTTTACTACTGTGAAAATGTTCCATGAGATAAATATGATTTTCTGTCAATGTATTTAACATCAGGCTAACAACTGAAGGAAAGCCCAACAATTCTTGAAATTGACGATTAGAAATGCGGTAAGCCACGCAAGGCGTTTTAGCAACAATTGAAAACGATTTTTTCCCGTAATAGTTCAAATGTAGCGTGTTCATCAATGGCACGAAGCCGACAAATTGTTGCTTTTTAAAGTAAAGGTAGGTTGTTTCTCTACCATCGCAAGAAATAGATGAAAGAGCACAAATGCCTGAAGATAGGATATAAATATCACCGCTTGTTTCGCCAGCGACGGATTGTGCGAGATTATCTCCCTTTTTAAAGGTCACACGTTCGCCGTATTGATAAAGTTCTGTAATATCTAGTGTAGAGTGCATAATTGCCCTTTCTAAAATTAACATAGGCTATATAACTATATAGTTTACGTTAAAAAAGCGTTTTTATCAAGCTAAAAAATTAGAAGAAGAGCTTAAAAACATCTTGATAATGATGTTTGAAGTGGCTATTTTTGCGCCAAATAAAGGTAAAATCATGGCTCATGGCAGGAATATCCAAAGTGATTTTTTTAAGTTTGCCTGCTGAAATCTCTTTTTGAACCACGCTTTGGTAGACAAAACTAATCCCTAGATTTTTTTGGACCAGCTCACAAATGGTATTGAGGCTGCCAATTTCGGTGATTTTGCGAAAATCTGAAATAGTCAGGTTGGCTTCCTTGAGCGTGATTTCAAGCATTTCACGTGTTCCAGACCCTTGCTCGCGAACGATGATAGGATAGGCTAGTAGGTCTTCTAAAGAATAGCTACCGCTTGCTAGGGGCGAGTCGGGAGAAGCGACAGCGATAAAAGGTTCTGTGCGATAAGGCAGAAAATCATACTTTTCTTTTGAAAAGAAACCTTCAATCAAGGCAAAATCAATCTGCCCATTATCAATAGCCTTCAATAGTGTCTCGGTATTGTCCACCAGCATTTTGACTTGAAAGTTTGGATGATTTGCCAAAATATCCACTAAAGAATCAGTCAAAACATACTCGCCAATGGTCAAAGTAGCCCCAAAATTTAGCGGCTGTAAATCTTGCTTGAGGTGTGTCTTAAAATGCTGAATATCAGTATTCATGGTAGTCAGTAAATCAAGCAATTCTTTACCACTTTGAGTCAGTTGACAATGTTTGCCAGAAAACGTGAAGAGTTTGGTTTGATATTCTGTTTCCAAAGCTTTGATATGCTTAGTGACAGCAGGCTGAGTGATATGCAGTTCTTTTGCGGCTTGGGTGAAATTAAGCGTTTCGCAGACTTTCATAAAAGTAAACACACGATAATCGAGCATTCTAATTCTCCTTAGTATTCTTGTTCGTTATTGTATCATAAAAAATCATAATTTTACATTATAGATTGGGCGCGCTATAATGAGTGACGTGAAAAGGAGTTCATTATGTTAACAATTCAGAAAAAAGCGCCAGGAGTGATTCTTTGCGCGATTTTAGCTGTGCCAGCTTGGTTCTTAGGGCAAGCCTTTCCTTTGGTCGGTGCACCAGTCTTTGCTATTTTACTGGGCATGTTTGTGGGAAGTTTCTATCAGAAACGCGATAAAACAGCTAAAGGCATTGCCTTTACTTCAAAATACATTTTGCAAACAGCAGTCGTTTTACTGGGGTTTGGGCTTAATTTGATGCAGGTTGTCAAAGTTGGTGTACAGTCGTTGCCGATTATCATCTCGACAATCGCGACGTCTTTGATTGTAGCCTTTTGCTTGCAAAAATGGTTGAAGTTAGACGTCAATACAGCAACCTTGGTCGGCGTTGGCTCATCGATTTGTGGTGGTTCAGCTATTGCAGCGACAGCGCCAGTTATTAAAGCTAAAGACGAAGAAGTGGCTAAGAGTATCTCAGTTATCTTCCTCTTTAACATTTTAGCAGCCCTTATTTTCCCAACATTGGGTGATATGCTTGGTCTTACGAATCATGGTTTTGCTCTTTTTGCGGGGACAGCTGTCAATGACACTTCATCTGTAACAGCGACTGCAGCGGCATGGGATGCCATTCATCATTCGAATACCCTTGAAGGGGCGACCATTGTTAAGTTGACACGCACGCTCGCTATTATTCCGATTACACTTGGTTTGTCATTTTATCAGGCTTATAAAGCGTCGAAAAATGGCGGAGCTTCTGAGAAGACGTTCAGTCTAAAAAGAGCCTTTCCGATGTTTGTTCTTTATTTCTTGCTAGCCTCAGTTGCCACAACTGGTACAAGTGCTCTCGGCTTTGATACTATGATTTTTGACCAGCTTAAAGTACTATCAAAATTCTTCATTGTCATGGCGATGGGAGCTATTGGGCTTAATACGAATCCTGTTAAACTAATCAAGACAGGTGGACAAGCAATTGGCGTCGGTGCAGCCTGCTGGGTAGCCATTACTTGCGTAAGTCTTTTGATGCAACATATTTTAGGCGTTTGGTAAAAGGTGAAAAAGAAACAATGTTTGGCATTTTTCAAGCATTGTTTTTTTATTTTTGAGAAATGCACTTATTTCTTGAAAACGTTTCCTATAGTGCTATAATGGACTCATATGGACTTGCTTAAAGCTCATAATAAATAGCGAAGCTATTAGCTAAAAAAGCAAGAAAGGGAGATATTATGGCATACAAAACAACTTATCCTTACACAAACGAAGTTCTTAAAAGCTTTGATAATGCGACTGATGCAGACTTAGAAGCTGCTTTGGCAAATGGGCATGCGCTTTATAAGAAGTGGCGTGCTGAAGGTGGGTTGGACGAGAGAAAAGTTCAATTACATAAGATTGCTGACTTGCTTCGCCGTGACGTCGATAAATATGCTGAAGTCATGACAAAAGACATGGGAAAACTTTTCACGGAAGCAAAGGGTGAAGTCGACCTTTGTGCAGAAATTGCGGATTACTACGCTGATAAAGCAGAGGAATTCCT
This sequence comes from Streptococcus sp. TATVAM-FAB8, assembly GCF_046592795.1. NCBI lineage: Bacteria > Bacillati > Bacillota > Bacilli > Lactobacillales > Streptococcaceae > Streptococcus > Streptococcus sp. TATVAM-FAB8. The sequence continues at coordinate 9,309 of NZ_JAWVPQ010000017.1, forward strand.
CAAACCTCGTCCGCTAGAAAATATTAACGGTGATGCTTATTACATTAAGCAAGCCACGGGTGTATTGGTAGCTGTTGAACCATGGAATTTCCCATTCTATCAAATCATGCGTGTTTTTGCTCCGAATTACATGATTGGAAATCCAATGATTCTAAAACACGCGTCAATTTGTCCTGCGTCAGCTCAAGCTTTTGATGATTTGGTCTTGGAAGCAGGAGCTCCAGTTGGGGCTTTCAAGAATCTTTTCTTATCTTATGGCCAAGTCTCAAAAGCAATCGCAGACCCACGTGTGGTTGGTGTTTGTTTGACAGGTTCTGAACGAGGTGGTGCCTCTATCGCGTCAGAAGCAGGCGCTAATCTTAAAAAATCATCTATGGAACTTGGTGGTAATGATGCCTTTATTATCCTAGAAGATGCTGATTTTGACTTGCTTGATAAGACAGTCTTCTTTGCTCGTCTATACAATGCTGGTCAAGTTTGTACGTCATCAAAACGCTTTATCGTTGTCGGACAAGAAAATTACGACAAATTTGTCGATATGGTGGTTAAACACTTTAAGTCAGCGAAATGGGGTGACCCAATGGACCCAGCGACAACTTTAGCCCCATTGTCATCAGCAGCTGCCAAAGAAGAAGTTCTTGATCAAATCAAGCTAGCCAAGGAAAATGGTGCGACAGTCGTTTATGGTGATGAACCTATTGACCACCCAGGAAACTTTGTCATGCCAACAGTTTTGACAAACATCACCAAAGAGAATCCAATTTTCAATCAAGAAATCTTTGGTCCAGTAGCTTCTATTTACAAAGTTGACACAGAAGCAGAAGCCATTGAGCTTGCAAACGACTCAAGCTATGGTCTTGGTGGTACTGTCTTTTCTAAAAATCTTGACCATGCTAAAGAAGTGGCTGCCAAAATTGAAACTGGCATGTCATTTATCAATTCTGGTTGGACATCACACCCAGAAATCCCATTTGGAGGCATTAAAAATTCAGGCTACGGTCGCGAATTAAGCGAACTTGGCTTTGACGCTTTTGTCAACGAACACCTGGTTTTTGTCCCAAATGATTAACCAGCTCTCCTTTTATTAAATCCCATACACGAAAACCACTTCCTGAGCCTCGGGAGTGGTTTTTCTTTTCCTAAATGTCCTAACAAGCAATGCCGCAGCCTTTTTGCTATAATAAAACCATGAATGAACTGATTAAACATAAATTGGAATTGCTGCCAGATAGCCCTGGTTGCTATATCCATAAAGATAAAAATGGCAAGATTATCTATGTCGGAAAAGCCAAAAATCTCAAAAATCGTGTGCGCAGCTATTTTCATGGTAGCCACAATACTAAGACAGAACTCTTGGTTTCTGAGATTGAAGATTTTGAATACATTGTTACTGGGTCAAATACAGAAGCCCTTCTTCTTGAAATCAATCTGATTCAAGAAAATATGCCCAAGTACAACATCAAACTAAAAGATGACAAATCTTACCCATTTATCAAAATTACTGTGAATGAACAGTACCCACGCTTGATGATTACCCGCCAAATCAAAAAAGATGGTGCCATGTATTTTGGACCTTACCCAGATTCTGGTGCTGCGACAGAAATCAAACGTCTGCTAGACCGCATTTTCCCATTTAAAAAATGTACAAATCCTGCTAACAAGGTTTGTTTTTATTACCATTTGGGGCAATGTAAAGCTCACACAATTTGTCATGTTGACCATGATTATTTTGTTAAAATGTCGCAAGACGTCAAGAATTTTCTTGATGGCAAAGACAATAAAATCGTCGATGGCTTGAAAGACAAAATGCAAAAAGCTTCTGACATGCTGGAGTTTGAACGCGCAGCAGAATACCGTGATTTATTGCAAGCTATCTCAACACTTCGTACTAAGCAACGTGTCATGAACCAAGATATGATGGACCGTGATATTTTTGGTTATTATGTCGACAAAGGGTGGATGTGTGTGCAGGTTTTCTTTGTTCGCCAAGGAAAACTCATTCAACGTGATGTCAACATGTTTCCTTACTACAATGACCCAGAAGAGGATTTCTTAACTTACGTCGGACAATTTTACCGAGACAGCAAGCATTTTGTGCCAAAAGAAATCTTTATTCCTCAGGATATTGATGAAGATTTGGTTAAAGCAGTGGTAGATACTAAGGTCATTAAACCGCAACGCGGTGAGAAGAAACAGCTGGTCAATCTAGCCATAAAAAATGCGCGTGTCAGTCTACAACAAAAATTTGACTTGCTAGAAAAAGATATCCGCAAAACACATGGCGCTATTGAAAATATCGGTGAATTGCTCAATATTCCAAAACCGGTGCGCATTGAAGCCTTTGATAACTCAAATATTCAAGGAACAAGCCCAGTTGCTGGGATGGTTGTTTTTGTTAATGGAAAACCAAGCAAGAAAGATTACCGCAAATTTAAGATTAAAACCGTTGTTGGGCCAGATGATTACGCCAGCATGCGTGAAGTTATTTATCGTAGATACAGTCGCGTGATGAAAGATGGATTGACACCGCCAGATTTGATTATCATAGATGGTGGTCAAGGTCAGGTTAATGTTGCGCGTGATGTCATTGAAAATAAACTTGGACTCGATATTCCGATTGCTGGTCTGCAAAAAAATGACAAGCACCAAACGCACGAATTACTCTTTGGAGATCCTTTAGAAGTGGTTGAATTGCCACGAAATTCTGAAGAATTCTTCTTGCTTCAACGCATTCAAGATGAGGTTCACCGATTCGCTATTACCTTCCACCGTCAACTACGTTCCAAAAATTCATTCTCATCAAAACTCGATGGCATTGCTGGACTTGGTCCAAAGCGCAAGCAATTACTCATGAAACACTTCAAGAGCTTGCCAAACATCCAAAAAGCAGACGTGGACGACATCGTCAACTGCGGTGTCCCACGAAACGTTGCCATTGCTGTTAAGGAAAAATTGGCTGAGGAGAAGAAATAGTAAGGAGATAATTTGTGGTAGAAAATATTTTAATATTAGGAAACGGCTTTGATTTAGCAATGGGACGCCAAACTAGTTATGAAGATTTTTTAAGGTTTTTGAATTCAATATCTGTTCAATCTTCTAATTCAGAAGAATTTTTTGATACTAATATAATTAATGGCTTAATTCAAGAGAAAAAGATTGAAAAAGATGACTACTTTTCAAAAATTTCCAAAAATCTTTTTTTGAAATATATAAATGAGAATAAAAGTAAACTTGGTGAAAAATGGTCAAGTATTGAACTTGTAATTTCTGATATTGCAGAAGCAATCTCATATTTTAAAGAGCACCTTGAACAATTTGGACCAATCTTTTTTAGCAATGGTTTTGTTAAAGGTTGGCCTAAATTACAAGAGAAATTTAAGGCTAAGTCAAATTTTAGTGTATTGTCATTTGTGGCAGATTATCTAATTGATCGTAGTTTTCATCGTAGTCAAGGCTTTCAAAAAATCTTGGACAAGTGCAATGAAGAATTTATTCAAGCACTTGAAGAGTTGACTGATTATCTAGAGTTTTATTTAACTTATCTTGATAAATTAGATTTTGAGGAACGAATAATAGAGAAAAGAAGAAGTAATCTAGATGTTATTGAAGGGCTTGAAAAAGCAAAAGTGTTAACATTCAACTACACAGATACTGCGAATAGACTATTTGGTATTTCTGAAGAAAATACTCATTTTATTCATGGAAGAATTGATTTTGCTCGTAATAAAAAATCAATTAATACTATGGTTTTTGGTATTGAGGACAAAGAAGACAAGACTGAAAACATTAATCCTGATTTAATTTCTTATCAAAAATTTTATCAAAGAATAATAAAAGAGACAGGAAGTGACTATAGAAAATTCTTTGAAAAACCTAAAAATTCAGGTGAAGCTGTTGATGATATGAATATTATTGTTTTTGGACACTCGGTCGACCCTTTGGATAAGGAAATTTTCGAAAAATGTTTTGATTTAGCCGAAAAAAGAGGCGGAAAGTATAAGTTTATATTTAACTATTATGATGAAAAAGCTAAAAGAGAGATTGTTAAGAATTTAACTATAATTTTAGAAAAAGAAAGAATGATATCATTAACAGCTGAACAAAAAGTTGCATTTGTAAAATGTGATGATGTCCAAAGAATGGAAAGAGAACTTTTGTAGTTGAAGTTAATACCATCTGAAAACTTTCATGAAACTTTCTTTTTCTGATTGTAATCTATTTTAAACTGTGCTAACATGGATAGGGATTTTTAAGGAGATACGCATGTTTAAAAAAATGAAGCAAGGCCTCTCTCAGTTAAGTCAAAAGAGCACTTGGCTTCCAAGCATTGTGATTGTTTTGGTCGCCGTGTTACTCTTGCTTCCCCAATTAACGTCTCGTGGTGTTATTGCGGGTAGTGATTTTCTCTTTCACTACAATCGTTTCTATGAGACAGCGATGCAACTTAAGACTGGAAATTTTAGCTACTTTATTTCCTTATATGGCTTTTATAGTTCAGGTCGAATTGTTAATGCTTTATATGGCCCGTATTTTGCTTATTTTCAAGGGATTTTGGTACTCATCAGCAAAAACTGGTATACCTATCAGCTTTTGTCACGTTTCTTGTTGAGTGTGATTGCTGGCTTTTCGATGTATCGTTTGAATCGCAGAGCTTCTGTCAAACCAAAAATAGCCCTTGGAGTAGCAGTCTTTTACATGATGACGTTTTCGGTTCAGTACTGGACCTTTAGACAAGGTTTCTCAAGTTGGGGCGCAGCTTTTATGCCATGGTGTTTAATCCCAGCTGTTGATTTTATCAGAACGAAAAAAGTAGGTGTGCTGCGCTTGGCAGTAGCAGTGGCAGTTATGATGCAAGTCCACATGCTTAGCTGTTTCTTGTTAATCTTGGCTTACTTGCCATTTTACTTGTACGGCTTTTTCAAATCTGCTGAGAAAAAAGAAGTCTTTTTCAAGGGTGTCCAAGCTGTTTTGCTTAGCCTTTTACTAACAGCAAACGTCTGGGCAGCTTTGGTTGATGTTGGACGTAGCAACAATTTGGTTGAGCCATTCATCAATTCAAAATTGTACATTATGACCGTCAACCAACGCAGTATCGAGTGGTTGTTAACGCCTAAGGCGCTTGTTTTGGTACTTTTGTATCAACTGTACTTTTCATTTAGACACTGGCGTCATTTTGATCAATTGCTGCGCGTGGTGACAGGGGCATTTTTCCTTTTCTTGGTGCTATCAAGCAGTATTTTCCCTTGGTATACGGTCAACCAATTGAATCTTCCGCTGGTTAATCTGATTCAATTTCCATTTCGTTTCTTTGTGCCAGCCACTGTCTTGTTGCTTTTAGTAGCGGCTATGGTTTTGGATCGTTATTTTGATAAAAAATGGTCAAAAATCGTTACTGTCGGATTAATTGTCATCAATGTTTTAAGCTTAGCACAGTTATCACAATTGCAGAGCGAAAAGATTGATGAGTATTACAATACTAAATACCCAATTCAACGTAAGAAGCACACCTTTATCTGGGGAAATCCTGCCGATGTGAGAGCAAGCTTTTACGACTCAGATAAATTTAAACTGCTGGATATTGTGTCAAAATCAACGCCTGATTACTTGCCGGCTGACAAATCAAACAAAGAAAACAAATACGTCTTGTATGAAGAATTTGTCTTAGGGCATACCGATTTATTCAAAAAAACACAAGGAGATAATGAGCTAACCTTCACTTGGTATGCAGATACCAGCGATTGGGCGATCATCCCAGCTGTTAAGTATAAGGATACTGAGTTGACGCTTAACGGCAAAAAACTGAGCGATAAGGATTATTCTTTGTCTGGTATTGGCACACCAACCGTGATGCAAAAAGCAGGAAAAAACACGCTAACCATTACCTACCACATCAGCACTTGGTTTAAGGCATTGATTGTCGTGAACATCCTCTCATGGCTAGCAACCCTAGCTTACCTCATCAAGAAAAAAACGATGAAATAATAACTGATAAATAGAAAATAAATGAACTTAATTCTTTAGGTTATTGTTATCACAATTAGATTTCAGAATTGCTTGCGAGTGAAACGAGCAAAAAAAGATTTTATCTTAAGACCAGAACGCAAGTTCTGGTTTTTCTTTTTAAGTCGACTTAATTTTTGGATCAGCAGCCGTGCAAAATAGCTGTAAACTCTTCCAAAAAATGATAAAATAAAAGAGCATAGAATTAAAAAAGGAGGGTCGCTTATGAAATTTCTAGAATTGAATAAAAAGCGCCATGCCGTCAAAACTTTCAATGACAAACCCGTAGACTATAAAGATTTGCGTACTGCTATTGAAATTGCTACCTTAGCACCTAGTGCTAATAACATTCAACCATGGAAATTTGTGATTGTTGAAGAGAAAAAAGCAGAACTGGCTGAACATCTCCCAGATATTAACAAAAAACAAGTTGAAGAAGCTCAATATGTTGTGGCACTCTTTACAGATACTGATTTAGTGCAACGCTCTCGCAAGATTGCTCGCATTGGTGTCAAATCATTGGACAATGCCAAGCTAGAATATTATATGGAAACTTTGCCAGCACGTTATGCAGAATATGATGATAAACGTAAAGGCGAATACCTAGCACTCAATGCTGGGATTGTTGCGATGAATCTGGTTCTAGCTTTGACTGACCAAGATATCTCATCAAATATTATTCTTGGTTTTGACAAATCTCTGCCAAATGACATTCTAGGAATTGACAAACGTTTCCGTCCAGAACTTTTGATAACAGTTGGTTACAGCGATGATAAACCAGAACCAAGTTATCGTTTGCCAGTGGATGAAATCATCGAACGTCGATAAGCAGAACTTTTTAAGCTTTATGCATAAAACTTAGTGAAGAATTTACCAAACTAGGTTTACAAATCTTAAAATATGAGTTACTATTGGTAAGTTGGCTCAAAAGATAAAATGACGTGGCTTTTCTGTGAAAGAGAAGCTACATTTATGGAGGAGTTATAAGAAATGACAGTAGACTTTAAAGCAGAAGTTGAAAAACGTAAAGATGCCATGATGGAAGACCTCTTTGCACTTTTGCGCATCAACTCTGAACGTGATGACAGCAAAGCTGATAAAGAGCACCCATTCGGACCTGGTCCAGCAAAAGCTTTGGAACATTTCCTTGCAATGGCTGAACGCGATGGTTACAAAACTCGTAACATCGACAACTACGCTGGTGACTTTGAATTTGGTGAAGGTGACGAAGTACTTGGTATCTTTGCTCACTTAGACGTTGTGCCTGCAGGTAGCGGTTGGGAAACTGACCCTTACGAACCAGTTATTAAAGATGGTCGTCTTTATGCGCGTGGTTCTTCAGATGACAAAGGTCCAACAATGGCATGTTACTATGCCCTTAAAATCATCAAAGAACTTGGTTTGCCAGTATCTAAACGTGTTCGTTTCATCGTTGGTACTGACGAAGAATCAGGTTGGGGCGATATGGAATACTATTTCGCACACAATGGCTTGAAAGATCCTGATTTTGGATTCTCTCCAGATGCTGAATTCCCAATCATCAATGGTGAAAAAGGTAACATTACTGAATACCTTCACTTCGCAGGTGAAAACAACGGTGCTTTCACTTTGAATACTTTTGAAGCTGGTCTTCGTGATAACATGGTTCCAGAATCAGCAACTGCAGTATTCACAGCTGACAGCACTTTGGCTGACCTTCAAGAAAAATTGGCTGCCTTTGCCGCTGCTGAAAACCTTGAAGCAGAACTTGTTCAAGAAGGCGATGCTTTCCGCGCAACTGTTATCGGTAAATCAGCTCACGGTTCAACTCCAGAACTTGGTCTTAACGCAGCAACTTACCTTGCTAAATTCTTGGATCAATTTGCCTTTGACGGTGCTGCTAAAGTTTACCTTGACACAACAGCTAACGTTCTTCACAAAGACTTTGCTGGTGAAAACCTTGGTGTTGCTTACACAGACGCTAAAATGGGTGCCCTTAGCATGAACGCTGGTGTCTTCAAATTTGACCGAAACTCAGATGACAACACAATCACACTTAACTTCCGTTACCCACAAGGTACTGATGCTCAAACAATCAAAGCTGAGCTTGAAAAACTTGATGGTGTGACAGCAGTGACATTGTCAGAGCACGAACACACTCCACACTATGTTCCAGCTGATGATCCATTGGTTTCAACACTTCTTTCAGTTTACGAAAAACAAACTGGCTTGAAAGGTTACGAACAAGTTATCGGTGGTGGTACATTTGGTCGTCTTCTTAAACGCGGTGTTGCCTTCGGTGCAATGTTCCCAGACTACGTGAACACAATGCACCAAGCAAATGAATTCGCAGATGTTGAAGATCTTTACCGTGCAGCTGCTATCTACGCTGAAGCACTTTACGAATTGATCAAATAATACAGAAAAAAGAAGAGGGCTTTTGCGTTAGCAAAAGACTCTTCTTTATTTTTTAGGAAGAAGTGATTGTATGGATAGCCTTGAACAATTAGTGGCTGATATTATGGCTGATGAGCAAAATGCCTCATACACCGAGCAAGGCATTAAGCCACTTTTTACCGTTCCAAAAACCGCTCGAATTAATATCGTCGGGCAAGCTCCTGGTATTCGAGCGCAAGAATCGGGACTTTATTGGAATGACCCGAGTGGGGATAATTTACGAAAATGGTTAGGCGTTGACCGTGAGACTTTCTATAATTCTGGACTTTTTGCGGTTGTACCCATGGATTATTATTTTCCAGGTAAGGGGAAATCAGGTGATTTAGCGCCACGAAAAGGTTTTGCCGATAAATGGCACAAGCGCACCCTAGCTTTAGCACCCAATATAGAGTTGCATATTTTAGTTGGTTCTTATGCGCAGCGTTATTATCTTCATCAAAAATCCTCAGCTAAGCTTACGGATACCGTCAAACACTATAAAGACTATTTGCCAGAATTTTTCCCATTGGTGCACCCATCGCCACGAAATAACATTTGGCAGCGCAAGAATCCATGGTTTGAAGAAGAAGTCATCCCAGACCTTCAAAAGCGTGTCAAAGCTATTTTAGAAAAATAGGTATTAAAAAACTCGCCATCGTCTGGCGAGTTTTTCCTATTTTCCAAGACAGAATTGTGTGAAGAGTTTTGTGATGAGTTCGTCTGGTGCTGCTTCACCAGTGATTTCTCCAAGAATTTCCCAACAACGTGTCAAGTCAATTTGTAGAAGGTCAACTGGCATACCAGCTTCAAGTCCTTCGTTGACTGATTGCAAGCTTTGTACAGCTTTTTCAATCAAACCGATGTGACGTGCATTTGAAAGGTATGTTGCATCTTTTTCAACGATACCAGCGTTGTCAAAGAAGAGTTGGTTGATACGTTCTTCAATCAAATCAATGTTTTGATTTTTAAGAACTGAAATGCGAATCACATCATCAGGCAACTCATCAGCTTCAATTTTTTCTGGTAAATCAGTTTTATTAAGCAAGATAATACGGTTGCTATCCTTGCTGAGTTCAAGAAGAGCACGGTCTTGGTCAGTTAGCGGTTCAGAGCTGTTAAGGACAAGAAGAACCAAGTCAGCTTCTTCGAGAGCTTTTTTAGAACGTTCTACACCGATTTTTTCAACCACGTCATCTGTTTCACGAATACCAGCGGTATCGACCAATTTTAAAGGCACACCTTTGATGTTGACATATTCTTCAATCACATCACGGGTTGTTCCTTCGATATCTGTAACGATGGCTTTATCTTCGCGAAGAAGATTGTTCAAAAGACTTGATTTACCAACGTTTGGACGACCAATGATAGCAGTCGACAAACCTTCGCGAAGGATTTTACCACGTTTTGCAGTAGCCAAGAGATTTTCCAAAAGTTCTTGGAATTCTTGTGTTTTTTCACGAATAAGAGCTGTTGTCATTTCTTCCACGTCGTCGTACTCAGGATAATCAATGTTTACCTCAACTTGAGCAAGGGTGTTTAGGATTTCTTGACGCGTATCGTTGATGAGTTTTGACAGTGAACCATCCAGTTGTTTAACAGCAATATTCATTGCTTTATCAGTTTTGGCACGGATAATATCCATAACGGCTTCCGCTTGAGTCAAGTCCACACGACCATTCAAGAAAGCACGTTTGGTAAATTCACCAGGTTCAGCAAGACGAGCGCCTTGACGAAGAAGGAGTTGCAAGATTTCGTTAGTAACAGCAACCCCACCGTGCGTGTTGATTTCAATGACGTTTTCACGTGTGAACGTTTTTGGTGCCAACATGACAGAGACCATAACCTCATCGAGAATTTCATCATTATCAGGGTCAACAATGTGCCCGTAATTAATCGTATGTGAGGCAACTTTTGACAAATCTTTACCACGGTAAACTTTTTGGGCAATAGCTAGCGCGTCAGTCCCAGAAAGTCGGACAATTCCGATAGCCCCTTCCCCTAAAGGTGTTGAAATCGCAGCAATTGTGTCGAATTCTTTTGTAATCATTTATGTCATTCCAATCTAGTTTTTCAAAAAATATCCTATTTAATTGTAACGCAAATAAGATTTTCAAGCAATAGAAGAGGATTGAAAGTAAAGGAGCAGAAAAGCGATTTTTGAGTAATCCATTGTAGCGAAAACACCCTAAATCATGATATAATAGTTAGTTGGAAATAGGTAATTTTTGTTTTACATATAAATTTAGGTGAGGTTGTTATGGAAAAACTTAAAAAAATGGCTGGTGTTACAGCTGCTCAGTATGTGAAAGACGGCATGGTCGTTGGACTTGGAACTGGTTCAACAGCATATTTCTTCGTTGAAGAAATCGGTCGTCGTATGAAAGAAGAAGGTCTTAAAGTTGTCGGTGTGACAACTTCAAGCCAAACAACAGCTCAAGCAGAAGGCCTTGGTATTCCTTTGAAAGCTGTTGATGATATCGATGTTATCGATGTAACTGTCGACGGTGCTGATGAAGTGGATAAAAACTTCAACGGTATCAAAGGTGGCGGCGGTGCTCTTCTTATGGAAAAAATCGTTGCTACACCAAGTAAAGAATACATCTGGGTTGTTGACGAATCTAAAATGGTCGACACACTCGGTGCTTTCAAATTGCCAGTTGAAGTTGTGCAATATGGTGCTGACCGCATTTTCCGTGAATTCGAGAAAAAAGGTTACAAACCATCATACCGCATGGCAAACGGCGAACGCTTTGTCACTGATATGAAAAACTATATCATCGACCTTGACCTTGGTGCTATTAAAAATCCAGTCGAACTTGGTAAAGAATTGAAAGCCATGGTCGGTGTTGTTGAACACGGTCTCTTCAATGGTATGGTTAACAAAGTTATCGTTGCTGGTAAAGACGGCGTTAAAATTTTAGAAGCTAAATAAAGAAAGTTTACAGGAGATGGTTTGACTAAGAATAGCCGATAGTCTCCTGTTTGCTATGTTATCGCAAAAAATCAAATTATTATTTCTAATCCTGCATACCTTGCAGTTGATTAGGAGGTTTTGGGTGCCAACCGTAACCACCCTAGATTAGGAAAACTATGTCAACTTTTAATCGTATTCACCTTGTTGTGCTTGATTCAGTCGGAATTGGTGCAGCACCAGATGCCAATAACTTTGTCAATGCTGGTGTTCCTGATGGTGCGTCAGACACACTTGGTCACATTTCAAAAACAGTCGGACTTAACGTTCCAAACATGGCTAAAATCGGTCTTGGAAACATTCCGCGTGAAACACCTTTAAAAACTGTTCCAGCTGAAGCTCAACCAACAGGTTATGCAACTAAACTAGAAGAAGTTTCTCTTGGTAAAGACACAATGACTGGTCACTGGGAAATCATGGGTCTTAACATTACAGAACCATTTGATACATTCCTTGATGGCTTCCCTGAAGAAATCTTGACAAAAATTGAAGAATTTTCAGGACGTAAAGTCATTCGTGAAGCTAACAAACCATACTCAGGAACAGCGGTTATCGATGATTTTGGTCCACGTCAAATGGAAACTGGCGAATTGATTATCTACACATCAGCTGACCCAGTTCTTCAAATCGCAGCCCACGAAGACGTTATCCCAGTAGAAGAACTTTACAAAATCTGTGAATTTGCTCGTTCAATCACACTAGAACGTCCAGCACTTCTTGGTCGTATCATTGCACGTCCATACGTTGGAGAACCTGGAAACTTCACACGTACAGCTAACCGTCGTGACTACGCATTGTCACCATTTGGACCTACTGTTCTTAACAAATTGGCTGATGCTGGTGTGCCGACTTACGGTGTTGGTAAAATCAATGATATCTTCAACGGTTCAGGTATCACAAATGATATGGGTCACAATAAATCAAACATGCACGGTGTTGATACTCTTCTTAAAACAATGCAGTTGCCTGAATTCACAAAAGGTTTGTCATTTACAAACCTAGTGGACTTCGACGCGATGTATGGTCACCGTCGTAACGCAGCTGGTTACCGTGACTGTCTTGAAGATTTCGACAAACGCATGCCTGAAATCTTGGAAAACATGAAAGAAGATGACCTTCTTTTGATTACGGCAGACCACGGTAATGACCCAACTTACACGGGAACAGACCACACACGTGAATACATCCCATTGTTAGCTTACAGTCCAGCCTTCAAAGGCAATGGTATCTTGCCAGTTGGACACTTCGCTGATATCTCAGCAACAATCGCCGAAAACTTTGTCGTTGAAAAAGCGATGATTGGTCAATCATTCTTAGATAAATTAGTATAAGAGGTAATACATGTCTACAATTATTGAAAAAATTGAAGAAGCACGTCAGTTTTTAGTCTCACAAGCTTGTGATGCTCCAGAATTCGGACTTATCCTAGGTTCAGGTCTTGGTGAACTTGCCGAAGAAATCGAAAATGCTGTTGTCATCCCTTACGAAAAAATCCCAAACTGGGGTAAATCAACAGTAGCAGGTCACGCAGGTCAATTGGTTTATGGTGATCTTGGTGGTCACAAAGTCCTTGCTCTTCAAGGCCGTTTCCACTTCTACGAAGGGAACCCAATGGAATTGGTAACTTTCCCAGTGCGCGTGATGAAAGCTCTTGGTTGTAAAGGGCTTATCGTGACAAATGCTGCTGGAGGAATCGGCTTTGGTCCAGGAACATTGATGGCTATCTCTGACCACATTAACATGACTGGTCAAAATCCATTGATTGGGGCTAACCTTGATGATTTCGGACCACGTTTCCCAGATATGTCAGATGCTTATACAGCAGACTACCGTGCCATTGCTCACAAAGTTGCTGAAAAAATCGGTATCAAACTTGACGAAGGGGTTTACCTTGGTGTGTCAGGTCCTTGTTATGAAACACCTGCAGAAATCCGCGCCTTCCAAACACTTGGTGCAGACGCTGTTGGTATGTCAACAGTTCCTGAAGTTATCGTTGCCGCTCACTCAGGTTTGAAAGTCTTGGGAATCTCAGCTATCACAAACCACGCAGCAGGTTTCCAAAGCTCACTTAACCACGAAGAAGTAGTAGCTGTAACACAACAAATTAAAGAAGATTTCAAAACACTTGTTAAAGCTGTTTTGGCAGAACTTTAATTTACAATCTTTAGTCTTTGGATAAAAGGAGTGTGCTGTGCGAGTTCATTTTGTTATTCACGAAGCTTTTGAAGCACCTGGAGCCTATTATGGTTGGGCAATTAAGCGTGGTCATGAGGTTAGCCTAACAAAGCTTTATCAAGGAGAGCAGTTACCAGTTGACAGCTCTAAAATTGATTTACTCATAGTCATGGGGGGACCGCAGAGCCTTCGTACGACAGTAGAAGAATGCCCGCATTTTGATGCTCAAACTGAAATAGCTTTGATTAAAGATGCTATCGCACATGATAAACGCATCATTGGTGTTTGTCTTGGCGCACAGTTACTGGGTGAAGCTTATGGCGCACCAGTTGAACATAGTCCTGAAAAGGAGATTGGAAATTTTCCGATTTCCTTGACTCAGGCTGGTAAAACTGATAAATGTTTGACATATTTTAGTAAGACGGTGACTGTTGGTCATTGGCACGGTGATATGCCAGGCATGATAGAAGGGGCGCAAATTCTTGCCGCTAGTCAAAGTTGCCCACGACAAATCATCAAGTATAGTGACAAGCATTACGCTTTTCAATGTCATTTGGAATTTTCAAAAGACATGGTTCAGGATTTACTGGCTCAAGAAGTTGATTATGATGAACAAGTTGCCACACACCCTTATATCCAGACAAAACAAGAAATTTTAACTTATGATTATTCTCAGATGAATCATTTGTTAGAACAATTTTTAGATGCTTATACAAAATAATCGATTTCAAAATTTCAGCTATTGTTTACGTTTTGGAGTAGTTTTACTGGCAACTAGTGTGGTGGCTGGTTTAGGTGGTATCTTACTTCATGAATTTTTAGAAATGGTCGAGAAAATTGTGTTGGGACACGGCGAAGAGGAAAAAATGCTAGCTATTTCCCAAAGACAATTCTTGATGATTGTGATTGCAGGGATAGTCTCTGCGCTTATCTGGTATGTGCTTCAACGAAAAAATCGTCGTCTTATCTCAGTTAAATCTCAGATGAAGGCTGATAATCCTTGCTCTGAACGCCCTGTGTTGGGAATTCATTTGATGAATATTTTCTTACAGGTAGCTTCGGTTGGTGCGGGATCTCCGATTGGAAAAGAAGGAGCGCCACGAGAGCTTGGGGCTCTTGGAGCAGGTCGTATTTCTGATTATATGTGTTTGAACTTGCCTGATAGACGCCTTGCAATTGCTTGTGGGGCCTCAGCTGGTCTTTCAGCAGTTTATCAAGTACCAATTGCTAGCATCTTTTTTGCTTTTGAGACTTTGGGTGTTGGACTTTCTTTGGTGAATATCGTGTCGGTATCTTTGACGAGTTTTCTTGCTAGCCTTATCGCAGGGCTCGTTATATCGGATGCACCCCTTTATCATGGTGGTCAAGTTTCACTTAATCTTGCCACTTGTCTGTTAGCCGTCTTGGTGGCAGTACTTGTCACGCCACTTGCAGAAGGTTTTCGACATCTAACGCAAAAAGCACAAGTTAAAAAAGAGACTCATGAAGCCATCTTATGGAAGTTACCTTTAACTTTCTTACTTTTAGCTAGTGTTGCCCTCTATTTTCCAGAGATTTTAGGGAATGGCGGAGCTTTGGCACAAGCTGTTTTTGATGGCATGGCTGTATCTTATGCTATTCCTATTCTTATCATCAAAGCTTGTCTTGTCTTATTGACGCTAAAAAATGGCGCATACGGAGGTACCTTGACACCATCGTTTTCAATGGGGGCAGTTTTAGGATTTCTATTTGCTGTGCTTTGTCAGTTAGCTTTTCCAGATATTTCGATGAACTCAGCCATGTTAATTGGGTCAAGTGTTTTCTTGGCCATTACTATGAATGCCCCTTTGACAGCAGTTGGACTAGTTGTCTCATTTACAGGACAAAATTTACAAGCTTTGCCAGTTTTACTCATTGCAGTAGCGGTAGCTGTTTGTATAAATAATATTTTTAAACGTATTGAAAGGAATTTTTATGTCAATCCATATCGAAGCCAAACAAGGCGAAATCGCAGATAAAATCTTACTTCCGGGAGACCCGCTCCGTGCAAAATTCATCGCAGAAAACTTCTTAGAAGATGCTGTTTGCTTTAACAACGTCCGCGGTATGCTTGGTTTCACAGGGACTTACAAAGGTGAACGTGTCAGCGTTATGGGAACAGGTATGGGAATGCCTTCAATCTCAATCTATGCGACTGAACTTATTCAATCATACGGTGTTAAAAAATTAATCCGTGTCGGAACAGCAGGTTCACTTAATAAAGACGTTCACGTGCGTGAACTTGTCCTTGCGCAAGCAGCTGCAACAACATCAAGCATGATTAAAAACGAATGGCCACAATACGATTTCCCACAAATCGCTGATTTCACTTTGCTTGATAAAGCATATCACATTGCACAAGACCTTGGCATGACAACTCACGTAGGTAGTGTCTTGTCAGTTGATGCTTTTTACTCTGATTTCGCAGAAAACAACATCAAACTTGGTCAACTTGGTGTTAAAGCTGTTGAGATGGAAGCTGCTGCTCTTTACTATCTCGCTGCCAAACACGGTGTTCAAGCACTTGGTATCATGACAATCTCTGATAGCCTTGTTGCTGACGAAGACACAACAGCTCAAGAACGTCAAACAACTTTCACAGACATGATGAAAGTCGGTCTTGAGACTCTTATTGCTGATTAATGCAAGAAATATACGAGACGATAGACATCCTTTTGGATGTCTATGCTTATAATCACGCTTGGAAAATAGCAGAGCAGCATGCAGATTTTCCATCGACAAGCCGCTATCTTTTAGAAATGCTAAAAGAGCGTCGTGAATTAAACGTTGATTTCCTTTTTGCTCATCAATCTGAAAACAAGGCTATTTGGCGTCAGTATGATTTTGATTTGATTACGAATCATAGGCAAGAAGAACAATTGGCCAACTATATCATGGACCTAGAAGCGAAAATTAGAAATGGTAATATCATTGATTTTGTCCGCTCAGTTAGTCCTATTCTATACAGACTCTTTTATCGCTTAGCAAAGCGTGAGATTCCTAATCTAGAAGAGTTTATCCATGATGCTAAAAATGATCAGTATGATACTTGGTTTTTTACAGAAATGAAGCAGAGCGACTATCCTATTTTTCATAAGTATTTGGTGATTCGCCGTGATGCAAAGGTGACGTCTCGTAGTTTAGCAGAGCTCTTGCAATACAGTCAGTTGCCAGATCATATTAAAAATTTAATCACAGAGCTTCGTCAATTTGAGAAATCTGTCCGAAACCCTCTTGCTCATCTGATTAAACCATTTGATGAAGAAGAACTTCATCGCACAACGAATTTCTCATCGCAAGCCTTTCTAGATAAAATCATTGATTTAGCCATTTATGCAGGCGTTAAATATGACACAAAGGCCTTCTATTTTGACAAAATCAATGAGATAATAAAGCATGAATTAAGACAATGAAGCATAAAAAGTTCTTGGACTCTGTCCAAGAACTTTTTATTTATCAAATTGTACTTCTTCAAGTAAGTAATCGATAAAGCGTTCACCCATTTTTGAGAGATTAGCTTTTTCGTGGCGAATGTAGACAATATCAATCATATCTTCAACGTCAAGCGGAATTGAGACGATGTCATCGCCGTTGAGATTGCTATTTAAGATACCTGTAGCGATAGTGTAACCGTCAAGACCAATCAAGAGATTAAAAAGGGTCGCGCGGTCACTGACAACGATTGATTTTTTGTGTGGAATTTGTGACAAGATTTCTTCAGAGAAGTAAAAAGAGTTATGAATCCCTTGATCGTAGCTAAGATAAGGAAATTCTTCCAAATCTTCCATAGTCACAAGTGACTTTTCAGCTAGCGGATTGTTTTTGCTGACAAAAATGTGCGGACGAGTTTTGAAAAGACTGGTATAAGTCAAATGATTGTCATCAAACATCTTTGTCAAGACATCACGGTTGTAGCTGTTTAGGAAAAGCACCCCGATTTCAGAACGAAAATTTTTGACGTCATCAATAATTTCGTATGTTCGGGTTTCACGAAGGAAAAGCTCGTAACGTGTCATATCTGTCTTTTTCAGAAGGGAAACAAAAGCATTGACCACAAAAGCATAGTGCTGCGCTGAGACGCTAAAAAGCTCACGGTTGGTATTTTTACTCTTATAACGTTCCTCTAAAAGCGCCGTCTGCTCAAGGATTTGACGCGCATAAGATAGAAATTCGACACCATCTTTTGTTAAGGTAATTCCTTTAGGATTTCGGATAAAAATTTCAATCCCCATCTCACGTTCCAAGTCACGAACAGCATTTGACAAACTTGGTTGCGTGATGAAGAGTTGCTTTGCAGCCTCGTTCATACTGCCTGTTTCCACGATTTTAACGATGTAATGTAATTGTTGTATTCTCATAGCCTTAGTTTAGCTCAAAATCGCAAATCCCGCAAGTAGTGGAAATGTAGTAGATGTGAAAGCGATAAAAAAACGAACTTTTCGATTAAAAGTTTAGACAAAAATAGAATGATTTTTTCTAATGATTGCGCTTGCCGTTTTAATAGTGGGAATAATGTTTTGTTTGGAAATACTCTCTAAAAATGGACGAAATTTTAAAAATGCACAAAAAGCAGCACCTAAAACCGAACAATTACATAAAGATGACTTTTTTTCAAAAATGTAACCAAAAC
Source organism: Streptococcus sp. TATVAM-FAB8 (assembly GCF_046592795.1). Lineage (NCBI taxonomy): Bacteria > Bacillati > Bacillota > Bacilli > Lactobacillales > Streptococcaceae > Streptococcus > Streptococcus sp. TATVAM-FAB8. The sequence goes on from NZ_JAWVPQ010000017.1 coordinate 27,518, forward strand.
GTAACAAGTGCATAAAATGGTATTTTTAAAGGCGGTAAAACGTTGTCAAAACTAATATTTATTAAAAGTATACGAATTATCATGTAAAGTTTCAGATTTTTTTGAAATTGCAATAACTCTTATAAAGTGCTAAAATAAGAACGTTAACAATTAATTAGGAAGCGGAGATTTATTAAAATGCCGACTTACTCACATCATCATGGTAGTCACCATGGTCACCATCACAGTAGTCATCATAAGCACCATAAGAGCTCACGGCGGCGCTCTAGGTTTGCTGATTTGAAGATTGTGAATGCGGCGCTTTTAGTCTTGTATGCTGTGCTTGCTGGTCTTGCCACTTATATGATGTATGCTCATCATATCTTGGCCTTTAGACATCTTAACGTTGTTTATACTATTATATTAGTAGCTATTTTTGCTTTGTGTTTAACATTAAGCATTCTTAAAAAGAGTAGGGTTTTAACAACTGTCCTTTTGGTTGTCTTTTCAATCATTGCTGCAGTATCCCTCTTTGCCTTTAAGTCTTTGGTCGATGTGGCACATAATATGAATGAAACGGCTTCTTACTCAGAAATTGAGATGAGTGTGGTTGTTCCAAGCAATAGCTCAGTTAATGATGTATCTGACCTCACAAGTGTTCAAGCACCGACAGATGCTGACGGTAGCAATATCAATGAACTGTTGTCTCACATTAAGTCAGAAAAGGGAGTAGACTTAGCGACAGAAAAAGTTGATTCTTATCAAGCTGCTTATGAGAACTTAGTTAATGGCTCAAGCAAGGCAATGGTCTTTAACAGTGCTTATTCAAGCTTGCTTGAAATGTCTTACGAGAATTTCCAATCAAATCTTAAGACCATTTATTCTTATAAGATTAAGACAAGTATCAAAGACGAAGCAAAGGCACATGATTCAAATGTCTTTAACATTTACATCAGTGGTATTGATACATATGGTTCTATCTCAACCGTATCGCGTTCAGATGTCAACTTAATCTTAACAGTTAATATGAATACTCATAAGATTTTGATGACGGAAACACCTCGTGATGCCTATGTTAAGATTCCAGATGGTGGCGCTGATCAATACGATAAATTAACCCACGCTGGTATCTATGGTGTTGAAACCTCAGAGAAGACTCTTGAAAATCTCTATGGCATCACCATCGACTACTATGCTCGTTTAAACTTTGATTCCTTCTTGAAGTTAATTGATGCGTTAGGTGGTATTACGGTTTACAATAGTCAGGCCTTTACAAGCCTTCATGGTAATTATGAATTTCCAGTTGGAAACGTAACACTTGACTCAGATAAAGCTCTTGGTTTTGTTCGTGAACGTTATAGCCTCGAACATGGTGATTATGACCGCGGTAATAACCAAATGAAAGTCATTCAAGCAATCTTAGATAAGATGACTTCATTGAAATCCGTTTCTAATTATTCAACGATTATTTCAAATGTACAAGATTCAATCCAGACAGATATGAAATTAGATACCATGATGAAGTTAGTCAATAACCAATTAGATTCAGGTAAGAAGTTTACGGTAACGTCACAAGAAGTTACTGGTACAGGTTCAACTGGTCAATTAACGTCATATGCGATGCCATCATCAAGTCTTTATATGATTCAGCTAGATGATGCTAGTGTTGCTAAAGCTTCGCAAGCCATTAAAGATGTTATGGAAGGTAAATAAGTTAGATGATAGATATTCACTCACACATCGTCTTTGATGTCGATGATGGTCCTTCTACTATAGAAGAAAGTTTAGCCCTTATCGGTGAAAGCTATCGCCAAGGAGTGCGGACCATTGTCTCAACTTCACATCGTAGACGTGATTTATTTAAGACCTCAGAAGAGAAAATCTTTGCTAACTTTAAGCAAGTTAAAGAAGCAGCAGAAGCTAAGTATGACGATTTAACCATTTTATATGGTGGCGAACTCTACTATAATAATGCTCTACTTGATAAGTTAGAACATCATAAAGTCCCTCGAATGGCAGATACTCAGTTTGCTTTGATTGAGTTTAGCATGACAACACCATGGAAAGAGATTCATGAGGCAGTCAATAAAGTTCTCATGCTTGGTGTGACACCAATTATCGCTCACATCGAACGTTACAATGCCCTTGAAAATCAAGAAGACCGCGTGCGCGAATTGATTAACATGGGTTGCTACACACAGATTAATAGTGTCCATGTCTTAAAGTCAAGACTTTTTGGTGATAAGTACCGTGTCTTTAAAAAACGAGCACGTTATTTCTTAGAGAAAAATCTGGTTCATATCGTTTCAAGTGATATGCATAACTTAGGATATCGTCCACCTTACATGGATCAAGCACGTGAAATTATCACTAAAGACTTTGGTGAAAAATGTGCTTACGACCTTTTTGAAGGAAATGCGAAAACCTTATTAGAAAATAAAGATTTATAGGAGTTTATATGAATACAAATGACAACGCAAGTATCGAAATTGACGTTTTGTACTTGTTAAGAAAGTTATGGAGTAAAAAATTCTTCATCGTTTTTGTTGGCCTTTTGGTTGGGACAATTGCTTTACTAGGTAGTGTTTTCTTCATTAAACCAAAATACACATCTACGACACGTATCTACGTGGTTAGCCGAAGCAGTGATGCAACTCTTACCAACCAAGATCTCCAGGCGGGTTCTTACTTGGTTAACGACTACAAAGAAGTCATCACATCAAGTGAAGTCTTATCATCAGTTATTGACCAAGAAAAACTTTCTATGTCATCAGGTGAACTATCAGGCAAAATTACAGTTACGATTCCTACTGATACTCGAGTAATTTCTATTTCAGTCACTGATACAGATGCTCAAAGAGCTTGTGATATTGCAAATACTGTTCGTGAAGTCGCCGCTGAAAAGATTAAAGCTGTTACAAAAGTTGATGACGTGACAACACTTGAATCTGCGACAAAACCAAGTCACCCCTCATCACCAAATGTTAAGAAAAATGCTGCTATTGGTGCTCTTGCTGGAGTATTCTTAGCCATTGTCGGCATTTTGGTTGCGGAAGTGCTTGATGATCGCGTGCGTCGTCCAGAGGATATCGAAGAAGTTCTTGGTATGACCCTTCTTGGTGTGGTACCAGACGTCGATAAATTATAAGGAAAGGAATTGTATAACTCATGCCACAATTAGAATTAGTTAGAGCGAAAGCTCAAATGGTTAAGTCATTGGAAGAATATTACAATTCTATTCGAACAAATATCCAATTCAGTGGTCGTAATCTTAAAGTGATTGCTCTAACATCAGCTCAACCAGGTGAAGGTAAATCAACAACTGCGACTAATCTTGCCGTTTCTTTTGCAAAAGCAGGTTTTCGTACGCTTTTGATTGACGCTGATACACGTAACTCTGTCATGTCAGGGACTTTTAAATCACAAGAACGCTACGAAGGCTTATCAAGCTATTTATCAGGGAATGCTGAATTATCTGATGTTATCTGTGATACGTCAGTTGACAATCTTATGGTCATCCCAGCAGGAAAGATTCCACCAAATCCAACATCACTTATCCAAAATGATAACTACGATAAGATGATTGAGACAGTCCGTGATCTTTATGACTATGTGATTATCGATACACCGCCACTTGGTCGTGTGGTCGATGCTGCCATCATCGCTCACAGTTCAGATGCTAGCCTTTTGGTCACAAAACCTGGTGTCGATAAGCGTCGTACCATTACAAAACTTAAAGATCAATTAGAACAAAGTGGATCTGTCTTTCTTGGTGTTATCCTTAACCGCTTTGACTTCAAAGCCGATAAGTATGGCTATGGTTACGGCTATGGTTACGGCTATGGTTACGGCTATGGTTACGGATACGGAAAATACGGTAAAGATGAAAAAGATAAGTCAGATAAATCTAGCCGTAAAAAAGCAAAAAAATAAGCTATATGTGTAAAGATTGAAAGGGATAGGGAGAATGTATAGCGAAGATTCGAAAAAGAAAGTTTATTATCTTCTATCTGACATTGTAGCGCTATTAGTAGCTTATAAGATTTTGGCCAGTTTTTATCCCTATCACTTTTTTGGGAGTAATTTCTTTGGCATTATCTTTGCAGCTCTTTTAGCCCTCATCAGTGTCTTAAATGATGAGTATTCAAATATTTTAAACAGAGGTTATTTTCAAGAGTTTAAAGCTTCAATTATCTATGGTACTAGAACAGTTGTTCTGTTATCTTTGGTTCTGATTTTAGGAAAATTTAGATTCATCCATGATATTGCAAGTATGTCATATTATTTCTTGGTGTATCTTTTCCTTATTGTGACAGCTTTAGTATTTCTTGGACGAGTTTTCGTCAAAAGATGTCTTAAGCCTAAGAAATCAGATTCTAAGAAAATTCTTTTGGTGACAGATTTTAGTGACGAAGACAAACTTGAAGAAGTACTAAAAAGTAACAATTATCAAGTGCTTGCTTATGTTAGTCACAATAAGCGTAGCGATTTGGAGTACCCAGTTATCTGGGAACTTGATGAGATTCGTGATTTTGTCGCTAATCATCAGGTTGATGAGATTTTTATCAATACTAATTATCAGAGTGATTTTAGAGAAATTGGTCGTTATATCAGACTACTTGGTATTCCAACGACCATTAAAGCTGGTAATCTGTCTGATTATTACGTCTCAGATAGTGTTGTTAAAAAACTTGGTGATTTAACCTTTGTCACAACAGCGGTTAATATTGTCAAGTGCCGTCAGTTGATTCTTAAACGTTTACTTGATATTGTAGGAGCTTTAGTTGGCATTGTCTTAGTAGGAATTGCGGCTATTATCATCGCTCCGATTGTCAAGAAAGAATCACCAGGTCCTTTAATCTTTAAGCAGAAAAGGGTCGGTAAAAACGGTAAAGTTTTTGACATTTACAAGTTTCGCAGCATGTATACAGATGCTGAGGAGCGTAAAAAAGAATTGTTAGCGCAGAATGATTTGGATACTAATTTGATGTTCAAGATGGAAGATGACCCTCGAATCTTTCCATTTGGGCACAAACTTCGCGATTGGTCTATTGATGAGTTACCACAATTCATCAATGTCCTAAAAGGAGACATGTCTCTTGTCGGGACACGTCCACCAACGCTTGATGAATACCATCATTATGAATTACATCATTTCAAACGACTAACCACAAAACCTGGTATCACAGGTCTTTGGCAAGTTAGCGGTCGTAGTGATATCACTGATTTTGAGGAAGTTGTCGCACTTGATATGAAGTACATTCAAGATTGGAGCTTTAGCGAAGATATCAAAATCCTCGCAAAAACAGTTAAAGTAGTATTGAAGAGAGAGGGAAGCAGATAACATCTGCAACCCTCTTTTTTGTTTAGTTTAGGAGAAAAAAGTGAAAATTTGTTTAGTTGGCTCGTCAGGAGGTCACCTTGCTCATTTAAATATGTTAAAACCTTTCTGGAGCGAAAATGAGCGATTTTGGGTTACTTTTGATAAAGAGGATGCAAGGAGTATTTTAAAAGATGAGAAAATGTATCCGTGTCATTTCCCGACAAATAGAAATATCAAGAATTTGATTAAAAATACTTTTTTAGCTATCAAAGTTTTGAAGAAAGAAAAACCAGATGTTATTATTTCATCGGGTGCTGCTGTAGCTGTTCCTTTCTTTTATATTGGTAAATTATTTGGAGCTAAAACAGTTTATATTGAAGTTTTTGATAGAATTGATAAACCAACAGTAACAGGTAAGTTAGTTTATCCAGTAACCGATAAATTTATCGTTCAGTGGGAAGAAATGAAAAAGGTTTATCCAAAAGCAATTAATTTAGGGAGTATATTCTAATGATTTTTGTAACTGTTGGGACACACGAACAACCTTTTAATCGTCTAATTGAAGAGGTTGATCGTTTAGTAGAAACAGGTGTCATCACAGATGAAGTTTTTATACAGACTGGTTATTCAACTTATGAACCTAAGTTTTGCAAATGGTCAAGTTTAATCAGTTTTGACAAAATGAATGAATTGATGCAAACATCAGGTATCATTATTACTCATGGTGGACCAGCTACATTCATGAGTGCTATTGCAAATGGCAAAAAGCCAATTGTTGTTCCAAGACAAGAAAAATATGGTGAACATGTTAATGACCACCAAGTTGATTTTTCTAAACAAGTGAAAGAACGATACAATAGTATTGAAGTTGTTGAAGAAATTTCAGAACTTAAAGATTATTTGAATCATGAATTAAAGATTGATGACAGTAGTTCATCAAATAATAAACAATTCAATAAAAAACTTCGTGAAGAAGTAGAAAGTTTTTTTAAGGAGAGTTGATGAAAAAGGTTGGAATTATGTCAATGCAGCGTATCGCTAACTATGGTTCTTTTTTACAGGCATACGCACTAAAGCAACTTATTGAAGAGCAAGGTCATGAAGTTCAATTTGTGGACTACCATGTTGATGCTACAGTAATAAGTTCTGAAGATGAAAATAAAATTAAGGTTATTCGAAAAATTAATAAAGGTTTGGAGACGTTTAAACAAAAGGTTCCATTAACTCATAAAATTTCTTTCATCAAGCATAAACAGAATTTTTCAAAAAAATATATGCCAATGCTTGGTATTAGTGATAAAATGAACTATAATCCTGAGTTAGACTGTATGGTTATTGGAAGTGACGAAGTATTTAATTGTATTCAAAAGAATACTAATGTTGGTTACTCTTTAGAATTATTTGGAAAAGATAATAATGCTAAAAAGTTAATCACATATGCGGCATCCTTTGGAAATACCACTTTAGAAAAATTATCAACTTATAAAAAAACTAATGAGATTGCTTCTTATTTAGAACGTTTTGATGCAATTTCAGTACGTGATAATAATTCTGGAAAAATTGTTAAAGAACTAACAGGGAAGGAGCCATTTTATAATCTTGATCCTGTTTTAACCTTTGATTATATGAATGAGTGTGACAAGATTCCTTCTATTAATCCAAATGAAAAGTATTTAATTCTCTATGCATATTCTGGTAGAATTTCCGACGAAGAGGCCGATTGGATCTCAGCGTATGCTAAGAAAGAGGGATTAAAAGTATATGCAATTGGTGGGGTTCAAAGAGGGGCAGACAAGTTTATTGATTGCTCACCTTTTGAAGTCCTTGCTTATTTTAAAAATGCAGAGAAAATTATTACAGATACATTTCATGGTAGCATTTTTTCAATCATAACTCATAGACCGTTTGTTACTTTAGTTCGAAAAAGTGTAGGGACAAGTTATGGTAATGAAGAAAAATTGATGGATTTACTTAATCGAGTAGGTTTGAGTGAGAGAGCTACATATAATGTTGAATTATCTGACCAGATTATGGATAAGACTATCAATTATGATAAAGTTGATATATTTTTAAAAGATCAGAGAACTAAAGCAAAAGAATATTTAAAGAATGATATTGAATAGTTACGGAGAAAATTTCAATGAAAAAAAAAGATAAACCTCTTATTTCGATTGTTGTCCCAGTATATAATACAGGATTATTTTTACAGAAATGTATCGAATCACTGATAAATCAAAGTTATGAAAATATTGAAATTATTTTAGTAAATGATGGAAGTACCGATAATAGTAAACAAATTTGTGATGACTATAAAGAAAAAGACAGCAGAATAAAGGTTATTCATAAAAAGAATGAAGGCGTAAGCCGAGCAAGAAATACAGGAATTCATCATTCTACCGGTGAGTATTTGTGCTTTGTTGATGGTGATGATTTTGTAATGCAAGATTATGTTGAATACCTATACGAATTAATAGGTGATGAAAGTGAAATATCATTGACTACTGATATGTTTGGAAATTTTAGTAAAAATCAAGTAGTAGAGGAAGTAAAAGAATTTTGGACGCCTGAAAAAGCTGTAGAATCAATTCTTTGTTACAGGGTTCCAATAGGATGTTATTGTAAAATGTTTAAGAGGGAATTTCTCTTAAAAAATAATTTGCTATTTAGTAGTGATATTTTTATTGGAGAGGGATTTAACTTTAATGTTGATTGTTTTCAAAGGGCAAATAGCATTGTAAGAGGGAATAGAAAAGTTTATTATTATAGACGTGATAATGAGTTAAGTGCTACGACTAAATTTTCAGAAGAAAAATGGGTTAATGGTATTTATGCATTAGACTACATGAGTGAACGTTTTATTATTAATTCCGAGAGGGTTAGGAAAGCATGGGAATATGCAAAATGGAGAACATATTCTGATGCTTA
>NZ_JAWVPQ010000018.1:0-24316 GCF_046592795.1 Streptococcus sp. TATVAM-FAB8
AGAATTGCTAATCATAATTAGAGTCGAGAATGCTACTCCTAACAATATTAAGTTCCATGGAATATCTTTAACATTATCAATGCTGAATATTTTTTGATCATTATTCAGTGTATTTCTGATTTCAGGTAATCCTATTAAACTTAATTGACTTAAAAACACAAATACAATGGAAATAATAATCGGATAACTAATATTCCTATTCAATAAATATGGAGATATAATTGTAACAATAGCTATAAAAACATATTTTATTGTATTGAGATATTTCAAAAATGATTTATACACTACTTCATCATCAATTATTTCAAAATTATAGGCATTAAGAACACCTGAAAATAATGATTCCGACAATCCAAAAGATATTGCTGAAATATATATTATATTTGATTTTCCAAAGAGTAAACAAGATAGTGCTAGAATTAATAGAAAATTTGATATAACCAAAATTTTCTTGTAACCAAACTTACTTGAAATAACGCTTAATGGAATATCAAAAACTGAACCACATAACTCGGTAATAACAGATAAACTAGCTATTTCTGTGAAAGAGAAACCTAGATGCTTTAAAAGTAACATTGTTACAAAGTAGTACGGTAATCCAGACAGAAATATATTCATCACATATAAATTAAAAATCCTTTTACTCATAATTTGCAAACTGAGTCTCTAAAATATTCTGGACTCTTCTCCTTAATCAAGTTAACATAGCAGCCGCCTTCGCAAATTTTTACTAAGCCACAAGATAAACATTTAGAATTCTTCGTTCTAAAAGAACGAATTTCTCCATACAACGAATCATCATATCAAATATCTAACAAATTTTTTCATATTGTACCTCTGATATGCATACACAGGAATATTCTTAATTTTCAGTATTTTATCATAAAATATAAAAAATTGAAAGCGAGAAAATTTACATGAAAAACAATAGGTTATTAACTACATTACTTCTAGCCTTTGAGGAAATCATTATTATTGTTATGGGTTAATTGCTATTTGAAAAATAAAAAAGCGAAGGTATAACTACAATGCCTTCACTAAAATATTTTATACATAAAAGTATTTATTCAATACAATCCTGCTTAATAATAGCTAAAAATAACTCTACTTCGCTGTTTCAGTAGCTCGTACAAGCAGTGATACTGCCACCATGACAAGCCACCACCGTGTAGCAGCATGATAACTTCTTGATTCTTTTGACCAACTTCAACAACTTTCATCACAATCTCCTACCCAAAATGCTAACAAAAAAGACCAAAAGTCCTGGTAAAATAATAACACAGCACAACTAATCAAGTACCTGTTATCATATTATCATACTTTTGGTTTTATTTGATGGGGATAATGTTTTTATTAGTAAAGTGAATATGCAAAACTTAAAAAGTTATTTTAAAGACATAAGATAGATTTGACAAGGATTTTTCTCATCCCACAATGTTGGAAATACCTCAAATTCCTTAAAACCAAGTGAAAGATAGAAACGATTTGTGCTATCATAACTATCGTATTTTCCCATTTGAACCGTTTTGACTTGAAGAAAAGTGTAACCTTTTTCGGTAGCAATCTCTTTAGCTTTCAAAACAAGAGTTTTTCCAACACCCTGTCGGTGATATTTTTTCAAAACTCCCATTACAAATAGCTCAACTGTATCTCTTCCAGTTTCTTTCAAATAAACAAAACCAACTGGGTGATTTTTATCATAAGCAGCTATAAATGGGCACTTTGCACTTTCTTTGATGTAGTTCTCACGCGCTTCAGAAATTCCAAACCATTCAGGCAAAGCTTCTAAAATAAAACGTGTTATATCTTGTTTCTCAGTATCATCAATTATTTCTTTGAGTTTCATTGTATTTTTAAAACTTCCTAATCAATTCTGCCACTTTTGGCTAATTTCATAGCGTCCGCAGTTAAAAATGTTCTACGAATCATTGTTTCAATGTAGCGCTCCATAAGTTTTTCATCATCAAGAAACAACGTAAAAAATCTTAATGTCCTTGCTTGATTAAACCAAACGATTTTTATTGGTACTTTTAAGGTTTTACTTTCTCCACCGACTGCCAAACTTGATTGTTCATCTTTCAACTCTTGCATTTTAAAAAAATCATTTTCATTCTGACGAAAACTTTCGATACATTCAATCTCTTTAGAACCAGGTAGTGAACTGTAAGTAATGGTAGAAATATTCATTAAATCAGCCTTGCTCATATAACTAGCCCAATCAACCATGCCTTTCCAACCATAACCACGAGCAGCTAACAAAACGTCATACTGATGCCAAGCTTCTTGACTGCAATGACGAATCTCTTTAATGTAACTTTCATCATCTAAAACATCTCTAGAAGTCAACCTCTTCTTTTTCTTGAAAAAATCAAGTAGTCCCATAAAATCCCCCTTCATAAATCTTAAAAATCTTCATAAACAGCTTACCTTAAAAATCAAATGCAAGCTAAATTCTTATTCTGCGTTTTTAACTAGTAAACTTACACATTCAGCGGTTCGCCGTTACCGTTTCATTTCGTCGCTAACTCCTCATTCTACGACAGCTATCGCATGGGCAGAACATCTGCTTCTACTTCGCTGTTTCAGCAGCTCGTACAAGCAGTGATACTGCCTCAACATGGTGCGTATTCGGGAACAAATCTACTGGTTGTACTTTTTGGAGTTTGTAGCCAAGTTCTTGGTAAAGTTTGATATCACGCGCCATAGTTGCTGGGTTACATGAGATGTAAGTGACTTTTTCTGGTTGCATGGCTACGCTTGCTTTGATAAAGTTTTCTGTCAAGCCTTTACGTGGTGGGTCAACCAAAATGACGCTTGGTTTGATGCCATTTTTGCTCCATGTCGCCATGGCATGCTCTGCAGAATCAGCAACATAATGCGCATTAGTAATGCCATTAAGTGCGGCATTGCGTTTAGCATCTTCAACCGCTTCTTCAATCACTTCAACACCATAAACTGCTTTAACATTTTTGGCAAATGAAAGCCCGATAGTTCCAATACCAGAATAAGCATCAATCACGATGTCATCAGCCGTCAAATCAGAAAAATCAATAGCTGTTTGATAAAGTTTTTCAGCCATTTCAGTGTTCACTTGGTAGAATGAACGCGCTGAGATTTCGTATTGATTGCCAAGCATGCTATCAACAATCGTATCTTTTCCATAAAGTGTTCTAAAGTCATTACCAAAAATAGCATTGGTATTTTTATCGTTAATGTTTTGAACAACTGATTTCACCGCTGGAAATTCTGCAACAATTTTTTCGATGATTTGCTCGATACGGAAAATTTTCGGACGTGTTGTGACAAAGACAAGCATCACCTCACCAGAATAATGTCCACGACGAACCACCAAGTTACGAATTAAACCAGTTTGTTCTTTTTCATCGTATGGTTTAAGGTCAAAACGACGAAGCAAATCACGTGTGAAATTGATTAAACGGTCAATTTCTTTATTTTGAATGTAAAAATCAGAAATTGGCATCAAATCGTGTGAATGTTTGCGGAAGAAACCAGTTTCCAGTTGTCCATTAACACGGCGAACTGGCACTTGCGCTTTGTTACGGTAAGCGTAAGGATGCTCCATACCAAGTGTTTCTAACACTTCAACATCTGAAATGCCAGCTGTTTTATACAAATTATCAGCAACTTGTTTGCGTTTAAATTTCAATTGTTCAGCGTAAGCCAAATGTCCAAAATCCGCAATTCCTGTACGCAAGTAATCCACATTCAAATCTTGGTTACGGTGTTCAGAAATGGTGAGGTATTCTTCAACCTTACCAAAACCAATATTTTTCTTCACTTTCAAGATGCGCATCTTGATTTTTTCACCTGGAAGAGCATTTTCAACAAAAAAGACGAAGCCATCAACTTTGGCAACCCCTGCTCCTTCGTGTGATAAATCTGTGATTTCAACCTCTACAATGCTATTTTTTTCTAACATATTTTCCTTTCATGCCTGACTTATATAAGCCATCAGTAATATCTTATTCTCGGTTTCTTCCCTATAAAAAAATAGAGAAGCTTAACTGCCTCTCTATTATATCATATTATTAACGTAGCCCAAGGTCCTTCAACTCTTTTTGGTATTTATTGAAATCAATGGCAATTCCTAGACCGCCATACATATCATAATCATCTGTCCAGTCGCCTTCTGCAGGAACTGTCTTTTGCTCAATTCCTTTTTGACCACTTGTCACCACACCTAAACCTTCTTTGACAAGAAACGGATAAGAGATGTTGGTTGAGGTAAGGGCATAAATTTTACCAATTGCTGCTGAGCCTGTAAAAAGTTTTGAAGGATCTTTGATTTGATTGACGATTGCTGAGATGACTTGTTGCTGGCGCTGTGTACGACCATAATCACCGTCATCATCCTTACGAAAACGCGCATAATTTAGCAAAGTCCGTCCATCCATACGTTGTTGACCAACTTCAATGGTTTGATTAGGAACGCTGCCATCTGCTTGCATGTTAAGGTCATCTGGCACTTCTACTGATGACACTTCTTGACCATCAACCGTACCAAACTTGGCATCTATCTCAACGCCCTTTGGAAAGAGCGTATTGATAGCTTCTGCGAATGTTTCAAAATCAACCATGACATAATACTTAACGTTAATATCAAAGTTATCCTTCAAGGTTTTACGCATGAGCTCAGCACCTTGACGATCATCTTGTTCGCCAATGTTAAAGGCCACATTTAGCTTTTGATCATTAGCATAATCATTATAGCTGACACCATTGATATTCACCAAAGTATCACGCATGAAGCTAACTAACTTAACCTTACCTTCTTTGTTGCCAATATTCATCACCATGATGGTATCTGTTCTAGCATCAGATGAGCCTTGCGAAATCCGCTTATCACTACCAAGAATCAGAATATTAGTCCCATCATGACTATCTTGACCGTTAAAAGGTTCTACTACTGCAGCAGAATATTTCGTCTCGCCACTAGAAACTTCGTGAACCCCATGATAAAACATGTAAACCATGCCAATCATAACGATAACAACTAAGAAACCACAAAATTGCAAAAAATGCTTGAAACGTTTTTTATGGTTCTTCTTTTTGGGCTTCTTTGCTTTGGTCACCTTAGGTTCTTCGTGAGCGATTCCTTCGTAATAATCTAAATAAGAAGTTTGCTTTTTTGCCTTTTTCTTTCGCTTTGAAGTCCGTGACTTTTTTGCCTGCGGATATTTTGGCAAACCTTGTGAGGTCACTTGATTATCATAATCATCATAATCGTCGTATTCATCGTAAGTCACATAGGCATCATAATCATCGTCATAGTCGTCATCGTAGTAATCATAATACTCATAATAGTCGCCATAATCGTCATAACGCTCATAATTTGGCTCTTTATTGGCAGACGAAGGATATCCAGATGACATCTCTTGCATACTCATCTGCTTTTTATGATAGAGATAACCAAATTCTTCCTTTTGTTGCGGATTTAGATATTCTAAATTTCCCAAAAGGTACTCATATCTTAATTCTTCGTGTCGACTTAATTTATCTTGTGCCATATCTCATACCACTCTTTCAATCTAGCTATACTAAAGTCAGTACAAGTTTAACGAAACGACTATACTATTATTATACTAAAAAATGACATTAGAACGAAATCATAACTTGTAAACGTCGTAATTTCCGAGCATTTTATAACCAATACCAAGCTGGCGCAATTCTTCCAGCGCAAAAGTGACTAGAGCTTCATTGGTATTATCAATATCAACGATGAAAAAGTACTCTCCAAGAGCTGTCTTCAAAGGACGACTTTCGATTTTAGTCAAGTTAATTCCGCGCCATGCAAACACAGACAAAGCCTTATAAAGTGCCCCTGGAAGATTATCTGGGAGCGTTAAAGCTAATGAGATTTTTTGTTGAGACTTAGTCAAATCAAATGAACACTTCTTGCGCCCCAGTACCCAAAAGCGCGTGAAATTCTCATCCATCTCTTGGATATCTTTAGCAATAATCTCCAAGCCATACTCTTTTGCTGCTGCAACTGGTGCAATTGCTGCAAAAGGCTCAGCAGGGTTTTCAGCAATAAAACGCGCAGCATAGGCAGTGCTCGCTGTCATTTCAATTTGAGCATTTGGATAGTGAGACTTGATGTATTTTTTTCCTTGAGCAATAGCCTGCGGATGTGAGAAAATTTTTTCAATCGCCTTATCCTGCGAAGTTGCTAAAAGCTGTTGTTTAATCGGTTGAATCATTTCCGCAACCGCTTCAATTTTTGCTTGATGAAAAAGGTAGTCCAAGGTTTCATGAACTGACCCTTCAATCGAATTTTCAACTGGAATAATGGCATAATCCACCATTCCTTCTTCGTAAGACTTGATTACTTCAGTGATATTTGCAAAAGGCACTCGTTCAGCTTCTGGGAATGCCTTAACAGCAACATTGTGCGTAAAAGAACCATTCGGTCCTAAATAGCCAACTTTCATCCAATTTCCTCAATAATTTCTTCCGGTGTTTTTCCAGCAACTTCGATAATACGATTGGCTGCAGCCTCATACATCTCTTGACGTCCATCAAAGATAGCCTTGAAATCTTCTTTACTATTATTAACAAATAAAGGACGGACATTCTTTGTATCATTTTTAATACGATCATAAAGCGTTTCAAAATCAGCTTTAAGATAAATCGTCTCACCATTTTTTGCTAAAATTTCACGATTAATCGGATTAATCACAACTCCACCACCAGTTGAGATAACATGGTCAGAATTTGCCAATTCGGCTAAGACCTGTGATTCAATCTCACGGAATTTTGCTTCGCCTTCTTTTTCAAAAAAGTCCGCAATTGACATGCCAATACGCTCTGTAATCAAAGCATCCATGTCGATATAATCTTTATCTAAAAGTGAGGAAATGGTTGATTTTCCAGATCCCATAAATCCAATAATAATTCTAGCCACGTGACAAGACCTCCAAATCACTAAAGAAGCTTGGGTAGCTTGTGTTGATTGCTTCTGCGCGCTCTAACTCAACATCACCCTCTGATACCAAAAGCGCAGCAATAGCTGTCATCATACCGATACGGTGGTCACCGAAAGTATTGATTTTAGCACCATGAAGCGGTGTTTTTCCTTTGATAATCATGCCATCATCAGTCGGTGTAATATCAGCCCCCATTGCATTCAAAGCATCCGCCACAACTTGGATGCGGTCTGTTTCTTTGACTTTTAACTCTTCTGCATCACGAATGACTGTTGTGCCATTAGCTTGTGTAGCAAGAAGAGCAATAATTGGTAATTCATCAATCAAACGTGGAATGATTTCACCACCGATTTCAGTGCCAGAAAGCTCTGAAGTTTCAACGGTAATCGTTGCTGATTTGGCAATGTCATCAACATCTGAAATGGTCATTTTTCCACCCATTGCTTCAATGACATCTAGAATACCTGTACGTGTTTCATTGATACCAACGTTTTCAAGTTTTACTTTAGCATTTGGAACAATAAGCCCTGCAACTAACCAAAAGGCTGCTGATGAAATATCACCTGGAACGACCACATCTTGACCAGTAAATTCTTGACCACCTTTGATGCGAATCTCTTTGCCATTCACATCAATTGCACCGCCAAATTGAACAATCATGTCTTCGGTGTGATTGCGAGTTTTCTCTTTTTCAATGATGACTGATTCCCCATCTGCTTGCAAAGCGGCAAAAATCAAAGCAGATTTCACTTGAGCTGATGCCACAGGAAGTTGGTAATGAATAGGTCTTAGATTTTTACTTCCATGCATGGTAAGTGGTGGCAAATCACGCTCTGTCTGACCAGAAACTTCTACACCCATTTGACGAAGTGGAATTGTCACGCGATCCATTGGACGTTTTGACAAACTGTCATCTCCAAACATCTCAACCGTAAAATCTTGTCCAGCCAAGACACCAGAAATCAAACGAATTGATGTTCCTGAATTTCCCATATCAAGTTTATTTTGAGGGGCTTTAAGACCATCAAAACCAACACCTGTAATGGTTACAAGGTCTCCATCATCTTGAATATCAACCCCTAAATCACGAAAAACTTGCATGGTTGACAAAACATCTTCGCCACGTAAAATATCGCGAACAGTCGTTTTCCCCTTAGCAAGACTTCCAAACATGATAGAACGGTGACTGATTGATTTATCTCCAGGAACACGTAACGTTCCTTGTAATTGTGACACATTTGTCAATAATTTCATACAACTCTCCCACGGTTTAGTTTTAATTCTATTGTACCATAAAAATACTGAAAATTTGCACAACTCTCTAACAATTCTCTTTTTATGATGTTTTATGTACAAAATTTACAAGAAAAACAACTGAAAGAAATTCTTTCAGCTGTTTATGTTTTATTTTTTGCTGCTTTCGTCATCCATTGAAAGAACTGACAAGAAGGCTTCTTGTGGCACTTCAACAGAACCGATTGCTTTCATACGTTTCTTACCAGCTTTTTGTTTTTCAAGCAATTTACGTTTACGAGAAACGTCACCACCATAACATTTAGCCAAAACGTTTTTACGAAGGGCTTTAATGTCTGAACGAGCAACAATTTTTTGACCGATAGCCGCTTGAATTGGCACTTCGAATTGTTGACGTGGAATGATTTTCTTCAATTTTTCAACGATTAATTTACCACGTTCATAGGCAAATTCATTGTGAACGATGAAGCTAAGCGCATCGACTTTGTCACCATTAAGCAAAATATCCATTTTAACCAATTTAGATTTACGGTATTCTGAAATTTCGTAATCAAAGCTAGCATAACCACGGGTTGATGATTTCAATTTATCAAAGAAATCAAAAACGATTTCAGCAAGTGGGATTTGGTAAATGACATTAACACGATTTTCATCGATGTAATCCATTGTCACAAAATCACCACGTTTGCGTTGCGCAAGTTCCATAACCGCTCCAACAAATTCTTGCGGAACCATGATTTGTGCTTTAACATATGGTTCTTCGATACTTGCAACCTTAGTTGGGTCTGGGAACTCAGATGGATTTGACACTTCTAGCATTTCGCCGTCAGTCGTATTGACATGGTAAACAACAGATGGCGCTGTCATGATCAAGTCAATGTTAAACTCACGTTCCAAACGTTCTTGAATAACGTCCATGTGAAGAAGTCCCAAGAAACCACAACGGAAACCAAAACCAAGGGCTTGAGATGTTTCTGGTTCAAATTGAAGACTAGCATCATTCAATTGAAGTTTTTCAAGTGCTTCACGAAGGTCATTGTATTTATTTGATTCGATTGGGTAAAGACCAGCAAACACCATTGGGTTCATTTGTTTATAACCGTGAAGCGGTTCTGCTGCTGGATTATCCGCAAGCGTAACAGTATCACCCACACGAGTATCAGCTACTGTCTTGATTGACGCCGCGATATAACCAACATCACCTGTTGCTAAGAAATCACGTCCAACTGCTTTTGGTGTGAAGATACCAACTTCAGTGACATCAAATGTTTTACCATTAGACATCAACTGGATAGTATCTCCAGGTTTCACCATACCATTGACGATGCGTACTTGAAGGATAACTCCACGATAAGCATCGTAAACTGAGTCAAAGATAAGGGCTTGAAGTGGTGCTTCAACATCACCAGCTGGTGCTGGCACGTATTCAACGATTTGTTCAAGGATTTCTTCAATCCCGATACCAGCTTTGGCAGAAGCAAGTACTGCTTCTGACGCATCAAGTCCGATAACATCTTCGATTTCTTGACGCACACGTTCGGGATCAGCAGCTGGCAAGTCAATCTTATTAATGACTGGCAAGATTTCCAAATCATTATCAAGGGCTAAATACACGTTAGCAAGGGTTTGAGCTTCGATACCTTGTGCCGCATCGACAACCAAAATAGCCCCTTCACATGCCGCTAGAGAACGTGACACTTCATATGAAAAGTCAACGTGCCCCGGTGTGTCAATCAAGTGGAAAATGTAAGTTTCACCGTCTTTAGCTGTGTAATTCAACTCAATCGCATTCAATTTGATTGTGATACCACGTTCACGCTCCAAATCCATGCTATCCAAGAGTTGAGCTTGCATTTCACGACTAGAAACTGTTTCAGTCTTTTCCAAAATACGGTCAGCCAAAGTTGACTTCCCGTGGTCAATATGCGCAATAATTGAGAAATTGCGAATCTTTTCTTGTCGTTTTTTTAATTCTTGAATATCCATCTATCCTATAATCCTATACAATTATTCATTATTTCTATTATAACAAATAAACACCTTGGGTGCTATAAAAAGTTTGTAACAAGCGATAAAAGCAAGGAAAATCACTTATTAAAAAGAGCCTCAAATTTCTTTACATTTTGTAAATAAAGCGCTATCATTTAAGTGAAAATTAGACTAATAACTTACTTCCACACTTCATTTTAAACTGTATTATCCTATCTCACACACTTAACCGTTGATAAGGAGAACATCATGAAAAAGAGAACAATGATTATTGCCTGTGCTTTGGCACTATTAGGATTGTCTAGTTTTTTCATAACAAGTCCACCACTTGTCTCGCACCCTCATATCGTCTATGCTGCAGCGACTAGTAGCCAGAAAAAAGCTCTAAGCAAGGCTGAAAAGTACTACAAGCTCATGAACATGTCAAAATTAGGCATTTACGACCAATTGACATCAGATGTTGAAAAATATTCTGCCGAAGATGCTCAATATGCCGTTGACCATTTGAAAGCTAATTACAAAAAAGCTGCGCTTAAGAGAGCAAAGAGCTATTACAAGATTATGCACATGTCAAAACAAGGCATCTACGACCAATTGTCTAACGAAAATGGCGATAAATTCACTGCTGAACAAGCTCAGTACGCTATCGACCATGCCAAATTAGACTATAAGAAAGCTGCCTTGGAAAAAGCAAAAAGTTATAAGAAAACACTAGACTTGTCATCAGATGAAATCTACGAACAACTCACTTCTGAACACGGCGCAAAATTCACCACCGAAGAAGCTCAGTATGCCATCGACCATCTGAATGACTAAGCCAATCTAACCTAGCAAACCTATGACCCATATAGGAAAAACCACCTAGAGAATTTCTAGGTGGTTTTGGTGTGAGAAAACAAAAAAGCAGTCCAAAAGACTGCCTCAAAATATTATTCCCCAAACCAAAGGGCAATTTCACGTTCAACTGATTCTGGTGAATCTGAACCATGAACAATGTTAAATGTTGCTGCTCCTTCTGCTGGTGCTTGAGCAAAGTCACCGCGGATTGTTCCAGGAAGAGCTTCTTTAGGGTTAGTTGCCCCCATCATTGTACGCCAAGAAGAAATCACTTCTTCACCAGACATAACACCAGCAATCACTGGACCACTTGTCATAAAGTCCACGATTAGTGGGAAAAATGGACGGTCAACTAAGTCTTCGTAGTGTTTTTCTAGCAATTCTGGAGTAGCCATACGCATTTCCAATTTTTCGATTTTGAAACCACGACGTTCAATACGGTGCAATACTTCACCAACAAGACCGCGTTTCACGCCATCTGGTTTAATCATAAAGAAAGTTTTTTCCATGTAAACAATCCAACCTATCTAATTCTAAATAAATTCACCTTCAATTTTACCATAAAAGAAAACTTTTGAAAAACGTTGAAAGGCATTTTCACTAAAGTTTTAGTTGATTTTCATGAACTTCAACCTTAACTAGGTTAACTGAACCATCTGTACAAGATATTTGTTCCATATCACTTAGATTTGGCCAAGTGATACCTTCTTTTTGGTGAGTTTCCAAAATAGCTTGTAAAAACTCTTGAGCATTCATCATCGCTTCTTCAAAGTTCCCACCTTGAGTACCTCCTGCAAGCTCTGGAAATTCAACCCAATATCCATTGATTCCTTTATGAAAAATTGCAGGATAAGCTTTTAACATCATAAACACCCTTAATTAAGTAACTGATTTTCCCTAACTCACCAACCAGCCCCAGAAAAAGGGAAGGAGAAAGGCGATGATGCCGCAGATGACATAGGTGATGCGCAGCCATTTTGGCGAAATGTTAGAGGATTTTACCCAAAATGTGATGGCAAATATCCACGCTACTGCAAACAGTAGCCAAAAGTACCATGCAAGTGTCATTATTCATCCTTTCTCTCATTATTTTTTAGGCGATGATTTAATTGCTTACGAGCTATTGCGACTAAGCTTAGCATCATCGCTTCATAAGCTACAAAGAAGATGATAAAGCAGTGCATGAAGTACTCTTCTGGCAGCACCCAGATGATTGGATCTGTTGCTGGATTAAAGAGCCAACTGCTATCACCAGGAAATAAGGCTTCATGAAAGAGAGTAAAGAATTGGTCAAAACCAATCAAAAGACCTGCTACTGCAATGACAATCGGTAAAATAGCTGCAAAAGCAAATGTTTTTTGATGTAGAAAAAGGGATTTGTCAGCTCTGCTATTTTTCCAAAAACGCCAAGATGGATAAGCCAGTAAGATGAATACTGCTTGTGCTAAATGAAATAGATGCTTCACGTCGCCAAAATGCTTAAGCCCACTAGCTGATGAGGGGAAATCAGGCATAGCTAGAGTGTGCGATAATGGATTTGTCAGATATGTCATCAAGACATTGAAGTTTTTTAAGAGGTCAGCTTTTGTTATAGTCACTTGGAGGGTTAGCTTAAGCCAATCTACCTCTAAAGGATAGATTAACCAAGCGCCGTAAATAGCTACTAGCACTGCAAAAGATAATAGCCATAACCAAGTGCTAAAGGTCCAAATTCTATTTTTCATCAAAATTCCATTCGTCAAGGCTAGCTAGTACATGGTCAGGTTTTACTGGAAGTGTTGGCACTTCTTCAGGTTTGGTAAATCCTGTTGTCACAAGTAAAGTAGCAATATCATTTTGAATTCCTGCCATGATATCTGTTAGGTAGTTATCTCCAACCATGATAGCTTCTTCACGTTTGACCCCAAGGACGTCCAAGGCTTTGTTCATGATAATGGCATTCGGTTTTCCGATATAAACTGGTTTAACACGTGTTGCAACTTCTAATAGATTGTTAATGGCACCAGCTCCTGGCATCAAACCACGTTCTGTTGGAATATTCAAGTCTGGATTTGTTCCGATAAAGACAGCACCTTTTTGAATAGCTAATGTTGCTACTGCCAATTTTTCATAGGTTAAATCAGTATCAAGTCCAACAACGACATAGGCTGGATTTTGAGTGTCTTCAACGTAACCCGCTTCAGCAATCGCTGTTTTCAAACCAGTCTCACCAATCACGTAAACTGTTTTGCCACGATTCAAATCATTCATGTAATCAATCGTTGCCATTGTTGCCGTATAAATCGTATTAAGG
Organism: Streptococcus sp. TATVAM-FAB8; assembly: GCF_046592795.1. NCBI lineage: Bacteria > Bacillati > Bacillota > Bacilli > Lactobacillales > Streptococcaceae > Streptococcus > Streptococcus sp. TATVAM-FAB8. Next base: position 13,321 of record NZ_JAWVPQ010000018.1, read on the forward strand.
GGCGTGTGAACATTAAATTGTGTTGCCAACATTTCTTGTACTTTTTCAGGAGTACGTGTTGAGTTGTTTGTTACCAATACATAAGGAATTTGTCGTTCTTGTAGACGTTGGATAAAGCGTTCTCCAGCTGGAATACGATCTTTTCCTTTATAAATTGTTCCGTCTAAATCAATCAAATAGCCTTTATAAGTCATTCTTTCCTCCATATATAGTAAATGACCTTTCAGGTAAGTTAAAAGGTCATTAAGTCTTACTTCTTTCCTTAATTATTTAAAAATAGCAGAGCGCTTATTTTTCTTTCCATTCAATGCGTGCTTGAGCTCGTACCACACCTTGAGTGACAATTTCATGCTTGGTTGTCAATCCATCACGTTCAACTCGTGACTTAATGTCATGGCCATATTGAACCTCTTTGACATATTTCAAATTGATTTGGTGAGGAATGTATTTTTCCAAAAAGTTAACGTCTAAAACATCATACATCCATTCAAGGTATTTGCTGTTATTGACATGACCATTCAAATCAAGATCAAAGAAACGCACGTGGTAGAGAGTTTCTTCTGGATTTTCCAAGCCTTCATAACGAGGACCACGGTAAATTTTCTTCACTTTTTCAACTTGGTAAACATCGACAATATCATCAACAACAGGATGCACTTTGCGAGTGTCATAATCCATCAAAACAAAGGTTGAATGAATGGTCAAAATCTTCTCACCATCTTCGCCATAGACATTGAAATCACGGTAACAAAAGAGCTTGTTATAAGCTGTTGGCACCGTCTCGATTACAATGTTTTCGGTATATTTAGGCAAGCGGTCGATCTCAATAGCATATTCTGTGATAATCCAGACAAGATTATAAGTTTGAAAAACATACTCGTCACTCATTCCAAGACTTAACGATTGTTTGCCAGAAACTTGCAAAACAAGCGATAAGAGTTGTGATAATTTCATATTTTGATTAATATCACTTTCATAAAAAGGTACTTGATATTTTTCTTGATAACTTAATCCCATCTTTTTTACTCCAATATAAATCTCTCTGCGACTGTGTCTCCCAAAAACAGTCCTTTTTTGGTCATGCGTACCACCTTATCATCTGGAACCAATAGGCCTTGCTGACAAAGTTCTCTCACGATTTGACCATAACGTTCTTCAAAAGACAAGCCGAATTTTTCTTCAAATCTAGCAATAGACACACCAGATTTTTTGCGTAATCCTAAGAACAATTCTTCTTCCATCATCTCATCTTTTGTCAATTTTTCTTCTGATAATCTGGCATTACCTTGAGCAACTGCTTTAAGATAATGCTGAATTGGTCCACGATTACGATAGCGGACACCATTTAAATAGCCAGAAGCCCCTGCTCCCACACCAAAATACTCTGCATTGTCCCAGTACATCAAATTATGGCGGCTTTCAAAACCTGGTTTGGTGAAGTTTGAAATTTCATAGTGCTCAAAGCCATTAGCTTCCAGCTCAGAAATAATATATTCAAACATCTCCGCTTCCAAGTCTTCTTTAGGTAATTGTAATTTACCGCGACGCATTTTATTCATGAAAACCGTGTGATGTTCCAGAATCAAACTATAAAGGCTTAAGTGCGGAATATCAAGGGCAATAGCCTTAGCCACATTTTCCTTAACATCTTCCATAGTTTGACCAGGAAGAGCATAAATCAAATCAATGGAAATGTTATGAAAACCAGCTTTTTTCAAATTCGAAATCGTTGAATAAATCTGAGCTTCATTGTGACTGCGACCAATTTGCTTCAAATGTTTGTCATTAAAAGTCTGAACGCCAAGTGAAACACGATTAACGGCTGAACGCTTGAGCACTTCAATCTTATCTTCTGTTAAATCACCTGGGTTAGCTTCAATAGTGAATTCTTCTAAAGCACTCAAATCCAAGTGCTTAGTCAAATTCGTCAGCAAGTACTCCAGTTGTTCTGCCGTAATTGAGGTTGGTGTTCCACCACCAATATATAAAGTACGCAACTGTTTAATATCATAAGACTCAAACTCACGAATAAGAGCCTGCAAATACTCATCGACAGGCTGATTCTTGATAAAAACCTTTGAAAAATCACAATAATAACAAATCTGCGTACAAAAAGGAATATGTACATAAGCTGATGTTGGTTTTGTTAGCATGACGCTATTATAACATTTTTAAGTGAGATAACCAATGAATTAAATACAATAAAATCTTAGCAAGCAAAAAAGGAGAGCACCACTGCTCAATCCTTTTTCATTATTTTAATTAGTCGATTCCAATTTCTTTACGAACGACATCAGCGATAGTATCGACATAGTAGCTTACTTCTTCATCGGTTGGAGCTTCTGCCATAACACGAAGAAGTGGTTCTGTACCACTTGGGCGGACCAAGATACGACCGTTTCCGTTCATTTCTTCTTCCATTTTGCTGATGATTTCTGCGATAGCTGGAACTTCCATGGCTTTGCTCTTCATGCTGTTTTCAACACGAACGTTAACCAATTTTTGTGGGTAAATTGTAACTTCGGCAGCCAATTCAGAAAGTGGTTTACCAGTTTCTTTCATGACTTTAACCAATTGGATACCAGTCAATTGACCATCACCAGTGGTGTTATAATCCATGATAATCACGTGACCTGATTGTTCACCACCAAGGTTATAGCCTGATTTACGCATTTCTTCAACAACGTAACGGTCACCAACAGCTGTGATAGCTTTGTTGATACCTTCGCGGTCAAGTGCTTTGTGGAAACCAAGGTTTGACATAACAGTTGTTACGATTGTGTTGTGAGCCAATTGTCCACGTTCAGAAAGATATTTACCGATGATGTACATAACTTTGTCACCATCAACGATTTCACCATTTTCATCAACAGCAATCAAACGGTCGCTATCACCATCAAAAGCAAGACCAACTGCAGCACCTGATTCTTTAACAAGTTCTTGCAATTGTTCTGGGTGAGTTGATCCTACACCATCATTAATGTTAAGACCATCTGGATTTTCACCGATAACTGTAATATCAGCATCAAGATCTAGGAAAATATCACGTGCAGATACAGATGCTGAACCATTTGCTGTATCAAGAGCAACTTTCATTCCTTCTAAGCTAATACCTGTTGATACAAGGAATTTTTCGTATTTACGAAGACCTTCTGGATAATCAACAAGTGTTCCCAAACCGTCTGCTGAAGGGCGTGGAAGAGTATCTTCTGGTGCATCAAGAAGAGCTTCAATTTCCAATTCTTGATCATCAGCCAATTTAAATCCATCACCACCGAAGAATTTAATACCATTATCTTGAGCAGGGTTGTGACTAGCAGAAATCATAACACCAGCGCTAGCTTTTTCAGTACGAACAAGATATGAAACACCTGGAGTTGCTAAAACACCAAGTTTGTATACTTCAATACCTACTGAAAGAAGACCAGCTACCAAAGCTGATTCAAGCATTTCACCTGAAATTCGAGTATCGCGTGCTACAAATACTTTTGGACGTCCTGTTTCATGCTGACTAAGAACATAGCCACCAAAGCGTCCTAATTTGAAAGCTAACTCAGGGGTCAACTCAACATTTGCTTCTCCACGAACACCATCTGTTCCAAAATATTTTCCCATTATTTTTTAGCGAAAAATTCGCTTCCTCCATTACTAATATTCATTTCCTAAGGGCAAGAAATTTGCTTGCCTAGTATTCTTTAATATATAGTCCTAGCTATTATGAACTATTTTTTTGTCACTGTCAACTGTACCGTCACTACAGAAGGCTCTACTGCCACATTATCTGCTGTTAAGTTGACACTCAAATTAGTATCTTTTGTCACATTTGAGACATCGACATTAGCAACCACTTCGTTAACAGCGTTAAGGGCATCTTGGCTACCAGCAATCGTCACTTGGTCTTGACTGAGACTATAAGAGATATTTGATAGCTTATCATTCATTTTCCCAGTCATCTTAACAGTCACAGGAACGGTTTTGGTCAATCTCTTAACTGTCACTTCAAGTCGAGCTTTTGATGGGTTAATCGCACTAGCAAGAATTGTGCCATCTGAGGCAACAGCTTGTAGAGCTACTCGTCCATTGTAATTGCCATTTAAGACTTCATTTTCAGGCAGTTTAGCAACCACATGATCGATTTGATCAATGATTGATTCTGCACTTGTGACTTCAACTTCAGATATGTCTGTTGACACTTTCTTCAGCTCATAGCCTTTGGCGATTTGATTATCATCAATGACACCTTGAACATCAAATGTTTTGGTTTTCTTTTTGCCAATAGTCACTGAGATATTATTAGGTGAAGCTGTCGCTGTAACACCTGATGGCAAATTAGTCACCTTAAGAGGCACTGTTTGAGTCCCTTCACCCAAGTTTGACAAGTCAGCAACAACCTTGAAACTTCTCGTGTCATTATTGATTTCAGAGTCCAATTTAACACGGTTGATTGATGTTAAATAAACTTCTGTTTCATACGAATAACCACTGATAAAATACTTATCACTATCGTATTTGATATCGATAGGGACATTTGTTAGGGTGTGGGTGAAGGTCTCTGTTGCGCCAGATACCTGCGACCCAACATGCGTATAGTTACTTGTTGTGGCAGTCAAAAATAGGAGAATAGAAAAGATAATGGACACAATAACCAACCAGAATTGACTATTGAAAAACTTTTTCATTTTTTCTTCCTCCAAAATTTTTGATACCAGTGGTCTTCTTCCTCAACTTTTGTAATTAAGTGGGTGCGAAGAATCGCTTCAAAATTCTCTTTGGTCAAATCATGCAAAAACTCACCTTTTGAAGTAATTGAAATACCACCAGTCTCTTCTGACACAACAATTGTAAGAGCATCTGAGTTTTCTGAAAGTCCAATAGCTGCGCGGTGACGTGTTCCGAATTCTTTTGAAATGGCCATTGACTCAGACAAAGGAAGGTAAGAACAAGCTGTCGCGATTTTATTACCACTAATGATTACCGCACCATCATGCAAAGGTGTGTTTGGGATGAAGATATTAATCAACAACTGACTTGAAATATCAGCATCCAAAGGAATCCCTGTAGAAATATACTCTTGCAATGTTTGCGTGCGCTCGATAGAAATCAAAGCACCAATTTTACGAGGACTCATGTAAGCAACTGATTTTACCAAGGCTTCAACCAGTTTTTCTTCGTCGCTAACTTGTTGCGTTTGTGAAAAAACTTGCGTCGAACGACCAAATTTTTCAAGACCAGAACGAATCTCAGGAGCAAAGATAACAACACACGCGATAACACCGTATGTGATAACTTGATTCATCAAATAAGTGATGGTCGTAAAGCCAATCCACTCAGCGACAAATTTCAAAATGATAAAGAAGACAACACCTTGAATCAAGGACATAATCTTCGTGCCAGCTAAGGCTTTTATTAAACGATAAATAAAATATGCTACGATTAAAATATCTAGTAAATGAACAACAATAGTCCATGGATTTTCAACTAAAGTTGCCCAAAATTTAGCATCAATAGCCGCTAAATTACTCATACATACATCTCTTTTCTCTAACTAAATAAAACTACCTTTCTATTATACCACTTTTAAAACAGATTTTCTTTATTCGAATATTCCTTTTTGTGGTACAATATTCCTATGAAAGTAAACACATTAATGGGAATTACGGCCGGTAAAGCAGCTCACGCCATTCTTTCAAAAATGGGACGTGGCTCAACCTTGCCTGGAAAAATCGCCCTCAAATTCGACAAAGACATTTTAGATACGATTGCCAAAGATTATGAGATTGTTGTTGTCACTGGTACAAATGGTAAAACCCTCACAACTGCTTTGACAGTAGGCATTTTGCGTGAGGCTTTCGGTGAAATCGTGACAAACCCAAGTGGTGCCAACATGATTACCGGAATCACATCAACTTTCTTGACAGCTAAAAGAGCTAAATCTGGAAAAAAAATCGCTGTGCTAGAAATTGATGAGGCTAGCCTTCCAAAAATCACAGAGTATATCACTCCAAGTCTTTTTGTCTTCACAAATATTTTCCGTGACCAAATGGACCGTTATGGTGAAATCTACACAACTTATCAAATGATTTTGGATGGTGCAGCAAAAGCTCCAAATGCGACTATCTTAGCTAATGGAGACAGCCCGCTCTTCAATTCAACAAACGTCATCAATCCAGTCAAATACTATGGTTTTGATACTGAAAAGCATACACCAGAATTAGCTCACTACAACACTGAAGGTATTTTGTGCCCACAATGCCAAAGCATCTTGAAATACAAGCTTAACACTTACGCTAACCTTGGTGATTACGTTTGTGAAAATTGCGGTTTCCACCGTCCAAAACTTGATTATGCTTTGACAGACTTGACAAAAATCACAAATACAACATCTGAATTTGTCATTGATGGGCAAGATTACAAGATTAACGTCGGTGGTCTTTACAATATCTATAACGCCCTTGCAGCCGTGTCTGTAGCTGAGTTCTTTGGAGTTTCTCCTGAAAAAATCAAAGCTGGTTTTGACAAGAGCCGTGCAGTCTTTGGACGTCAAGAAACCTTCAAAATCGGTGATAAGTCTTGTACTTTGGTTCTTATTAAAAACCCAGTTGGTGCTAGCCAAGCTCTTGATATGATTAAATTGGCTCCATATCCATTTACACTATCAGTTCTACTCAATGCCAACTACGCTGACGGAATTGATACTAGCTGGATTTGGGATGCTAACTTTGAATCTATCTTAGACATGGATATTCCACAAGCCTTTGCTGGAGGCGTGCGCCACTCTGAAATTGCACGTCGCTTACGTGTGACAGGTTATGATGAAGATAAAATTACAGAAGCTGAAAGCTTAGAAGATATCATGGCTTTGATTGAAGCTCAACCAACTGACCATGCTTACATCTTAGCGACTTACACAGCTATGCTTCAATTCCGCGAAATCTTAGCAAGTCGTCACGCCGTTGGAAAGGAGATGAACTAAAATGACTTATACTTCACTACAATCTCCTAACACTAAAAATTACCAATACGAATTAAACGTTGCTCATCTTTACGGAAATCTAATGAATACCTACGGTGACAATGGTAACATCCTTATGATGAAATATGTCGGTGAAAAGCTTGGTGCTAAAATGACCTTTGATATCGTGTCACTTGGTGATAGCTTTGATGCCAATTACTATGATATGGCTTTCTTTGGTGGCGGACAAGATTACGAACAATCAATCGTCGCTAAAGACCTACCAGGCAAAAAAGAATCTATCGCTGATTTCATCAACAAAGGCAAAGTTATGCTTGCAATCTGTGGTGGTTTCCAACTTCTAGGTCAATACTACGTCCAAGCAAACGGTGAAAAAATCTATGGTCTTGGGGTTATGGGACACTATACCCTTAGTCAAAATAATAATCGTTTTATCGGTGATATCAAAATTCACAATGATGAATTTAACGAAACTTATTACGGTTTTGAAAATCACCAAGGACGTACTTTCCTTTCAGAAGATGAAAAACCACTTGGTACTTGTGTTTACGGAAATGGTAATAACAAAGAAGACGGTACAGAAGGTGTTCATTACAAAAACGTCTACGGTAGCTACTTCCACGGACCAATTCTTTCACGTAATGCTAACTTAGCTTACCGACTTGTAACCACTGCTTTGAAGAACAAATACGGCTCTAGTATTACACTACCAAGCTATGACGACATTCTTTCAAAAGAAGTTGCCGAAGAGTATGCCGATACTAAGAGCAAAGCTGAATTTGAAAAATAAGATTTTACAAAAAATGCTTGAAGAAAATTTCTTCAAGCATTTTTATAATCTCTTTTGTGTTCACTTAATCAAGCTATCTTATCGACAATATGTCAATACACTTTTTAAAAGCACAAAAAAACCTTAGCCTAAGCTAAGGTTTTTACCTTAATATAATCAGAGATTATTTTTTAAGGTTGTAGAATGATTTCAATCCACGGTATTCAGCTACTTCACCAAGTTGGTCTTCGATACGAAGCAATTGGTTGTATTTAGCGATACGGTCAGTACGTGAAAGTGAACCAGTTTTAATTTGACCAGCGTTAGTTGCAACTGCGATGTCAGCGATTGTTGAATCTTCAGTTTCACCTGAACGGTGTGATACAACTGCAGTGTAACCAGCTTCTTTAGCCATTTCGATAGCTTCGAATGTTTCAGTCAAAGTACCGATTTGGTTAACTTTGATAAGGATTGAGTTAGCAGCTTCTTCTTTGATACCACGTGCAAGGTATGAAGTGTTTGTTACGAAGAAGTCATCACCGACCAATTGAACACGTTTACCAAGACGTTTAGTAAGTTCTTTCCATCCGTCCCAGTCGTTTTCGTCCATTGCATCTTCAATAGTGATGATTGGGTATTTGTTAACCAATTCTTCGATGTAGTCGATTTGTTCTGCAGCAGTACGTTTAGCAGCACCTTCACCTTCGAATTTAGTGTAGTCATAGATTCCGTTATCGTAGAATTCTGATGAAGCACAGTCAAATCCAAGGAATACATCTTCACCTGGTTTGTAACCAGCAGTTTCGATAGCTTTGATGATTGTTTCTACAGCGTCTTCAGTTCCTTCAAATTTAGGAGCGAAACCACCTTCGTCACCAACAGCTGTTTCAAGACCACGTTCTTTAAGGATTTTCTTAAGTGTGTGGAAGATTTCAGCACCCCAACGAAGAGCTTCTTTGAATGTAGGTGCACCAGCAGGTACGATCATGAATTCTTGGAAAGCGATTGGAGCGTCTGAGTGAGAACCACCGTTGATGATGTTCATCATTGGAGTTGGAAGAACTTTAGTGTTGAAACCACCAAGGTAGCTGTAAAGTGGAACTTCAAGGTAGTCAGCTGCTGCACGAGCTACGGCAATAGAAACACCAAGGATAGCATTTGCACCGAGTTTACCTTTGTTTGGAGTACCGTCAAGAGCGATCATAGCACGGTCGATAGCTTGTTGATCACGAACATCGAAACCGATGATTGCTTCAGCAATGATGTTGTTAACGTTGTCAACAGCTTTTTGAGTACCAAGACCGTTGTAACGAGATTTGTCTCCGTCACGAAGTTCAACTGCTTCGTGTTCACCAGTAGAAGCTCCTGAAGGAACCATACCACGACCAAATGCGCCTGATTCTGTGTAAACTTCTACTTCAAGTGTTGGGTTACCGCGTGAGTCAAGGACTTCGCGAGCGTAAACATCAGTAATAATTGACATTATGTTACTCTCCTTATGAGTTTTTAATATTTTTACACTAAAATAATACCATAATATCGGCGCTTAAGCAAATAAAAACGAGAAATTTTGAAAATCGCTACCAAGTTTCATAGCTTTTCACAGTTTTCAATAACAAAACAGCCCAAAACTGACAGTTTAGTAAATTTAACTTATAATGATTGTAAGAACATATGGAGGGCCCTACCATGACCGATTTAGAAAATAAAGTTTTACAAGCTGCAACAGGCGAAAAACGCTTAAATCCTGATGAACAACGTCTTTATTTTGGAACTTTTGCCGAACGCGTCGTTTTATCAATTCCTCTTGAAGATAGCCGTTTAGAAGAGGTTAAAAATCGTTTTAGTGATATTTTAGGACAATTAGCTAAACAATACGACACAATATTAGTTAAAATTTCTCCAAAACTCTCCGTCTCAAACCAAATGTTTTACATGAAAATCGCTCAAGAACAAAACATTCAAGCAACCATTGTTGATGAAAAGAATGCTCAATCACCTTACGGTATTATCGTTCATTCAACCAAAGCTGAAAATGTAGCTAATCCTCTATTATCTGAACAATTTCCAGCTACAGCTGAAAAACCAAAAGAAGCCCCTAAAAAAGGCTTCTGGTCAAAATTATTTAACAAGGATTAAAATCTAGTAAAGCTTAGTAAATTTCCGATGTTTTGGGCGGTGCGTTCCAGATTTTGCTCAGCTTTATCAAGGGTATTTTCCAAAGTATCAACGTCAGCAATTATCGGAAAGGCTGCTTGAATGTTAGAAATCGGAAAGCTTGGTAAATCATCTTTGAGACTACCACAGATAGCAATGACTAATTTACCACGAGGTGTGCGCTGTGCTAGACCAACAGGAGCTTTACCTGAAAGACTTTGCTTATCCATTCGTCCTTCGCCGACAACAACGATGTCAGCTTTCTGAACACGTTGATCAAAATCAAGCATGTCAAGAACAGCATCAATGCCAGAAATGATTTGACCTCCAGCAAAGGCTGCTAAACCTGCTGCCATTCCGCCACCTGCTCCCGCTCCAGCCAAATCCAAAACAGCTGGGAAGAAAGTTTGGTAAAATCTTTCCATATCTTTATCAACGCTTGCAAAGTCATCTTTTGCAAGCCCTTTTTGTCCCCCAAAGATGTAAGTTGCCCCATTTGGACCACATAGAGGATTTGTCACGTCAGTGATAACTGTCACCTTAGTTTGAGATAAATCCCAACGACAGCTTTCATAAGAAACCATGGTAATATCACCAAGGTGTTCGCCAACCGCTTCGACTTCATGACCTGTTTTGTCAAAGAAACGATAGCCAAGACCTGCCGCCATTCCCAGACCACCATCATTGGTTGAACTGCCTCCAACACCAATCATGATTTCTTCAACACCAAGGTCAACCAAGTGACCAATCATTTCACCAACACCTTTTGTCGTAAGGGTTAATGGGCTACGCTGATCCATTGGCACTTTTTCCAAACCACAAATGTCTGCCATTTCAAAAACGGCCAACCGACCATTAGTCGCATAATGGGCTTCGACTGGTTGACCAAACGCGCCAGTAACCGTGTGGCTTTCACGTTTTAAATGAAGACCGTCTGTCAAGGCTTCCAAAGTTCCTTCACCACCGTCACCAACAGGCATGACATCAAAAGTCGCATTTGGCATAGCTTTTCGAAAACCTTTTTGAACAGCTTTTGCAACTTCAAGTGCTGATAAACTTTCTTTGAATGAATCAGGTGCAATTAATATATGCATAGT
>NZ_JAWVPQ010000019.1:0-12374 GCF_046592795.1 Streptococcus sp. TATVAM-FAB8
GGGCGCATAGCTCAGCTGGTTAGAGCGCACGCCTGATAAGCGTGAGGTCGGTGGTTCGAGTCCACTTGTGCCCATTTATTAATATGGTCCGTTGGTCAAGGGGTTAAGACACCGCCTTTTCACGGCGGTAACACGGGTTCGAATCCCGTACGGACTATTTTATTTATTTTTGTTTAAAAGGTTTAAAAAAGAAGGCGAGAGCCTTCTTTTTTAGTCTAGTTCATGTGGCAATAAAAGTGTTTCTGTTCCTGATTGATCAATCAGATAGACAATATTTGGAAAGAATGGGTCATACGGGTAATTATAATCAAAAGCAATAGTTGTTTGCTGATTTTGATTTTGGTAGCAGATCGTTAATTTTCCTTTTTTCTCAGTTAAGCGAAAGCTGATGATTGATTCCAGTGAGATGACACCTTTTAGATAATTATCTAAGATATCCCAGAAGGTATCAATGATTTCGTGTGGAAGGCTTGTTGCTACGCCAAAACTGGCGTATCTTTCTTTACTGATTTCAAATGCCATATAGTAACTCCTTTCTTTAGCGTAAAAGCACCCCTATCGGAGTGCTCGCAACTTTAACGATTCTTAAGTTCAAGATAACGTTTGTACCAAATATTAATATAGGCTTCTGAGAACGGTCCTTTTCCATTGTTAATCCAATCAACAAGGATTTTGACATTCTCTTTTAAAATAAAATCAATGTCTGGAGAATAGCCCATTTCTGCTTTGTGTATTTCGTACTCGTCGACGTCAAGTAGCCTTTTTTCACCGTCTGCAAAGACTTTGACATCCAAGTCGTAATCGATATACTTAAGAGCTTCTTCATCCATGACGTATGGACTAGCAAGATTGCAGTAGTATGAAACACCGTTATCTCTTATCATCGCAATGATATTAAACCAGTATTTTTTATGGAAATAAACAATGGCTGGTTCTCGCGTAACCCAACGTCTCCCATCACTTTCTGTTACTAGTGTGTGATCGTTAACTCCTATAACAGCATTGTCTGTTGTTTTTAGTACCATAGTGTCGCGCCATGTTCGGTGCAAACTACCATCATGCTTATAACTTTGAATTGTAATAAAGTCGCCTTCCTTAGGTAATTTCATGCCTTACCAACTTTCTACAATTAAACTTATCTGTTATAGTTTATCATAATTTTCTGAAAAAGGACACTTAGAAATGCAATTTATTTCACAAATAATCTCTAAGAGCGCTCTTAATATCATCATATGAAAAGCCTTTTCGAGCGAGAGCTTGCGTTAATCGTTGATTTAGTTCATATCCTTCGTATTTTTTACTAAATTTTCGATATTGTTTATCAAGTTCTTTATTTAAAAGTTCGAATTCTTGTTCTTCATCTTTTTCGATATCAAGTGTTTCAAAGGCATCTTTTGCTTCTGTGTATGAGAAGCCTTTATTCATCATATTTTGGATGATTTTATCTTTAAGTGTTTTTGTTGAGAGCTTGTTTTGATATTTACGTAAAAGTTTTTGAGCTGTTTTTTCAGCTAGGTCTGAAAAGTCTAATTCAGCTAATTTTTGGTCAATGAGTTGAGCATCAACTCCTTTTTGAAGTAATTTTTGTTTTAAAACGAAGCCACCTTTGTCTCCTGATGATAGATTTTGAGATAAATAGGTTTCAACATATTGAGAATCATTAATCCAGTTTTCTTTTTTGAGGTTTTCAATGATTTCTGGGATATACTGACTATCAATTTCATGTTTTTCTAAGTATTTTTTGACTTCATCTGCGGTACGTTGCTTGAAAGAAATTTGGTAAAGTGCCAAGTTTTTACCGTATGAAAATTGAGCGTATCTTTGAATATCTTTTAAGGTTGTTTCGTCAATTTCCATATTTTTACTTAACATAAAGTGAACAATAGTGTCTTCTGTTACGTAAAGTTTATCTTTTTCTTCAATTTCTAAAAGATATAGCCTTTTTTTCTTTTCGATTTTAGTGATTTTCATACATTCATTATAACAAAAATGTTAAAATAGTAGTGATTAAAGTGCAGGGAGGTGATATGGTGAAAGATAGTAAAATCGTTGATTTAGATGAATACCGCATGCTTAAGTCTTTAAGTGATGACCTTGAAGAGTTTCCGTTTGATGATGACTTTTTAGAAGATGAAGAAGATGAGCTAGACTCTGAAAATTGGAATTTATTTGAGGATTTAACAGAGCTTAGAAAGCGTGTTGATTATTATGAAGAGCTTCATGAGAAGGGTGAAATATCTGAGAAAGATTATTATTTTTCAAAAGTTAATCTTGGTATGCTTTATAAGCAAAATGGACTTTATCAGAGAGCTCTTGAGCAATTTGAAGCGGTTTATGAGCTGGATTCATCGGATTTGTTTGCTTGTCGTCATGAGATAATGGCATTGTATATTTTGACGTCACAATATGATAAGGCTTTGGTATTCTTTAAGAAGCAGTCTGATATTGGACATGATATTTTACTAGAAATCCCTTTGTTAGTTGGGGCTATTTTAGATGGTCATGATGAGATGGCACACTATTTGATTGAAGTTTTGAATGCTGATGTTAAGGACTTTGCTATTTTTTGTCAATCACCCGAGCTTTTGATGGATGATATTATGTCTGTCGGCGCAGCTGGCATTCATCGTCCAGATAGTTTAGAAGCGGTCTATGTAGGACTTTATCGTATTTTACCTTTACTGATGACTGCTGGAAATTATGTGCAAGCTTATTTGAATGATTATTTTTCAGAGCACAAGGCAGGTCAGGCAGAAGTTGAATCGTTAGCCTTTTTATCAGAATACCAAATTGAAATCTTGCTGGCGCATGATATTTATGATTTGCAGGATTTTCAAGTTTGGACAGAAGCAGATATTTTAGCTTTACCTCAGTTTGGTAAGGCAACTTTAGAAAAATTGAAAGAAGTAGGAGTTATATTTAGTCACTAATGAATTTGAAAGTAAAACAAAGAATTCCTTTGAAAATCAAGCGCATGGGAATTAATGGTGAAGGAATTGGATTTTATAAGAAGACTTTAGTCTTTGTTCCAGGTGCTTTGAAGGGGGAAGATATTTTTTGTCAGATTACGGCGGTTAAGCGTAATTTTGCTCAGGCAAGACTTTTGACAATCAATAAGAAATCTAAGTTTCGTGTGGAACCGAAATGTCCCATTTATCAAAAATGCGGTGGCTGTCAGATTATGCACCTACGTTATGATAAGCAGTTGGAGTTTAAGGATGATTTGATTGGTCAATCTTTGAAAAAATTCAAACCAGCTGGTTATGAAAATTATGAAATTAGGCACACACTTGGAATGGAAGTACCGTATCATTACCGTGCCAAATTGCAGTTCCAAACACGTTCTTTTAAAGGAAATGTTAAGGCGGGGCTCTTTGAAGAAGGTAGCCACCGTTTGGTTGATATCAAAGAATGTTTTGTTCAAGATGAATTAACGCAAGCTATTATTAATCGTGTGGCAGAATTGCTAGAAAAACATCATATTCCGATTTATGATGAGCGCAAGGTAGCTGGTATTCGAACAGTAATGATTCGTAAAGCAAAAGCTACTGGACAAGTTCAGATTATCTTTATTACTAGTCGAGATGTCTTTTTAGCACCGCTTATTAAGCAATTAACGGCTGAATTTGAAGCTATTAAGGGAATTGCTGTCAACTTTAACCGTTCAAAATCAAGTGAGATTTACGGCGGAAAAACAGAGGTTATCTGGGGCGATGCTGATATTTCAGAAGAGGTTTTGGATTATCATTTCAGTCTTTCGCCTCGTGCTTTTTATCAGTTGAATCCTGAGCAAACACAGGTCTTGTATAGTCAGGCTGTGGCTGCGCTTGATGTGACAGAAGATGACCATGTTATCGATGCTTATTGTGGTGTCGGAACAATTGGTTTTGCTTTTGCAGGTAAAGTTAAGAGTGTTCGTGGGATGGATATCATTCCTGAAGCTATCGAGGATGCTAAGAAAAATGCACAGCGTATGGGCTTTGACAATACTTATTATGAAGCTGGTCGTGCAGAAGACATTATTCCTAAGTGGTATAAGGAAGGTTATCGTGCGGACGCTTTGATTGTTGACCCACCTCGTACTGGTCTTGATGATAAACTCTTGGATACTATTTTGAAATATCAACCTGCTAAAATGGTTTATGTGTCATGTAATACGGCGACTTTGGCTCGTGATTTGGTTAAATTAAGTAAAGTTTATGATGTTCATTACATTCAGTCGGTGGATATGTTTCCGCATACAGCAAGAACTGAAGCAGTTGTTAAGTTAGTCAAGAAATAAGAAAATGATGAAACGTAAGGGGCTCCTTGCGTTTTTTAATAATTGTGAATTTGACAAGTGGTGTTATGTTTATTTTGACACTGGGCTACTTTATCGTTATACTAAATTATTGATTATTTTTGGAGGACTTGTGAGAATGGCCATTACGATTCGTTTGGCAAGTTTAGATGATGCAAAAGCTCTGCTTGATATTTATCGTTATTATGTTGAAGAAACAGCTATTACTTTTGAATATGATGTGCCGACTTTAGAGGAATTTACGGGGCGTATGCGCTCAATCATGGCTTTTTATCCTTATCTTGTGGCAGAAGAAGATGGCAAGATTCTTGGCTATGCTTATGCTTCTAAATTCCATCCTAGAGCTGCTTATGCTTGGTCAGCAGAAGCGACGGTTTATCTGGATAAGGCTGCGCGTGGTAAGGGTGTAGGACGTCAAATCTATGGAAAGTTAGAAGATTATCTAACTCAAATGGGTATCCTCAATCTTAATGCTTGTATTGCTTCAACTGATGTCGAAGATGCCTATCTGACAAATGGAAGCGAGAAATTCCATCGAGCACTTGGTTATCAATTGGTTGGAAAATTTCATGATTCGGGTTATAAATTCAACCGTTGGTATGACATGATTTGGATGGAAAAAATGCTTGGAGAGCATGGAGCGGATGTTGCAACAGTTAAGTCCATTCATGAGATTACAAAAAAAGCTTAACTCTTTTGAGTTAGGCTTTTTGACTATGTTTGCTGATGATATCAAAAAAATCTGAGACTGATGTCCCAGATTTTCGATTTATATTAAGCAACGGTTTCTTGAGCAAGACTTTCTTGTCCTTGGCTCTTTTTCCAGATGATAATTCCTACGAAACCTTGTGCTACCATACCTAGGTAACTGAAGGCAACGATTGGGTTACCGATAGATAGGTAAAGGACAAAGCTAAGCAAATCAACAACTAACCAAATGTAGTAGCCGTCGAGGTGTCCTTTTACCTGACGTTGTTGGGCAGTAAAGGAAAGCCCATTTGTGATAGCATCTAGGATGATTTTTTGTCCGCCCATCCAATAAGAAATAAATCCTAGGCCAAATGTCCAGAAGAAGACAGCGATAAGCACGTCTTTTAGACTGAATTTTTTATCAACGACTAATTCACCATCGTCATTGCGGCGTTTTTTCCAGTTATAATGTCCGATAAATTCGGTTGCAAGGTAGTAGCAACTTTTGAACATTTCACCGTAAACCCCTTGAATACCAGCGACTAAGATACCAGCAACATTTTGAACACCATTTGCTTTAAAGGTGTGCTGCCATTGAATCGCTAGTGTCCATGTCCCAATAAAACCAAAGATAGACATGATAATTGAGAGGACATGTAAGATGTTAAGGTCTCCTGAAAAGAGTGTCGGAATCATCCCGTATAGGGTAAATCCGAGAGAGACTAAGAAGGCAAAGATTACGAAAATCTTTTCTTTTAAGTCAAAACGATTCCAAGCGTTGTTAAATGATTCTTTAAGTGAAAGTTTTTTTTTCAAAAAATGTTAATCTCCAATTCCAATTGATTTCATTTCTTGACGGATCATTTGGTACACTTTATCCCAGTCCTCAGGTTTTGTAACATCGAGGTTGTCGGTGTTAATTTTCATTTTTGGACTGTATTGGTAATCTTCATACCATTTTGTGTAGTGCTTGTGAAGGAGTTTGTAGTAATCTGTTAGACCATTTTCGTCATCTGGTTGTTCAAAATCACGTCCACGTTTTTTGATGTTGTTCATGATGTGGTCAAAACTACCTTCGAGGTAGATTAGCAAATCAGGAGCTTTTTTAGGAAGTCCGTCAATTTCCTCCATCATGTTGTCTAGCAATTCCAAGTAGATATTATATTCTTGATCGCTGATGCTTCCTTGAAGGGTATTAATGTAAGTAAATAAAGCATCTTCGTAGATTGAGCGGTCTAAGACATTGTTGTCTGCTTCGTAAGCTTCTTTGATTGATTTGAAGCGTTTGTTCAAGAAGTAAATTTGTAAAGCAAACCCGTATTTTTCAGGGTCTTCATAGTATTTATCTAAAATTGGGTTATTGTCAACAGGTTCAAAGAATGCTGTTGTGCCAAGTTCTTTGGCTAAGAGAGAAGTGTAGGTAGTTTTTCCGACTCCTATCATTCCTGCTAGAATAATCACGATGGTAATGCACCTCCAATATGCTAATTCTGTAGTATTTATTTAAAAATGTAATGTGTAAAATGTATTTTTGATAGCAAAGCTATCTGTCTAGAGTAAGGTTAGTAAATGTATGTTTGGTGAGTTATTATGGTTTGGAAATAGGTGAAACAAGTCCTCCTTTCCCAGTAGAGTATCTATATGTGACAAAGTCAAGGCCTTGTATTTGTCATAATAAATGATTTAAGCACAATATCTTGTGCCCGGATAAAATAGTAGCACTATATTTTGTGTTTGACAAGAGCGAAAACTTAATTATTTTTGACTAAAAAGTCAAAGATGGCTAAAAATCAGGCTTTTAGCGTAAGCAAAAAAATTTTTAAAAAAAACTCAGCTAAAAAAGCTGAGAGTTTTTGAGCTTATTTGAAGACTTGGGTGGCAAAGTGTAAGGCGATACTAGCGATGCGGTCTTTTCTTTCAAGGTCAGCATCATTTGCAAGGGTACGTGGGTCCCATTTTTCGCTGTCAAGATTGTCGGCGGAATAGAAAAACTGAAAATGATTAATCTGTCTAAATTTAGCTAGCGCGGCAATAGCAGAGCATTCCATGTCAACAGCGATAGCACCTTGTGCCTTTCTAGCTAGCATTTTGCTTTGTGTTTCACGGTAAATGCCATCTGTAGACCAGACTTTTCCTTCAGTATAAGAGATGCTTTGATGACTAAGAAAGTTTTTAAAGCGCTCACGATAAGTTGGATTAAGAGCAATTTCATTAGTAGCAGGGGCATAGTGATAGCTTGTCCCTTCGTCGCGAATAGCAGAGCTTGGAATAATAATCGAGGTTTCTTTAATGCTATTATCAAGGACGCCACAAGTTCCAAAGACAAGGAGATTTTCTGCTCCCATGGCAATGATATCTTCTAAGACGGCAACGCAGCTACTTGCCCCGACGTAGGAGTTAAAAAAGCCGATTTTTTCTCCATGAAAGTCAAGCTCATAAATTGGAATTTCGAGATTAGCCACACTTGTTTTAGCAATCTGACGGTGAGGAACTTCGGCTAAAATTCTAGCAAAGGTTGCTCTTGCAAAGCAGGTCACAACTGTTTTTGGAAATTGAGGAAGACTTGCCACGATGTCACTGGGATTGATGATGGCTCTTTTTTCTGGGTCAAATTGCGATAGAATCATATTGCATCTCCTTTATAAAGTGTGTCGAAATATTTTTAATATTCTACTTTAAATAGTAGAAAAAGACAAGTTTATGTGAGAAAAAAGCTGAGGGACTTTTTTTTAGCTCTATCTGAGCTTATTTTCAGAAAAATTTCTAAAAAAGGAAGGGGATTCATGGAAATCATGTTACAAATCCTTTACAAGGCTCTCATTTTTTCAAGGTTTGTGTTATAATATGACCTAGGAAATCAGACGAGAGGTATTTATGACTTACGAACAAGAATTTTTAAAAGAATTTGAAGCTTGGGTTGATTCACAAATTACAGTTAATGAGATGGCAATGGAAGCCAGCCGTAAGATTGTGGAAGAAGATAAGGATGAACGTGCTGCTGATGCTTACATCCGTTACGAAAGCAAACTTGATGCTTACCGTTATATCCAAGGCAAATTTGCTAATTATAAAGCCGGCAAAGGTTTCCACGAATTACCAGATAATCTTTTAGGGGAGAGAAATTACTAAAATGGCAAAGAAAAAGAATCGAAAAAAAGAGTACTTATTGAAATTAAAACGTGCAGGTATCATCAAAACAGCTGCAACTTCAACTGTTAAAGCTGCTGCTAACGTTGTTTCAAAAGCAACTCTTAGTTTGGAAGAATTTTCAGCGATTTCTGCCGTAGAAGGCATTCGACCAAAACTTGTTGAAACACTTTACAATGAAGGAATTAAATCAGTATCTGATTTCCAAAATTACACAGAAAAAGAAGTTTTGGCCTTTAAAGGAATTGGTCCAGCAACAGTTAACAAACTTAAAGAAAATGGCGTAGCTTTCAAAGCTTAATCCATTTGCGTTAGCTGACCAAATCTGTTAAAATAAAAACATTCAGAGGTGTCTTGAAGACCATTTGTTACAGAAAGCGGTGGCGCTGAGAAATCCGCACAAATGTCGAGGCTGGTTGCTGAAGGTTGTAACTGAATAACAAAGTTGCGAGTGCTAGTCACTCGAATGTGGGTGGTACCGCGGATTTATAAAAGTTCGTCCCTGTCGAAAGACAGGGGCGATTTTTTATCCTAGAGTGGAGGAATTGCCATGATTAAGATACTAGGTCAGATAAACGACAATAAACTTCCGGATGTAGAGACAGAACGTCTTTACTTGCGTCAGCGTTTGGTGTCAGATGCTAAGGATATTTTTGATTATGCGAGCTTGCCAGAAGTGACTTGGCCAGCCGGTTTTCCACCTGTCAAAAGTGTGGCAGAAGAGGAAAATTACTTAGATAATATTATGCCTAAACGTTGGAGTGAACAGAACATTCCAGCTGGATATGGTATTTGTCCCAAAGGCTCTAATAGAGTTATCGGCTCGATTGATTTTAATCACCGCCATGCTGATGATGTGCTGGAGATGGGCTACTTACTCCACCCAGATTATTGGGGTCAAGGTATTATGCCAGAAGCTGCGCGTGCGCTTTTAGAAGTTGGTTTTAATCTGGTAGGCCTCCATAAAATCGAAATTGAATGTTATAGTTACAACAAAGCTAGCCAGCGTGTAGCTGAAAAACTTGGCTTTACTCTTGAATCAAAAATCCGTGATCGTAAGGATGCACAAGGAAAACGTTGTGATTTATTACGTTATGGATTGTTAAAAAGTGAGTGGGAGAAGTTATAAGCAGCACCTGATAAATTGAATTGATTAACTTATTGAAAAAATTGTAGAAAGGACATATTATGTCAAAAGAACTTTCACCAAAATATAACCCAGCTGAAGTTGAAGCTGGTCGTTATCAAAAATGGTTAGACGAAGATGTTTTCAAGCCTTCTGGCGATAAGAAAGCACATCCGTATTCTATCGTTATTCCACCACCAAACGTAACAGGTAAACTTCACCTTGGTCACGCTTGGGATACAACTTTGCAAGATATTATTATCCGTCAAAAACGTATGCAAGGTTTTGATACTCTATGGCTTCCAGGTATGGACCACGCTGGTATTGCAACTCAAGCAAAAGTTGAAGCACGTCTTGCTGAAGATGGTATTTCACGTTACGACCTTGGTCGCGAAAAATTCCTTGATAAAGTTTGGGAATGGAAAGATGAATACGCATCAACAATCAAACAACAATGGGGTAAAATGGGGATCTCTGTAGATTACTCACGTGAACGTTTCACCCTTGATGAAGGTTTGTCAAAAGCCGTTCGTAAAGTTTTTGTTCAACTTTATAAAAAAGGTTGGATTTACCGTGGTGAATTTATCATTAACTGGGATCCAAAAGCTCGTACAGCCCTTTCTGATATCGAAGTTATCCACAAAGACGTCGAAGGTGCTTTCTACCACATGAACTACATGTTGGAAGATGGTTCACGTAGCCTTGAAGTAGCAACAACTCGTCCTGAAACAATGTTTGGTGACGTTGCCGTTGCGGTTAACCCAAATGACGATCGTTACAAAGATTTGATTGGTAAAAATGTTATCCTTCCAATCGTTAACAAAGCTATTCCAATCGTTGGTGATGAACACGCTGACCCAGAATTCGGTACTGGTGTGGTTAAAATCACTCCTGCACACGACCCTAATGACTTCTTAGTTGGTCAACGCCATAACTTGCCACAAATCAACGTGATGAACGACGACGGTACAATGAACGAACTTGCTGGTGAATTTGCTGGTATGGATCGTTTCGAAGCACGTAAAGCTGTCGTTAAAAAATTGGAAGAAATCGGTGCGCTTGTTGAAATCGAAAAAATGGTTCACAGCGTTGGTCACTCAGAACGTACTGGTGTGCCAGTTGAACCACGTTTGTCAACACAATGGTTCGTTAAAATGGATCAATTGGCTAAAAATGCCATTGCTAACCAAGACACTGATGACGAAGTGAAATTCTACCCACCACGTTTCAACGATACTTTCCTTCAATGGATGGAAAATGTTCACGATTGGGTTATCTCTCGTCAATTATGGTGGGGTCACCAAATCCCAGCATGGTACAATGCTGAAGGTGAAATGTACGTCGGTGAAGAAGCTCCAGAAGGTGACGGATGGACTCAAGACGAAGATGTGCTTGATACTTGGTTTAGTTCAGCACTATGGCCATTCTCAACAATGGGTTGGCCTGACACAGAAGCAGAAGACTTCAAACGTTACTTCCCAACTTCAACATTGGTAACTGGTTATGATATCATCTTCTTCTGGGTATCACGTATGATTTTCCAATCATTGGAATTCACAGGACGTCGTCCATTTGAAAACGTGCTTATCCACGGTCTTATCCGTGATGAACAAGGACGTAAAATGTCTAAATCACTTGGTAACGGTATTGACCCAATGGACGTTATCGAAAAATACGGTGCTGACGCCCTTCGTTGGTTCTTGTCAAATGGTTCTGCACCAGGTCAAGACGTTCGTTTCTCTTACGAAAAAATGGATGCTGCTTGGAACTTCATTAACAAAATCTGGAACATCTCTCGTTACATTTTGATGAACAATGAAGACCTTACGCTTGACCAAGCTAGCGCAAATGTAGAAAAAGTTGCTGCTGGTACAGCTGGTAACGTTACAGACCGTTGGATTCTCCACAACTTGAACGAAACAATTGCTAAAGTCACTGAAAACTTTGATAAATTTGAATTCGGTGTGGCTGGTCACATTCTTTACAACTTCATCTGGGATGAATTTGCTGACTGGTATGTTGAGTTGACTAAAGAAGTGCTTTACAGCGACAATGAAGACGAAAAAGTTATCACTCGTTCAGTTCTTCTTTACACACTTGATAAAATCCTTCGCTTGCTTCACCCAATCATGCCATTCGTAACTGAAGAAATCTTTGAACAAATTTCTGAAGGTTCAATCGTAACAGCTGAATACCCAACTGTTAACCCAGCATTTGAAAATGAAGCTGCGCACAAAGGTGTTGAAAGTCTTAAAGACCTTATCCGTGCCGTTCGTAACGCACGTAGCGAAGTGAACGTTGCACCAAGCAAACCAATCACACTTCTTGTTAAAACAAGCGACAAAGAATTGGAAGACTTCTTCAACAACAATGTGAACTACATCAAACGCTTCACAAACCCTGAAAAACTTGAAATTTCTTCTGAAATCGAAGCTCCAGAATTGGCAATGTCTAGCGTTATCACTGGCGCAGAAATCTTCTTGCCACTTGCTGACCTTCTTAACGTTGAAGAAGAATTGGCACGTCTTGACAAAGAACTTGCTAAATGGCAAAAAGAATTGGATATGGTTGCACGCAAACTTGGCAACGAAAAGTTCGTCGCTAACGCTAAACCAGAAGTTGTCCAAAAAGAACGCGACAAACAAGTTGACTACCAAGCTAAATACGACGCAACAGTCGCTCGTATCGAAGACATGAAAAAATTGGTGAAATAAATTAAGCTTTCTACAAGGATTTGTTAAGATTGCCTTAAGTAAGGAAATCTATACTATAAACAATCCTAGTTAACTTTCTTTTTCACAGATAACTACTTTTCAAAGAGTATCACAATCAAAAAGCACCCCACCTCAACTGCAAGTTGAAGTGGGGTGCTTTTTGGAATCCAAGTATGAAAATTAGATAATATTTCTAATCTATTTGGTATAATTTCCAATTTTTCTTTTGAGTTCTTCCCATTCAGGGGGAGATAGTAATTCTTGAATATACTGAGACTCTTTTAAACTTATGAGCTGTGTATCATTAAGATACGGTAATAGTATAAATAATGATTCTAAATCCTGAATACTTTTTCTAATTTTTCTATTTTCTAAAAGAATCCATATGTATTTAATT
>NZ_JAWVPQ010000020.1:0-5611 GCF_046592795.1 Streptococcus sp. TATVAM-FAB8
AGACCACTAAAACCTTTAGATTATTTAGTAACTTTGCTTGCTTTTGGGGTGATATACGCTTACTTCAGTAATCTTTTATTTGTTGGTGGAGATATAAAAAATGATTTATTATTTTTCCGTGATTCCCCATTGGCGTTTTTGGTCGCATTACAACCCTTTATTATCGGACCAATCCTAGAAGAGTTAGTTTATCGTGGTGTTTTGATGACTAGCTTTTTTGAGAAATCAAAATTTTACTTAGATTGCTTACTATCTGCTGTAATGTTCTCAGTAGCTCATCTATCTTCTTATGGTTTGAGTTTAGAGGTATTTAAAAACTATGCTTTTCTTGGTTTAATTTTAGCGATTCTTTTTAGAAAAACACGGTCAATCTATCCATCAATTCTTGTTCATATGGCATGGAATATTTATCTTAGCTGGCATCTGATTACATTTATTTTCTTTGAAAGGTAGTAAAAATAATGAAAAAATTACCGTTTACGACGAAAAAACGACCGTTTACGACATAGACGGTCATTTCGCAAAATTTCTGCTACAATTAAATATGTCAGTCACATGACACGTCATTTCCAGGAGATTTAAATGACATAAGGACTTTAGTCGCAGTGTTACTAAGAAGTGTTGTTGCAATGTAAAAAGGGAATCTTAGGCACTCGCGAGATATTATGGGAGAAACCTATCTTTGAAAATTCATCGTTTTCAAGATGATATTAGAGGAAAGTAAGTTAGGATGCTTACTTCCCTTTTCTTTTTACACTTAAAAAAGAAAATTAAGGAGAATGGGAGGATTTTATGAAAAACTCGCAGCAAAAATTTAGCTGGCTAGTAGCAGTAAGTACTATTTCAGTGATTTGGATAAAAAATTTTATACTAGAATCGAACGATTTATCGGAAAAACTTGTCTTTACAGGGATTTATCTTCTTTATTTAGTCTTAGTTTTTGTTAAAGTGTTCAAACCAAGAAAAAAATAAAACCAGCCAATTTGGCTGGTTATTCTTATTGAAAATCTTTTAAGAGCTTGTCTTTGTAGTAGTTAAAGAAGGATTTTTTTCCGATAACACTGATGGTTTTGCCTTGTAAGCCGTATTTTAGCTTAGAACTGTCTTTTTCAGTAACCTCTGCAGTTGCTGTGACTTTAAAGAAATTACCGTTTTTTGTTTGAGTAGCAGAGCTAGCAATTTTACTAATTTTTCCGCTAACAACGATGGCGTGATTGCTAATCTTTTCAAGAGTCAGACGCACCTGCTGTCCTTTTTTCAGTTGGCTAACATGAGTTGAATCAACGTAGTATGAAATGGCAACTTTTTTGGTTTTAACAATATCAGGATAAATTTCTGCAATTTGGCTTCCTTGTGGGAGAAGAGTTTTCCCTTCAAACTCATCAGAAACATGCAAAATCCCATTTTCTTTAGCTTTTAGGATAGTATCAGATTTTGACAGGCTTGTTTGATCAAGCTGCGCTTGTAAGTTTTCTTTTTCCTGAGTTACTTGAGCTAGCTGTGTTTCAGCTTGGGTCAGTTCTTGCTGACGTAGACTTTCAATTTGGCTAGCTGCACTGGTGTCGTAACTGCCAGTTGAGTAATTTGAAGCAGATTGCGTTTGTAGGCTTGAAATAGAAGAATTAATGCTATCAATTTGGCCTTGGAGGTCAGCTATAAACTGATTTTTAAGGCTTTCTTTGCTGCTAGTAGCAGCATCGCTAGGAAGAGCTTGGAGCTGGCTTAAATAGCTGTTAAGAGTAGCTGTGTACGGATTACCACCAGAAACACTTGTTTGATTGTTTTGAATGGCATCTTTGACTTCTATGTATTGGCTAGCTTGTGTTTGAAGTTCACTGATTTGTTTGTTAACCGCAGCGTTAGCTCGATTGACCCCTGCTTCTTGTTTGGCAACTGAATCATTAGCCTGAGAAACTTGAGCCGTAATGGTTTTACTTTGGCTAAGAAAACGATCGATAGTTGCAGCACAGCCAAATTCATCATCACCTGAAAAAAGATTTTTATTCTGATTGAGGCTGTCTTTTAGTGTGTTTAGGGCATTTTGCTGACGCTCATCTCGCTCGATTTGGGTCTGAATAGCTTTAATTTGACTTTCTTCTAATTTATCCGAGTACTGGATAAGCAAATCTCCTTTTTTAACCGTTTTGTTTTCGCTCAAGTGATTAACAAGAACAGTGTTATTGCTAGTAGATTGCACGACATCGATAATTTTTGTAGGACGAAGGCTACCAACAGAA
This sequence comes from Streptococcus sp. TATVAM-FAB8, assembly GCF_046592795.1. Classification (NCBI taxonomy): domain Bacteria; kingdom Bacillati; phylum Bacillota; class Bacilli; order Lactobacillales; family Streptococcaceae; genus Streptococcus; species Streptococcus sp. TATVAM-FAB8. Next base: position 2,238 of record NZ_JAWVPQ010000020.1, read on the forward strand.
GTGACAGTGATTTCTTTTTTTCCAATGAGAGAAAATAGCAATAAAAAAAGCACGAAAGCTGTCATTGGAAGAACCAAGAGTGTCGCAAAATTATGGTAACGTCTGTGGTAGAATTCAGCCGATTGAAATAATTTAGGGTTCATGATTCCTCCTTATTCTTGAAATAGCTGAGCGTAAAAGCCAGGATTTTGCATGAGTTGCTCGTGATGACCTTGTTCGATAATTTGTCCTTTATCTAGGACGATGACACGGTCAGTTTGCTTGGCAATGCTTAAACGGTGAGCAACAAAGATAATGGTTTTGTCTTTTAGAGCTAACAAATTGTGGATAACACGTTTTTCGGTCAGCACATCAAGACCACTTGTTGCTTCATCTAGGATTAAGACGGGTGACTTAGTCAGAAGTGCTCTGGCAATAGCTAATCGTTGTTTTTGACCGCCAGATAAACCAGCCCCATCTGATAATTCAGTGTGGTAAGCCATTGGCATAGCTTCAATGTCAGCACGAATTTCAGCGATTTCACAGGCTTTGATAATGTCTTCTTGAGTAATCGCATCAGAAGCACCTAAAGTGAGATTATCAAGGATACTTCCAGAAAAGACGTAAGATTGTTGTGGAAGGTAGTTGATGTGTTGACGAAGAACTTTTTTATCAATAGTTTTATAGTCATAGCCTCCCAAGGTGATTTGACCTTGATTTGGACTATAAAAGTTCACCATCATTTTAGCTAAAGTTGTTTTCCCAGAACCACTGACGCCGACAAGGCTAACTTTTTCACCTTCTTTGATACGAAGTTTAATGTGACTAAGAGTATCGCGTCCAAAGCCGTATTTATAAGAAACATCATCAAAGACAAGATCACCTTTGAGAAACTCTGGATTATCAATTACTTGTTTGTTATCAAATTCAGAAGATACCAGATAAACTTCGTTAAGACGCTTATTAGCCACTTTCGCCGACTGTAACTTAGTTTGCAAGTTAATAATATTTTCCATTGGTTTTGTGAAGTAAGATAAAAGGGTGTTGTAGGTAATCAATTGCCCAACAGAAACCTTCCCTGTCATAACGAGACGTGAGCCGTACCAGAGAATAGCCACATTTAAAATCAGCTGTGCTCCTTGCTTAAGTGAGGCTTGCATTGCTTCGTATTTATTAAGTGTGAAACTTTTATCCAAGTATTCCACGAATTCGCTATCGATATTGCGATAACGTGTCTCTTCGCTAGTTAGTGATTTAATGGTTTCAATCCCGTTGATATCTTCAATAATGGCAGAGCTGACCATAGAATTAGCTTGCATGACGTCATGATTCATTCGCTCAAAAGGCTTCATAAAAGCAAAGATGATGATGGCATAAACAGGCAAAGCAATTAAGGTTATCAAGAAGAGCTTAGCATTTTGCAAAATCAAAACACTGCCAACGATGAAAAGGATACTCACATCGAGAAAAAGCGATAAGATTGTTGAAGCAAGAGCATCGATGATAGAGTTAGCGTCGGTAAAGCGTGAAATCACTTCCCCAGTTCGCCTTGTCGCAAAAAAGGACATAGGCAATTCAAAAATATGACGAATATAAGATAAAATGACATCAATCGTCAAACGTTGACTGAGCACAACTAACAAATACTGTTGTGAAAAGCTCATAATCTGTTGCATGATGTAAGTCACGACCAAGCCGATTGAGACAATTCCAAGAGTGGATTGCAGTTGATTGGGAATATAGTCGTCCAAGATTCCTTGAAGATAATAAGAGCCGACAATATTAATCAAAGTTACAAGTAAGCTAGCAAGAATTATATATGTTAGTAGTGCTTTTTGTTTAAAGATGATTGGCAAAAAACTCATTAAGCCATTTTTCTTATCCTTATGTGGTTTATAGCTAGCTGCAGGAGCTAGAAATATTGTAACCCCTGTCCACTCTTTGGCAAAATCTGCTTTAGTCATTTTTGTGACTCCCACACTTGGGTCAGGATCACCGATGATTAGATAATCTTTTTTAGCCTTATAGATGACATAATAGTGTTGCAGTTTTCCTTGCTTATTCACATGGACAATGCAAGGATACGGGATATCATCCATCTCAAAAAGTGCCATATCAGCTTTTACAGCGCGTGTCTCAAAGCCAATCTTTTTAGCTGCCTCGACGATTCCAAGAGCAGTTGTTCCTTCTTTATTCGTCTTAGCCAGTTCCCTCAAGTGAGCAAGCGAAAAGTGTGAGCCGTAGTGTTTAGCAACTGACGCTAAAGCAGCTACCCCACAATCTCGCATATCAATCTGACTAACGTATTTATATCTCCTCATAAACCCATTCCTTCTAATTAAAGTCAAGAATTATTATGCCACAAAATATTAGCTTGTGACCACCTATATCATAAAAGGTCAAAAAACAGTCTTGAAAGGCCAAAATTACCTCTAATTAAGAAATATGAAGCACTTAATAAAAGTCATGCTAATGTTCTGACCACTTTTTCAAAGACGTGATGAACTTATGAAAAATCTAGTTAATTCCTGTCTTTACTTATATCAAACTTTAATTATGCCATAAAAATCATGATAAAAATGATAAAGTCGTAAACGGTTAAAATTCAGTCGCGAATGGTATAAATTTCTTGAGGAATTTACCGTTTACGACGAAAAAATGACTATTTACGACATTTACGTTTATAACTAAAATTCTATGCTAAACTATGAATTGTCAGTTGCAACGACAAAATAAAAAAGAAAATGGAGAAGAAAACATGAAAAATTTGGAACAATTTGAAGCATTGACATCAGCAGAACTTTCAAACGTTGAAGGTGGGGGCTTGGTAAAATGTGGACTTGGGACAGTTGGAGGTGCACTAACAGGTGGAGTTGCTGGTGCTGCTGTAGGAACCGTTACGTTACCTATTTTTGGGACAGTATCTGGGACTGCTGCTGGTTTTTGGGGAGGTGCAGCGACTGGAGCTGCAACATTCTGCTAAAATTCCTTATAATTTAGAAAGCGAAATTGTTTTAAGGGGTGTTAATTAGTATGTACAAGAAGAAAATGATTTCAATTATTGTATCTACAGGATTTCTTATAGTTTCGGTATCAAATTTTTTTAAAGAGCTGTCTCCTATATTTTTCCTCTTGAACATTATTGGATTTCTCTCTTTCCTATTATTAATATCAATTAATATTAGAAAAATTTTTCTTAAAAATTGATTTATGTGGAGCAATTTAGTGCTTATGTATTATTCTATTTTCATTATTTTATACTGCATTGTCTTGGCAGTAATTTTTATTGATGGCTTTTTAATTAAGAAGAGTAAAAAAATTCTTCTTATATCATTTTTTGACTTTTTATACTTTAAGTCAAAATGAAGATACTACTAGTCTATTGTCGATAGTTT
>NZ_JAWVPQ010000021.1:0-5013 GCF_046592795.1 Streptococcus sp. TATVAM-FAB8
TGCTAAGCGACTACCATATCTAACAGGGGGCAACCCCCAACTACATCAGGCGTGCTAGGGCTTAACTTCTGTGTTCGGCATGGGAACAGGTGTATCTCCTAGGCTATCGTCACTTAACTATGATTGATTATCCAATCAAAATTGAATACCTATATATTCTAACAAGAAACCTACGCGCTGTCAATATTGACTCGTTTCATTTTTGGATAAGTCCTCGAGCTATTAGTATTAGTCCGCTACATGTGTCACCACACTTACACTTCTAACCTATCTACCTGATCATCTCTCAGGGCTCTTACTGATATAAAATCATGGGAAATCTCATCTTGAGGTGGGCTTCACACTTAGATGCTTTCAGCGTTTATCCCTTCCCTACATAGCTACCCAGCGATGCCTTTGGCAAGACAACTGGTACACCAGCGGTAAGTCCACTCTGGTCCTCTCGTACTAGGAGCAGATCCTCTCAAATTTCCTACGCCCGCGACGGATAGGGACCGAACTGTCTCACGACGTTCTGAACCCAGCTCGCGTGCCGCTTTAATGGGCGAACAGCCCAACCCTTGGGACCGACTACAGCCCCAGGATGCGACGAGCCGACATCGAGGTGCCAAACCTCCCCGTCGATGTGAACTCTTGGGGGAGATAAGCCTGTTATCCCCAGGGTAGCTTTTATCCGTTGAGCGATGGCCCTTCCATGCGGAACCACCGGATCACTAAGCCCGACTTTCGTCCCTGCTCGAGTTGTAGCTCTCGCAGTCAAGCTCCCTTATACCTTTACACTCTGCGAATGATTTCCAACCATTCTGAGGGAACCTTTGGGCGCCTCCGTTACCTTTTAGGAGGCGACCGCCCCAGTCAAACTGCCCGTCAGACACTGTCTCCGATAGGGATAACCTATCTAGGTTAGAGTAGCCATAACACAAGGGTAGTATCCCAACAACGCCTCCACCGAAACTAGCGTCCCGATTTCATAGGCTCCTACCTATCCTGTACATGTGGTACAGATACTCAATATCAAACTGCAGTAAAGCTCCATGGGGTCTTTCCGTCCTGTCGCGGGTAACCTGCATCTTCACAGGTACTAAAATTTCACCGAGTCTCTCGTTGAGACAGTGCCCAAATCATTACGCCTTTCGTGCGGGTCGGAACTTACCCGACAAGGAATTTCGCTACCTTAGGACCGTTATAGTTACGGCCGCCGTTTACTGGGGCTTCAATTCACACCTTCGCTAATGCTAAGCGCTCCTCTTAACCTTCCAGCACCGGGCAGGCGTCACCCCCTATACATCATCTTACGATTTAGCAGAGAGCTGTGTTTTTGATAAACAGTTGCTTGGGCCTATTCACTGCGGCTGACTTAAAGCCAGCGCCCCTTCTCCCGAAGTTACGGGGCCATTTTGCCGAGTTCCTTAACGAGAGTTCTCTCGCTCACCTGAGGCTACTCGCCTCGACTACCTGTGTCGGTTTGCGGTACGGGTAGAGTATAATTAACGCTAGAAGCTTTTCTTGGCAGTGTGACATCACTAACTTCGCTACTTAACTTCGCTCCCCATCACAGCTCAATGTTAGAGATATAAGCATTTGACTCATATCACACCTCACTGCTTAGACGTGCACTTCCAATCGCACGCTTTAGTTAGCCTACTGCGTCCCTCCATCACTATATACTCTAGTACAGGAATATCAACCTGTTGTCCATCGGATACACCTTTCGGTCTCTCCTTAGGTCCCGACTAACCCAGGGAGGACGAGCCTTCCCCTGGAAACCTTAGTCATACGGTGGACAGGATTCTCACCTGTCTTTCGCTACTCATACCGGCATTCTCACTTCTATGCGTTCCAGCGCTCCTCACGGTACACCTTCTTCACACATAGAACGCTCTCCTACCATACCTAAAAGGTATCCACAGCTTCGGTAATATGTTTTAGCCCCGGTACATTTTCGGCGCAGGGTCACTCGACTAGTGAGCTATTACGCACTCTTTGAATGAATAGCTGCTTCTAAGCTAACATCCTAGTTGTCTGTGCAACCCCACATCCTTTTCCACTTAACATATATTTTGGGACCTTAGCTGGTGGTCTGGGCTGTTTCCCTTTCGACTACGGATCTTAGCACTCGCAGTCTGACTGCCGATTATATCTCATTGGCATTCGGAGTTTATCTGATATTGGTAATCCGGGATGGACCCCTCAATCAAACAGTGCTCTACCTCCAAGAGACTTAACATCGACGCTAGCCCTAAAGCTATTTCGGAGAGAACCAGCTATCTCCAAGTTCGTTTGGAATTTCTCCGCTACCCACAAGTCATCCAAGCACTTTTCAACGTGCCCTGGTTCGGGCCTCCAGTGAGTTTTACCTCACCTTCACCCTGCTCATGGGTAGGTCACATGGTTTCGGGTCTACGACATGATACTAATGCGCCCTATTAAGACTCGGTTTCCCTACGGCTCCGTCTCTTCAACTTAACCTCGCATCATATCGTAACTCGCCGGTTCATTCTACAAAAGGCACGCTCTCACCCATTAACGGGCTCGAACTTGTTGTAGGCACACGGTTTCAGGTTCTATTTCACTCCCCTCCCGGGGTGCTTTTCACCTTTCCCTCACGGTACTGGTTCACTATCGGTCACTAGAGAGTATTTAGGGTTAGGAGATGGTCCTCCCAGATTCCGACGAGATTTCTCGTGTCTCGCCGTACTCAGGATACTGCTAGGGTTAAAGACTATTTCGAATACGAGGCTGTTACTCTCTTTGGCTTACCTTCCCAGGTAATTCTTCTATAATCTTGTCGTCCCACGTCGCAGTCCTACAACCCCGATGTGTAAACACATCGGTTTGCCCTCTTACCTTTTCGCTCGCCGCTACTAAGGCAATCGCGTTTGCTTTCTCTTCCTGCAGCTACTTAGATGTTTCAGTTCACTGCGTCTTCCTCTACATTACCTTAACAGTAATGAGTGACATGCATTACATGCCGGGTTCCCCCATTCGGACATCTCTGGATCAATGTTTACTTACAACTCCCCAAAGCATTTCGTCGTTAGTCACGTCCTTCATCGGCTTCTAGTGCCAAGGCATCCACCGTGCGCCCTTATTAACTTAACCTTATTTTGGTCTGTTGACCTTAAACTCATTAAATCACAGCGTTTCGGTTTATTTCTTGTTACTATCTACAATTCAATTTCTTGAATCGTGGAATTTGATATAGATATTCAATTTTCAATGGACAATCTTTTGAATCTTTCGATTCAATGGAGCCTAGCGGGATCGAACCGCTGACCTCCTGCGTGCAAAGCAGGCGCTCTCCCAGCTGAGCTAAGGCCCCACAAGACCTCTCAAAACTAAACAATACTCCAAACGTGCTTCCGTTTATCCTTAGAAAGGAGGTGATCCAGCCGCACCTTCCGATACGGCTACCTTGTTACGACTTCACCCCAATCATCTATCCCACCTTAGGCGGCTGGCTCCTAAAAGGTTACCTCACCGACTTCGGGTGTTACAAACTCTCGTGGTGTGACGGGCGGTGTGTACAAGGCCCGGGAACGTATTCACCGCGGCGTGCTGATCCGCGATTACTAGCGATTCCGACTTCATGTAGGCGAGTTGCAGCCTACAATCCGAACTGAGATTGGCTTTAAGAGATTTGCTTGCCGTCACCGACTCGCGACTCGTTGTACCAACCATTGTAGCACGTGTGTAGCCCAGGTCATAAGGGGCATGATGATTTGACGTCATCCCCACCTTCCTCCGGTTTATTACCGGCAGTCTCGCTAGAGTGCCCAACTTAATGATGGCAACTAACAATAGGGGTTGCGCTCGTTGCGGGACTTAACCCAACATCTCACGACACGAGCTGACGACAACCATGCACCACCTGTCACCGATGTTCCGAAGAAACTTCCTATCTCTAGGAATAGCATCGGGATGTCAAGACCTGGTAAGGTTCTTCGCGTTGCTTCGAATTAAACCACATGCTCCACCGCTTGTGCGGGCCCCCGTCAATTCCTTTGAGTTTCAACCTTGCGGTCGTACTCCCCAGGCGGAGTGCTTAATGCGTTAGCTGCGGCACTAAGCCCCGGAAAGGGCCTAACACCTAGCACTCATCGTTTACGGCGTGGACTACCAGGGTATCTAATCCTGTTTGCTCCCCACGCTTTCGAGCCTCAGCGTCAGTTACAGACCAGAGAGCCGCTTTCGCCACCGGTGTTCCTCCATATATCTACGCATTTCACCGCTACACATGGAATTCCACTCTCCCCTTCTGCACTCAAGTCTAACAGTTTCCAAAGCGAACAATGGTTAAGCCACTGCCTTTAACTTCAGACTTATTAAACCGCCTGCGCTCGCTTTACGCCCAATAAATCCGGACAACGCTCGGGACCTACGTATTACCGCGGCTGCTGGCACGTAGTTAGCCGTCCCTTTCTGGTAAGTTACCGTCACTGTGTGAACTTTCCACTCTCACACACGTTCTTCTCTTACAACAGAGCTTTACGATCCGAAAACCTTCTTCACTCACGCGGCGTTGCTCGGTCAGGGTTGCCCCCATTGCCGAAGATTCCCTACTGCTGCCTCCCGTAGGAGTCTGGGCCGTGTCTCAGTCCCAGTGTGGCCGATCACCCTCTCAGGTCGGCTATGTATCGTCGCCTTGGTGAGCCGTTACCTCACCAACTAGCTAATACAACGCAGGTCCATCTACTAGTGAAGCAATTGCTCCTTTCAAGCATCTAACATGGGTTAAATGCTGTTATGCGGTATTAGCTATCGTTTCCAATAGTTATCCCCCGCTAGTAGGCAGGTTACCTACGCGTTACTCACCCGTTCGCAACTCTTCCAACTTTAGCAAGCTAAAGTCTTCAGCGTTCTACTTGCATGTATTAGGCACGCCGCCAGCGTTCGTCCTGAGCCAGGATCAAACTCTCATTTAATCTTGTTCTCATTCTGTCACTGACAGATTTATCGTTTTTGACAGGTTACTTCCGTAACCCGCACGTTTGGTTCGTATTGTTCAGTTTT
>NZ_JAWVPQ010000022.1:0-609 GCF_046592795.1 Streptococcus sp. TATVAM-FAB8
TCATTTGGACATTTTTGTCATGTTCCTTTTTCCTAATCCTTTCTATAATAAGGGTACCTTAACAATAAAAAGGAAAAAGGAGATCGTAACAGTGGATTTTGAACGTTATTTTCAAACCGTTAAACCAATTATTTTAAAATTACGCCGTCATTATTTTGTTAAACTCTGGGACTATGAGGATTGGATTCAAGAAGGTCGAATTGTTTTCTTTCAACTCTTAGAGGAGCATCCAGACCTCTTAATTAATGAAGGCAAACGTTATAGTTACTTTAAAACAAAATTTTCTAACCATGTTAAAGATATTATCCGCCATCAGGAATCCTTTAAGCGGAAATTTAATCGTATGCCTTATGAAGAAATTGGTGATATTAGTCACTGTGTGCCTCAGGTATCTTTCTTTGAAGTCGCAGATTACGTGGCTTATCAGGATAGCTTAGCTCGTTTACGAAGAACATTGGGAAGAGAAGACCGACTAAAGTTGGAAAAAGTGATTCGTGGGGAACGTTTTGAAGGGAAGAAAGCCTTTTTAAAAAGCATTGAACCGTATTTCTCAGATTTTAGACCATAAGAAAAGACCAGATGATTCTGGCCTTTTGCTTACTCTTCTGC
>NZ_JAWVPQ010000023.1:0-358 GCF_046592795.1 Streptococcus sp. TATVAM-FAB8
TAGGATACTCTTTATGCGAACGTAGTTCAGTGGTAGAACATCACCTTGCCAAGGTGGGGGTCGCGGGTTCGAACCCCGTCGTTCGCTTGTTAGAGGCCGGGGTGGCGGAACTGGCAGACGCACAGGACTTAAAATCCTGCGAAGGGTAACCTTCGTACCGGTTCGATTCCGGTCCTCGGCAGTATACAATTTAATATTATGATGCACCCTTGGCTCAACTGGATAGAGTACCTGACTACGAATCAGGCGGTTGCAGGTTCGAATCCTGCAGGGTGCATAATTTCGGGAAGTAGCTCAGCTTGGTAGAGCACTTGGTTTGGGACCAAGGGGTCGCAGGTTCGAATCCTGTCTTCCCGAT
>NZ_JAWVPQ010000024.1:0-350 GCF_046592795.1 Streptococcus sp. TATVAM-FAB8
ACAATGGTATATAAACCAAAAGGTCCCGTGGTGTAGCGGTTATCACGTCGCCCTGTCACGGCGAAGATCGCGGGTTCGATTCCCGTCGGGACCGTTTGACTCGTTAGCTCAGTTGGTAGAGCATCTGACTTTTAATCAGAGGGTCACTGGTTCGAGCCCAGTACGGGTCATATTAATATGCGGGTTTGGCGGAATTGGCAGACGCACCAGATTTAGGATCTGGCGCTTAACGGCGTGGGGGTTCAAGTCCCTTAACCCGCATTAAATAAGAAGTTGCCGGCTTAGCTCAGTTGGTAGAGCATCTGATTTGTAATCAGAGGGTCGCGTGTTCAAGTCATGTAGCCGGCATA